>NZ_JACHNE010000001.1:5754482-6072643 GCF_014205255.1 Streptomyces caelestis | reverse complement strand
TCACCGATGAGGACGCCCTTGGCCTTGACCACGTCCTGGTTGTGCAGCGTGGCGAACTCGACCTCGGAGCCCGCGACCGTGACCGGCTCGACCTGGGCGTACGGCGTGACCCGGCCCGTACGGCCCACGCCCACGCGGATGTTGACGAGCTTGGTGTTGACCTCCTCCGGCGCGTACTTGTACGCGATCGCCCAGCGCGGGGCGCGCGAGGTGGAGCCGAGGCGGCCCTGGAGCGGGATCTCGTCGAGCTTGACGACCACGCCGTCGATCTCGTGCTCCACGGAGTGGCGGTTCTCGCCGAAGTACGCGATGAACTCCCGTACGCCGTCGAGGCCGTCGACCACCTTGTTGTGCCGGGAGGTGGGCAGGCCCCAGGTCTTGAGCAGGTCGTAGGCCTGGGAGAGGCGGGTCAGGCCGGTGAAGCCCTCCAGGGCGCCGATGCCGTGGACCACCATGTGCAGCGGGCGGGTGGCCGTGACGCGCGGGTCCTTCTGGCGCAGTGAACCGGCCGCCGCGTTGCGCGGGTTGGCGAAGGGCTTGTCACCGGCCTCGACCAGACGGGCGTTGAGCTCCTGGAACTTCTCCATCGGGAAGTAGACCTCGCCGCGGATCTCCACGAGGTCGGGGACGGAGTCGCCCTTGAGGCGCTCCGGGATCTCCGCGATCGTCCGGACGTTCGGAGTGATGTCCTCGCCGGTGCGGCCGTCGCCGCGGGTCGCCGCGCGGGTCAGACGGCCGTGCTCGTAGGTGAGGTTCACGGCGAGGCCGTCGACCTTCAGCTCGCACAGGAAGTGGTAGTCCTGCTCGCCCAGTTCCCTCGCGATGCGCTCCGACCAGGCGGCGAGCTCCTCGTCGTTGAAGGTGTTGTCGAGGGAGAGCATGCGCTGGCGGTGTTCGACCGCCGTGAACTCCGTCTCGTACGAACCGGCGACCTTCTGGGTCGGCGAGTCCGGGGTGCGCAGCTCCGGGAACTCCTCCTCCAGTGCCTCCAGGGAACGCAGCAGCTGGTCGAACTCCGCGTCGCTGACGACGGGAGCGTCCTTCACGTAGTAGCGGAAGCGGTGCTCCTCGATCTGCTCCGCGAGGCGCGCGTGCTTCTCCCGTGCCTCGGCGGGCACCGTCGTCGTCTCCGCTTGCTTGTCGCCGGCCACCGTGTCGTCCTCCCGTTACTCTGGGTTGTCCGCGAGGGATCTCGCCGCCTGGACGCAGTGGGCGAGAGCCGCGCGCGCGTACCCCGGGGAGGCCCCCGCGAGTCCGCACGCCGGGGTGACCGTGACCGCCTCCGCGAGAAGCCCCGGTGACAGCCCCAGCCTGCGCCACAGCGTCCTGACACCCATGACGCTACCGGCAGGGTCTGACAATGGGCCCTCCGCGGACGGGACGACACCGGCGAAGAGCCGGGTCCCGCCCTCCACCGCCTCGCCGATCACCTCGTCGTCACGCTCGGTGAGCAGGGAGAAGTCGAAGGAGACGGCCGCCGCGCCCGCCCGGCGCAGCAGGGCGAACGGGACGTCCGGTGCGCAGGAGTGGACGACGACCGGGCCGCCGCCGTGCACTCCGGCGACGTCGCGGAGTGCGCCCTCGACGATCTGCCGGTCGACGGCCCGGTGGGTGCGGTAGCCGCTGGCGCTCTTCACCTGGCCGCGCAGGACGGCGGTGAGGGACGGCTCGTCGAGCTGGAGGACGATCTGCGCGCCGGGGACCCGCCGCTGGACCTCGGCGAGGTGCAGACGCAGCCCCTCGGCGAGGGAGGCGGCGAGGTCGCGGCAGGCTCCGGGGTCGGAGAGGGCGGCCTCGCCGCCTCGCAGCTCCAGGTTGGCGGCGAGGGTCCAGGGCCCGACGGCCTGGACCTTCAGCGGCCCCTGGTACTCCTGCGTGAATTCCTCCAGCGCGTCGAGGTCCTGGCCGAGCCAGGAGCGGGCCCGTTTGGTGTCCCGTCCCGGGCGGTCGCCGAGCCGCCAGCCGCTGGGCTCCACGCGCGCGTACAGCTCGACGAGCATGCCGGCGGTCCGCCCGATCATGTCCGCGCCGGGCCCGCGGGCGGGCAGTTCGGGCAGGAAGGGGAAGTCCTCGAAGGTTCCGGTGACGGTTCTGGCGGCTTCCCGGGCGTCGCCTCCGGGCATGGAGCCGACACCCGTGGCGGCACCGAACCTGAACTGGCTGTTTTCGCTCACCGGAGCAGCCTACGCAGCGTCCCGGCCGGTCAGTTCCCCGGTCGTACCGTCAGGTCGTTGACCTCGGCGTCCCTCGGCAGGTCCAGGGCCATCAGGATCGTCGTCGCGACCGACTCGGGGGCGATCCACTTCGACGCGTCGTACTCCTTGCCCTCCTGCTGGTGGACCTTGGCCTGCATGGGGCTTGCCGTGCGGCCGGGGTAGACCGAGGTGACGCGGACGCCGCCCGCGTGCTCCTCGTGGCGCAGGGAGTCGGCGAGGGCCTTCAGACCGTGCTTGGAGGCGGCGTACGCGGACCAGTCGGCGTGGGCGTTGAGACCGGCGCCGGAGTTGACGAAGACCACGTGGCCCCGGGCGGCACGCAGCTGGGGCAGGAAGTGGCGGGTCAGTTCGGCCGGAGCGACGAGGTTGACGTTGAGCTGGTGACGCCAGGTCTTCGGGGTGAGCTCGCCGACCGGGCCGAGGTCGACGACCCCGGCGATGTGCAGCAGCGAGTCCACGCGGTCGGGCAGCGACTGGTGGGAGAAGGCCCAGGAGAGCTTGTCGGGGTCGGCCAGGTCGCCGACCAGGGTCTTCGCCCCGGGGAACGCGGCCGCCAGCTCCTTCGCGCGGCCCGCGTCGCGCGCGTGCAGCACGAGGTCGTCCCCGCGCGCGTGCAGACGGCGGGCCACGGCGGCGCCGATGCCGGAGCCGGCTCCGGTGATCACATGAGTAGCCATGCCGGCCATGCTCGCATCAGGGCGCGGTCACTCGACGCCCCGGCTCTCCTCCAGGTACGCCAGCGCCCCCACCGGCTCCTCCGCGAAGAACACCAGGTCGGTGAGCGGGCGAGGCAGGAAGCCCTCGTCCTCCATACGGCGGAACTGTTCCTTCAGGCCGTCGTAGAAGCCCGCGGTGTTGAGCAGGACCACGGGCTTGTCCGTGTGGCCGTGCTTCTTCAGTTCCAGGATCTCGGTCGCCTCGTCGAGCGTGCCGGTGCCGCCGACCATGATCACCACGGCGTCGGCCTTCTCCAGGAGCAGCTTCTTGCGCTCGGCGAGGTCACGGGCGACGACCATCTCGTCGACGCCGGGGCGGGTTTTGGCCGCGAGGAACCGCACGGAGACGCCGACGAGCCGGCCGCCCGCCTCCTGCACCCCGTCGGCGACCACCTTCATGAGGCCGACGTCGGAGCCGCCCCACACCAGGGTGTGGCCGCCCTTGCCCAGCAGCGTGGCGAACTCCCGCGCGGGACGGGTGTAGCGCTCGTCGAGGTCGGCGGCGGACAGGAAGACACAGATGTTCATGAGCCCACCGTACGGGCCCGGTCCGCCGTCGCGGTGACCCGCATTTTGGACTGCCGGTGCGGGAGTTGTTCCCAGTCGTCCATGAACCGGGCCTCCAGGTCGTACTTGGCGGCGAGTTCGGTCAGCGTCGCCGTCCGGTAGTAGAAGTCCTCGTGCAGCACCTGGTGCTCCTCGCCCTCGGTGCGGTCGAACGTGAAGTCGAAGAACCCACCGGGCGCGAGGATCCGGCCGACGTGGGCGAAGCACTCCTCGATGACGTGCAGCGGCGAGTGCGAGAAGACACTGTGGGCGTGTACGACGTCGAAGTGCGCGTCGGGCAGGAAGGCGAAGGTGAGGTCGTCGGCGAGCGCCAGGTAGGGCAGATTGGGCTGGAGCTTCTCGGCCACGAGGGTGTCCTGGGCGGCGAGCAGGATGTGCGGCGAGATGTCGATGCCGTAGTAGTGCCCGGCGTCGAGGTAGTCGATGAACAGGCGCCCGGCGCGCAGGTTGCCGCAGCCGATCTCCAGCATGCGGTGGTGCGGCCGGAGACCGTGCTTCACGAGGTAGTCGAACTGCATGCGCCCGATCCGCAGCCACGCCTCGCGCGAGGGGTTGTGTCCCACCGCCGCCTCCGCGCTGCGCGCCGCGTCGGAGGCCATCACGGCGCGGTAGTACGCGATGTGGTCGCGGTATCGCAGCCGCAGCCAGGCGTCTCGCACCGCGCGCCGGGCGTGCGCGGGCACGCGCTCCGGGTGGCGCAGGGCGTACCGGACCTGGTGGGCCAGGGCACTGCGGTTTCTGGCCGGTTCCGTGGCTCGCATGGGTGGCCTCCTGCGGCGAGGGAAGAACTCCGCTTCGACGTGCGCTGTATCCGAGGAGTCCGCTACCCCGAGGAGGGCGTTCGTGACCACCGGGCACCGCATCACCATCAAGAAGAGTGACCGGCCCGTGCGCGTGGTGTACGCCGGGCAGGTCCTGGCGGAGAGCGACCGGCCGCTCGTCCTGCGCGAGACGGGCTGTCCCGATCGCTACTACATCCCGGCCGAGGACGTACGCCTCGACCTGCTGACGCCGTCCGGCACGCGCACGTACTGCCCGTTCAAGGGCACCGCGTCCTACTGGTCGCTGCCGGACGCCGCGGATCTCGTCTGGGCGTATCCGGAGCCGAAGCCGGACGTGGCGGAGATCAAGGACCACCTGTGCTTCTACGAGGTGGAAGTGATGTGATCGGCTGACGCGCGGCCCGCCTCATCGATGAACACCGTGCCGTGCGGCAGTCTGCATGGGCATGGACAAGAAGATCCTTTCGCGTGACGGCACCCGCATCGCCTACGAGAGCACCGGCCGGGGCCCCGCGGTCGTCCTGGTGAGCGGCGCGATGTCGACCGGCGGCACCCTGGCGCCGCTGGCCGTGTCGCTCGCGGAGCGTTTCCAGGCCGTGGTGTACGACCGCCGGGGTCGCGGTGCCAGCGGGGACACGGCGCCGTACGCCGTGGAGCGTGAGGTCGAGGACCTCGCGGCGGTGATCGAGGCGGTGGGCGGCGAGGCGTTCCTGTACGGCATCTCGTCGGGCGGGGCACTGGCACTTGAGGCGGCGGCGAGCGGCCTGCCGGTGCGGCGCGTCGCGGTCTACGAGACGCCGTTCACGATGTCCGAGGAGGGCGCCAGGGAGCGCGCGGAGTACACCGCGCGTCTGACGGAGGCACTCGGCGAGGGGCGGCGCGGGGACGCGGTCGAGCTGTTCCTGCGGCTGACCGGCCTGGCCGAGGGGGTGATCCAGGGCGCCCGCCAGTCCCCCATGTGGGCCGGCATGGAGGCGCTCGCCCCGAGCCTCGCCTACGACGACGCCGTCATGCGCGACGGCCGGGTCCCGCGCGCCCGGCTGGCCTCGATCGGCGTCCCCGTGCTGGCGGTCGCGGGCGACGCGAGCCCCGGCTGGCTGCGCGAGGCGGCCCGGGCGATCGCGGACTCCGTCCCCGACGGGTCGTACCGCACGCTCCAGGGCCAGACGCACATGGTGGAGCCGAACGTGCTGGCGCCGGCGCTGGCGGAGTTCTTCACGCGGGGGTGAGCACGCGGCGGCTGAGAGGGACGGAGGCACGCGCGCGTGGCGGCTGAGCCGGACGGGGCACGCGCGCGTGAGGCATGCCTGCCCCGGATGTCCGCACCCCGCGGGGTCAGGCCACGCCCGCCGTCGCCCGCCTGGTCGACGCGATCGTCGCCGAGCCCACCACGCGTGTGCCGTCGTACAGGACGATCGCCTGGCCGGGGGCGACGCCGCGGACCGGCTCCGCGAACGACACCTCCAGCCGGCCGTCGACCAGCTCGGCGGTGACCTCGGTCTCGCCGCCGTGGGCGCGGAGCTGGGCCGTGTAGGTGCCCGGGCCGCTGGGGGCGACGCCGCACCAGCGCGGCTTGATCGCGGTCAGGGCGTTGACGTCCAGTGCGTCGGCCGGGCCGACCGTGACCGTGTTGGTGACCGGGGAGATGTCGAGGACGTAGCGCGGCTTGCCGTCGGGCGCCGGGGTGCCGATGCGCAGGCCCTTGCGCTGGCCGATGGTGAAGCCGTACGCGCCCTCGTGCGTGCCGAGCCGGTTGCCGGACTCGTCGACGATGTCGCCCTCGGACCTGCCGAGCCGGTCGGCCAGGAAGCCCTGGGTGTCGCCGTCGGCGATGAAGCAGATGTCGTGCGAGTCGGGCTTCTTGGCCACCGCCAGGCCCCTGCGCTCGGCCTCCGCGCGGATCTCGTCCTTGGTGGTGACCGTGTCACCGAGGGGGAACATCGCGTGGGCGAGCTGCCTGTCGTCCAGGACACCGAGGACGTACGACTGGTCCTTGGCCATGTCGGAGGCGCGGTGCAGCTCGCGCGTGCCGTCCTCGTGGACGATCACCTTGGCGTAGTGGCCCGTGCAGACGGCGTCGAAGCCCAGCGCCAGCGCCTTGTCCAGCAGCGCCGCGAACTTGATCTTCTCGTTGCAGCGCAGGCAGGGGTTGGGGGTGCGCCCGGCCTCGTACTCGGCGACGAAGTCCTCGACGACGTCCTCACGGAAGCGGTCGGCGAGGTCCCACACGTAGAAGGGGATGCCGATGACGTCCGCGGCGCGGCGGGCGTCGCGCGAGTCCTCGATGGTGCAGCAGCCCCGCGCGCCCGTGCGGAAGGATTGGGGGTTGGCGGAGAGCGCGAGGTGGACGCCGGTCACGTCGTGGCCCGCCTCGGCCGCGCGGGCGGCGGCGACGGCGGAGTCGACTCCGCCGGACATGGCGGCCAGGACGCGGAGGGGACGGGTGCGCTGCGGGGTGTCAGTCATAACCCTTCCAGGGTACGGGGGCGCGGGAACCAAGGCCGCCGGGTATCCGTTGGCGATCACATGGGACAGCGGAAGGCTTCGAAGGACGGCGACCGGAAGGTCGGCCGTCGCGCGCTGCTGATCGGTGGCACGGTGGCCGCGGCGGGCTCTGCCCTGCTGGCCCGGGACGAGCTGGCGCGTCTGTGGTGGCGCGTGCCGGGTGTCGAGAAGCCCCGCAAGGTCGGCGAGGTCGACTACGCGGGCGCGCGCTGGGTGGCCGCGTCGGACGCCAACTGGCGCCGCGCGGACCGTCCCGACGACTACGGCATAGACATGGTGGTCATCCACGTCACCCAGGGCAGCTTCGACAGCGCCGTGCGGGTCTTCCAGGACCCGTCGCACGGAGCGGCGTCGCACTACATCGTCCGCAAGGACGGGCACATCGCGCAGATGATCCGCGAGCTGGACGTGGCGTACCACGCGGGCAACCGCGACTACAACGAGCGCAGTGTCGGCATCGAGCACGCGGGCTTCGTGGACCGCCCGCAGGACTTCACTGACGAGATGTACGAGGCCTCGGCCCGCCTCACGGCCCGGATCTGCGCGCGCTACGACATCCCCGTCGACCGCGAGCACATCATCGGTCACGTGGAGGTCCCGGGCACGGACCACACGGACCCGGGGCCGCACTGGGACTGGGACACGTACATGCGGCTGGTCCGCGAGGCGCGTACGGCGTCGGCCTGACCGGTCGGAACGGGGCGGCCACGAGCGCGACGGCGGATGCCAGCCCCTGGCCGAGCGCCCCGCGCCACAGCCGGGGCAAACGACAGCGCGATGAGGACCGCGGACGCGATCAGGAACCCGCACAGGTAGCCGATCAGGGCGCGCGGCCGTGATGCCCCCGGTGTGCGGGGCCACGGCGCCGGCGACGAGTCCGAGTCCGAGTGGATCAGGCGGCGAGCGGGACGAAGACCTGCGTGACGACGTTCACGTCCGGAACGTCCGCCCGGGCCCGGCCCCGGGCAAGGGCCGGCGCCGAGCGCCGCACGTCCCCGGTCCGCGCCGAGCGCCGCACGCCCCCGGGATCGCGCCGGTCCCTACGTCAGCCCCGCCGCCCGCGCCCGCTCAACGGCCGGGCCGATGGCCTTCGCCAGGGCCTCGACATCGGCCTCCGTCGAGGTGTGGCCGAGGGAGAAACGGAGGGTGCCGCGGGCCAGGTCCGGGGCGGTGCCGGTGGCGAGGAGGACGTGGCTGGGCTGTGCGACGCCGGCGGTGCAGGCGGAGCCGGTGGAGCACTCGATGCCCTGGGCGTCGAGGAGGAGCAGCAGGGAGTCGCCCTCGCAGCCGGGGAAGGTGAAGTGCGCGTTGGCCGGGAGGCGTCCCTCCGGGTCCGGGTCGCCGCCGAGGATCGCGTCCGGCACCGCCGTACGGACGGCGGTGACGAGGGCGTCGCGCAGGGCTCCGATCTCGCGGGCGAACCACTCGCGCTGCTCGGCGGCCAGCCGGCCGGCGACCGCGAAGGAGGCGATGGCGGGCACGTCGAGTGTGCCGGAGCGGACGTGGCGTTCCTGGCCGCCGCCGTGCAGGACGGGCACGGGGGCGTGCTCGCGGCCGAGGATGAGCGCGCCGATGCCGTACGGGCCGCCGATCTTGTGGCCCGACACCGTCATCGCGGCGAGGCCGGAGGCGGCGAAGTCCACGGGGATCTGGCCGAAGGCCTGGACGGCGTCCGAGTGCAGCGGGACACCGAACTCGGCGGCCACGTCGGCGAGTTCGCGGATCGGCAGAATCGTGCCGATCTCGTTGTTCGCCCACATGACGGTGGCGAGGGCCACGTCGTCGGGGTCGCGGGCGATCGCCTCGCGCAGGGCGTCCGGGTGGACGCGTCCGTGGGCGTCGACGGGCAGGTACTCGATGGTGGCGCCCTCGTGTTCGCCGAGCCAGTGCACGGCGTCGAGGACCGCGTGGTGCTCGACGGGGCTGGCGAGGACGCGCGTGCGGGCCGGGTCGGCGTCACGGCGTGACCAGTAAAGGCCCTTGACGGCGAGGTTGTCGGCCTCCGTACCGCCCGAGGTGAAGACGACCTCGCTGGGACGGGCGCCGAGGGCTTCGGCGAGGGTCTCGCGGGCCTCCTCGACGGTGCGGCGGGCCTGCCGGCCGGATGCGTGGAGGGAGGAGGCGTTGCCGGTGGCACCCAGGTGGGCGGTGAGCGCCTCTGCCGCCTCCGGGAGCATCGGGGTGGTCGCGGCGTGGTCGAGGTAAGCCATGGTGAGCCCGATTCTACGGCTCCCCTCCGGCCGCCCTCAGATCAAGGCTGGCCGAACTGAGGAGAAGCGAACCGCTTTACCGCGCGGCTGCGGCCCGTCGCCCCCGGGCCGGCTGCGCCGTGTCGGCGAAAGGCTGTCCGGCGACGGCTCAGAAGCTCCAGGAGATCGTGCTGTCGGCCTGCATGAACGCCGCCAGGACCACCAGGTCGGCGATGCCGAGGCCCAGACCCAGGAACGCGCGGCCACGGCGCTGGGTGCCGCGCCACAGGGCGATGCTCGCCAGCACGATGGCGATCGGGCCGAGGAAGACGTTCAGGACCAGCAGGCCCAGCAGGCCCAGGACGAAGGACGCGACGGCCATGCCGTCGGTGTCGCGGATACCGGTGCGGCGGCTGGCCGGTGCGGTGAGCTGCATGGTGATCGACTCCCGGTGTCGGATCGGTGGTGTGGTGCTCGGTGAGCGTGCTCGGGGTCAGTGGGCCTGCGTGTGGCGCCGGCGGCCGTGACGCTCGCGGAGCGCGAAGATGCCGAGCCAGACGGCGATGACCACGCCCGCGGCGACGGAGAAGGTGAGCGGCGCGTGGGCCACGGTGCCCAGGACGACACCCAGCAGCAGGAGCGCGGCGACGATGAACAGCACGGGAAACAACCCCCAGAGTTTCGGTGAACGGTTGTAGTTACACTTGTTCACTGACTTCTCAGTCTAGCGCGTCCCACGACTTTTCAATTCCAGAGAACAGTTGTTAACTGCATGGTATGAGTCACACGCTCGGCATCCGGCAGGCCCAGAAGCAGAAGACCCGGCAGGCACTCCTGGACGCGGCCCTCGGGCTGCTGGAGGAGCAGAGTCTGAGCAGCCTGGGACTGCGCGCGGTCACCCGCGCCGTCGGTGTCGCCCCGACGGCCTTCTACCGCCACTTCCGCTCCACGGCGGATCTGGGCGTGGCCCTGGTCGAGGAGGCGCTGGGCAGCCTGCACCCGATGATCCGGACGACGGTGTCCGGAACGGGTGACCAGGAGGAACGCATCGCGCGCGCCATCGAGTTGATCGCCCGTCATGTCGACGGGTACCCCGCACATGTCCGATTCATCGCCCGTGAACGACATGGCGGAGTCCAGCCGGTACGGGAGGCCATACGGGAACAACTGGCCCGGTTCACCCAGGAGGTCAGGGACGAACTGGCCAAGGACCCGGTGTCCGCGGGCTGGACCGAGGACGACCTGCTGATGCTCGCGCACCTCTACGTCGACCAGATGCTGATCACCGCGTCGCTCTTCCTGGAGGCGCTGGAGGGGCCGGAGCAGGAGCGCGAGGAGCGGACCCGGCACGCCACGCGGGTGGCGACCCGCCAGATGCGGCTGATCGGCCTGGGCCGCCATCACTGGCTGGACTGACCGCACGCCGGGAGCGACAGCAGGGGCGGCCGCGCCCGTTCGTCGAGCGCGCCGCCCCTGCCGTGTCCCGGACGGGCCGGGCCCGTCCGCGTACGCCTACTTGGCCTGCTGCCCCTGCCCGCCGGCGGCCTGGCCCCCGCCGCCCGGTCCCCCGCAGCCGCCGCCCTGGCCGCCCCCAGGACCGCCCTGCCCGCCGCCCGGCGACCCGCTGGGCATTCCCGAAGGCACCCCGGACGGCGTCCCGGTCGGCTTGGCACCGCGGGACGTGCTATCCGACGGCGCCTCGGACGGAGCCCCCGAGGGCGCACCGCTCGGCGCCCCCGACGGCGCCCGGCAGGCCTGGCTCTGCCCGGAACCCCCGTTGCCCGAAGACGTCGAGGAGTCGCTGGAGCCGCAGCCCACCAGGGCCAGGGGTGCGAGCGCCAGCAGGGCCACGGCAGGAACGAGACGCACACGCTTCATGAGAGCCAACTCCAGGGAAGATGGGAAAGTCCTGAGGCAGGCACTCAACCAACGCCGCTCAGGGCTTCCTTGGGACCGCCCTGTGACCGCCCTGTGAGCAGGGCAAAGCGTGCCTCAAGTCACCTCGCCGACCCGGCATGTGACGCTGGGGCGCGAGACGCTCAGCCGAGCCTGACCCGCGCGAGCTGACGGGACTGCGCCACCAGCCGGCCGGCGCTGTCCCACACCTCGGCGTCCTCCTCCAGGAAGCCGCCGGCGAGATTGCGCGTGGTGATCGACACCCGCAGCGGGCCCGGCGCCGGGCGGCAGCGGACGTGCACGGTCAGCTCGACGGTGGGCACCCAGCCCTTCAGCCCGAGCTCGAAGGCGGTGGGCGGCAGGGCATCCACCGCCAGCAGCACGGAGAGCGGGTCGTGGTCACGGCCGTCCGCGAACCCGAACCAGGCCCGCATCTCGCCCTTGCCGGACGGCTTGCCGAGGGCCCAGCCCAGGGTCGACGGGTCCAGCTTGAGCATCAGCCGGTCGGCGAGGGCCGAGCTGCCGGGCACCGGGGCCGGGCCGTCCTCCGGGCCGAAGCAGTGCTCCAGCGGCGGGATCGCGGGCGGCCGGGCCGTCGTACGGACGTCGTCGGGCAGGGCGTCCAGGTCGCCGTAGGAGGCGAGGACGCGGATGCGTTCCACCTCGCGGCCCTCGTCGTCGTACTGGAAGAGGGAGGCCTGGCCCGTCGACAGGGTCCGGCCGGTGCGGACGACGTCGGTTCGGACGACCGCCGGGCCGGGCCGCGAGGCGGTCAGGTAGTGCGCCGAGATGGTGAAGGGGTCGCCGTGCGGCAGGGTGTCCACCAGCGCGCGGCCCAGAACGGCCAGCAGATAGCCGCCGTTGACGGCGCTGATGATCGTCCAGCCGGCGGAGAGGTCGATGTCGTAGACGCCGGGCGCGCGCCGGGTGAGGGCGGTGTCGCGGTCGAACTCGCTGTCGCCGATCGTGGCCCGGACGGCCGGTGCGGAGGCTGCTTCAGGCATGGCTGAACAGTACAAGAACTAACTACTAAGCGGTAGCTTTGGTCGGTTCAGGCTTGGGTGAGGCGTCGGCAATTTCTCGGTAAGTGTCCGCACTCGTCCGTAAACCCGAAGGGCCGTCCGTCCCTCTGAGGAGACATGAGCCTCACCGGGACTCCGTTCCTCTACACGCTGATCGCGCTGTCGGTCGTCGCGCTCGCGCTGCCGCTCGCCCTGTGGTCGCGCGTCCGCGGCCCGCGCGCCCTGCGCACCGTGACGCGCACGCTGATGCTGCTGTTCGCCCAGGGGACTGCCGTGGCGCTGGTCTTCACGCTGGTCAACAACGCCAACAACCTCTACGACAACTGGGCCGACCTGCTCGGCACCGGCGACCACGTGCAGCAGGCGGCCGACCTGGGAGCCGACGGCACCGGGGGCATCGCGCTGAAGCGGCTGCCCAAGGTACGCCAGACCTTCCGGCCGGACACCGGACCCGGCATGCGCGCGGCCGGCGGGGTGCGCGTCACCCAGCTCAAGGGCCGGGTGTCGGGCGTGAACGCCGAGGTCTACGTCTGGCTCCCGCCGCAGTACGGCGAACCGGCCTACCGGCACCACAGGTTCCCGGTCGTGGAGCTGCTGCCCGGCTACCCCGGCTCGGCGAAGGCCTGGTTCGGCTCGCTGCACGCGCACGAGCAGGTGGAGCCGCTGATGCGGGACGGGCAGATCGCCCCGTTCATCCTGGTCGCGCCGCGCACCAATCTGCTGGCCGGGGTGGACACCGGCTGCGCCAACATCCCGGGCACGGTCAACGCCGACACCTGGCTGAGCGTCGACGTGCCGATGATGGTCATGGACAACTTCCGCGCCGAGTCCGCCCCGCGGGGCTGGGCGGTGGCCGGCTACTCGGCCGGGGCGCACTGCGCGGCCAAGCTCGCCATCGCCCACCCCGACCGCTACGGGGCGGCCGTCAGCCTGTCCGGCTACAACGACCCGATCGGCGAACGCGACTCGCTCGCCGCGCAGACCCCCGCCCTGCGGGCCGAGAACAACCCCTACCTGCTGCTGCGCAAGGCGCCCGTCCCGCCGCGCGTCTCGCTCTACCTCTCCGGCCAGCCGCACGACGGCTACGAGGCGGCCGTCGCCCTGGAACAGGCCGCGAAGGCGCCGACGACCGTGCACGTGGTGTACATCCCGAGGAGCGCGGGCGGTCACACCATGGCGCTGTGGCGGCCGCAGGTGGTCCCGGCGTTCCGCTGGCTGACGGAGGTGACCGGCCGCGGCCACGTCACGGCAGGACGGGCTGCTCCTCCTCGCTCACCGTCGAACGCCGGTGCCAGGCCCGCGGAGCTCGCCAGTGGAACCGCATCGCGAGCAGGCGCAGTACGAACGCGGTGATCACCGCGAGGGCGCTGGTGAACGGGTTCAGGGCGTCGTAGCGGATGCACAGGGCGACCAGGGCGGCGCCGACGATCGCCGGGACCGCGTAGAGGTCGCGGTCCCAGCGCAGCAGGGAGGGCACCTCGTTGGCGAGGACGTCCCGCAGCACACCGCCGCCCACCGCGGTGGTGAGGCCCAGGCCGGCGGAGGCGGTCAGGCCGAGCCCGTACTCGTACGCCTTGATCGTGCCGGCGACGCAGAACAGGCCGAGGCCGGCCGCGTCGAAGACGTTCACGGCGACCTGGATGCGCTCCACCTGCGGGTGCAGGAAGAAGACGAGCAGGGTGGCGAGCAGCGGGGTGAGGAAGTATCCCAGGTCCGTGAAGGCGGCGGGCGGCACGGCCCCGATGACCAGGTCACGGAAGAGCCCGCCGCCCAGCGCGGTGACCTCGGCGAGCACGGCGATGCCGAACACGTCGAAGTTCTTGCGCACGGCCAGCAGGGCGCCGGAGATCGCGAAGACGAAGATGCCGATCAGGTCGAGCGTGTGCTGGACGGACGGACTGAAGAGTTGCTGGAGCACCCGAACATTTTTACCCACGGGTGCGCCCCCGCCCCGAGGCGCGGGGGTGGGGGCGGGGCCGAGGGCTCTATGGGATCACTTCTCCACGGCGGCGGTGTTGTTCTCCACCAGGACCTCCTTGGCGGAGGACAGCAGCTTGGTGTCCTGCGGCTGCTGGTCCTCGAAGTTCTCCGGGTGGTGGCAGGCGACGCGCTGCCCGGCCCGCAGCTCCACCAGCGGCGGCTCGGTCGTCTTGCAGATCTCCGTCGCCTTCCAGCACCGGGTGTGGAAGCGGCAGCCGCTCGGCGGGGCGATCGGCGAGGGCACGTCGCCCTTGAGCAGGATGCGCTCGCTCTTGACGCCCCGGCGCTTCGGATCCGGTATCGGCACGGCCGACAGCAGGGCCTTGGAGTACGGGTGCATCGGCGACTTGTACAGCTTGTCGCGGTCGGCCAGCTCGACGATCTTGCCGAGGTACATCACCGCGATCCGGTCCGAGACGTGCCGGACGACCGACAGGTCGTGCGCGATGATCACGTACGTCAGCCCGAGCTCCTCCTGGAGGTCGTCCAGCAGGTTCACCACCTGCGCCTGGATCGACACGTCCAGCGCGGAGACCGGCTCGTCCGCCACGACCAGCCTGGGGTTGAGGGCGAGCGCCCGGGCGATGCCGATGCGCTGGCGCTGGCCGCCGGAGAACTCGTGCGGATAGCGGTTGTAGTGCTCGGGGTTGAGGCCGACCACCGACAGCAGCCGCTGGACCTCCTTCTTCACCCCGCCCTCGGGCTGGACGCCCTGGAGCCGGAAGGGGGCGCCGACGATCGTGCCGATCGTGTGCCGGGGGTTCAGCGAGGAGTACGGGTCCTGGAAGATCATCTGCACGTCGCGGCGCATCGGACGCAGCTCGCCGGTCTTCAGGTGCGTGATGTCCTTGCCCTGGAACTCGACGGTGCCGCCGGTCGGTTCGAGCAGCCGTGTGATCAGCCGGCCCATGGTGGACTTGCCGCAGCCCGACTCACCGACGACGCCGAGGGTTTCGCCCTTGCGGACCTCGAAGTCGATGCCGTCGACGGCGCGCACGGCGCCGGTCTGCCGCTGGAGCAGGCCCTTGCGGATCGGGAAGTGCTTCTGCAGGCCGGTCACCTTCAGCAGGATCTCGCCGTCGGCGGCGGTGTCCTGGGTGAGGGGGCTCCCGCTCGTGTCCGCTTTGCTCACCGCTTTTTCGTCGCTCACAGCTTCGGCGCAATCTCTTCGGTCCAGATACGCTCCCGCTGCTCCTGGCCCATGTGGCAGGCGGCCCAGTGCGAGCCGCCGACCTCGGTCAGCTCGGGGCGGACCGTGCGGGTGACGTTGTCCTTCGGGATGTCCGCGTACGGGCAGCGCGGATGGAAGGCGCAGCCGGACGGGAGGTTGATGAGGGAGGGCGGCGCGCCCTTGATCGGGATGAGCCGGTCGGTCTCCTCGCGGTCCAGGCGCGGCATCGAGCCGAGCAGACCCCAGGTGTAGGGGTGCCGGGGTTCGGAGAACACGGCCTCGGCGGGCCCCCGCTCCACACACCGGCCGCCGTACATCACCAGCAGGTCGTCGGCCATCTCGGCGACCACGCCCAGGTCGTGGGTGATCATGATGACCGCGGAGCCGAACTCCTTCTGCAGATCGTGGATCAGGTCCAGGATCTGAGCCTGCACGGTGACATCCAGGGCGGTGGTCGGCTCGTCGGCGATGAGCAGCTCGGGGTTGTTCACGAGCGCCATGGCGATCATGGCGCGCTGGCGCATACCGCCGGAGAACTCGTGCGGGTAGCCGTCCACCCGCTTGGCGGGCTCGGGGATGCCGACCCGGTCGAGCATCTCGACCGCCCGCTGCTTGGCGGCCTTCTTGCTGACGTCGTGGTGGACGCGGTACGCCTCCACGATCTGCTGCCCGACCGTGTAGTACGGGTGCATCGCCGACAGCGGGTCCTGGAAGATCATCGCCATCTTCCGGCCGCGCAGCCGCCGTACGGCGTCCGGGTCGGCGCCGATCAGCTCCTGGCCGTCCAGCCACACCTCGCCGGAGACCTTGGCGTTGGCCGAGCGGTGCAGGCCCATCACGCCGAGCGAGGTGACGGACTTGCCGGAGCCGGACTCGCCCACGATGCCCAGGGTCTTGCCCTTGCGCACGTCGAAGCTGACTCCGTCCACCGACTTGACCAGGCCGTCGTCCGTGTTGAAGTGGATGCGCAGATCGCGGACGGAAAGGAACACGTCGTCGTCCACGGAGGGGACGACGGTGTCCGGTTCGCCGAGCGCGGCTTTGTCGAGCTTACTCACGAGTACCTCACCCGGGGGTCGATGGCTGCGTACACCAGGTCGACGACGAGATTGCAGAAGACGATGAAGAACGCGGCGACCAGGGTCACGCCCATCACGATGGGCAGGTCGTTGTCCTTGATGGCCTGGACCGAGTACGCGCCGATGCCCTGGAGGGAGAACACCGTCTCGGTGAGCACCGCGGTGCCGACGAGGGTGCCGAAGTCCATGCCGAAGATGGTGACGATCGGAGTGAGCGCGGAGCGCAGGCCGTGCTTGGTCACGACCGTGGTCTCCTTCAGCCCCTTGGCCCTGGCCGTTCTGATGTAGTCCTCGCTCATCGTCTCCAGCATGCCCGCCCGGGTGAGCCGGGCGTACAGCGCGGAGAACAGGAAGGCGAGGCTGATCCAGGGCAGGAGCAGATGCCATGCCCAGTCGGCCGGGTTCTCGGTGAACGGGACGTAGTCGATGCTGTCCCAGATGGGGATCTCGTAGACGAAGAGCGCGTTCAGCACCTGGCCGGTGAAGAAGATCGGGAGCGAGACGCCGGCGAGCGCGATGAACATGGAGATGCGGTCGACGGGCTTGCCCTTGCGCAGTGCCGAGACGACACCGATCGTCACGCCGCTGATCACCCAGATCACCGCCGCGCCGATGGCCAGCGAGAAGGAGACCGGGATCCGCTGCTCCAACTGCGGCCACACCTCGATGTGGCTCTTGAAGGAGTACCCGAAGCAGGGTGCGCTGCAGTGCGTCGCGTCGGGACCGAACCGGTAGTCGGCGCCCGCCACGAGGCCCTTGACGAAGTTCCAGAACTGCTCGTAGAGGGGCTGATCCAGTCCCAGGTTCTTCTTGATCGCGGCGACGGACTCGGGGTTCGCGTCCTTGCCGACGTACTGGGTGGCCAACTGGTCGGCCGTCTGGCCCCCGAGACGGGGTACCAGGAAGAAGATGGCGAAGGTGACTGCGCTGACCACCAGCAGCAACAGCACCGCGCCCATGACGCGTCGGAGGATGTACGCAGCCACAGCTGTACGGCCCCGGGTGGCCGCGGCGGGGTCGTCCGCCGCGGCCACCCGGTGCCTTCACCTGCCTTTCGAAAGGATCCGGCCTGCTGAGTTACTTCGAGGAACTCATGAGCAGGTAGTCGTACATGCCGAGGTAGGCCTGCGTGACCGTGACGTTGTTCGCGGACGCCGGCCGGACCAGCAGGTTCTTGCGGTAGAAGAGCGGGACGACCGAGGCGTTGTCGAGGACCATCTTGTCGATGTCACCCCAGGCCTTGGTGCGGGCCGCGTCGTCGGTGTTGGCGATCGCGTCCCTCAGAGCCTTGTTGATCTTCGGGTCGTCCAGCTCCATCAGGTTGTTGCCGCCCGAGGGCTTGATGGCCGCGCCGTTGACGATCTGGTCGAGGAAGCCGTAGCCGGTCGGCCAGTCGGCGCCCCAAGCCATCGAGAGCATGCCGAGCTTGTTCTGGTGGACGTAGCTCGGAACACCGGCGAAGTTGGAGAAGTACTTGCCGGAGGGGAACTGCTTGATCTCGATGTTGATGCCGATCTTCTTCAGCGACTCCTGGGTGGCCGTCGCGGCAGCGATCTCGGCGGGCCGGTCGGAACGGGCCGTCAGAATCGTGCTGAAGCCGTTCGGCTTGCCGCACGCCTTCAGCTCTTCCTTGGCCTTGGCCACGTCACCCTTGTGACCGCCGGTCGCGTAGGTGTCGAACTTGGTGTAGCCGTTGACCGACGGCGGCAGCAGCGTGGTCGCCACGTCGCCCTTCGGCGAACCGCCCACCGCGTTCAGCACGGACTGCTTGTCGAGACCCCACTGGACGGCCTTGCGGCAGTGCTCGTTGTCGAACGGCTTGACCTTCACGTTGAGCGCGATGTACTGCGTGGCGCCCGCGTAGGAGCTGTCCGTCTGGTTGGCGTACTTGCCGCGCAGCACCTTCGGCTGGGTCTGCGGCTGCACACCCGTGCCGCCCGCGTCAGCCGTGGTCTTGTCGGAGAGCAGGTTGTTGTCGACCGTGACCGGGTTGACCTTGAACTTGATCGTGACCTTGTCCGGCAGAGCCTTGCGGACCGGGTCCGTCTTCGCGTCCCACTGCGGGTTGCGCACCAGGGTGGCGCCGCGGCCCTCCTCGTAGGACTGGAACTGGTACGGGCCGGAGGACACGATGCTCTGCACGTACTTCGCACCGGTGTCCTTCGCCTTCGGCACCGGCGCCGTCTGCGAGAACGTCGCCAGGTAGTCGAAGTCGGCGAACGGCTGCTTCAGCTTGAAGACGATCGTCCGGTCGTCCGGCGTCTCGATCGACTTGATGCCCTCGGCGGACTTGTCCTTGTAGGGACCCTGGTACTTGTCGCCGCCCTCCAGGTACGACTTGAAGTACGTCGGGCCGTTGGACAGGGCCTCCGGCGAGAAGTTGGAGCGCTCGATGGCGTACTTCACGTCCTTGGACGTCACCGGGGTGCCGTCCTGGAACTTCACGCCGGCGCGCAGCTTGTACGTCCAGGTCTTGGCGTCCGGGCTGGACTTGCCGAGGGACTCGGCGAGGTCCGGGACGACCTCCAGTCCTTCCTTGCCCGCCGCCGGTTTGAACGTGGTGAGCGTCCTGCCGTAGAGGCGGGAGAAGTTCTGCACCCACCCGTAGTACGTGTTGCCCGGGTCGAGGGAGTCGGGCACGTCCGAGTGCTCGTACGCGACCGTCCCGCCCTTCTTGCTCGACGGGTTGACGATCGAGGTCAGCGCGGCGTCCTTCTTGCCGTTGCCTCCGTTCCCGTCGTTGTCGTCACCTCCGCCGCCACATGCGGCAGCGCCCAGCGACAGTGCCAGGACCGACGCAACGCCGGCGGTCACCCTTCTCGTCTTCACCTGAGGAAGCCCCCTCTTTCGATGGATCACTTGCTGCGAGGGTCGAGGGCGTCACGCAGCCCGTCACCCAGCAGGTTGAAGGCCAGGACGGTGATGAAGATCGCCAGTCCGGGCACGAACATGTACTGCGGATCAGCCGTGTAGAGGTCCACAGCGTTGCTGAGCATGCCGCCCCAGGAGGCCTGCGGCGGAGCGATACCGACACCGAGGAAGCTCAGCGCGGCCTCGAACAGGATGTTCGTCGGGATGATCAGCGTCGAGTAGACGAGGATCGGCGCGACGAGGTTCGGGAGCAACTCCCGGAACAGGACGTACGGGCCGCGTGCCCCGAGGCTCGTGGCGGCCTCGATGAACTCCCGCTTGCGCAGGGTCATCGTCTGGGCGCGCACGATGCGGCCGATGTACGGCCAGCTGAAGAAGCCGATCACGAAGATCAGCACGCAGATACGCAGCGGCAGTCCGTCGAGGCCGAAGAAGCCGTCCTGCACCGAGGCCGAGATCGAGATGGCGAACAGCAGCAGCGGGAACGCCAGGAAGGTGTCCATCATCCTGCTGATGACGCCGTCGATCCAGCCGCCGTAGTAGCCGGCGATGACGCCGAGCACGGTGCCGATGCACACGGACAGCAGCGTGGCGCCGCCCGCGACCAGCAGGGAGACCCACGAGCCGTCGATGATGCGGGCGAGCATGTCCCGGCCGTACTGCGGGTCCACGCCGAGGGGGTGGTCCCAACTCATGCCTCCCCAGCCGCCCTTGGGGGCGAGCAGCGCGGGGTCGATGAGGTCCTGGTTGAACTTGTTGGGATCGAGGTTGAAGATCCACTGGATCGGCTTGGAGAACACCGCCATCAGCACGAGCAGGATGACGATGACGCCTCCCGCCATCGCCACCTTGTCCCGCTTGAAGCGCATCCAGGCGATCTGGCTGAGCGAACGCCCTTCGATCTGGCTCTTCTTGACCCCGGAGAGCACGGCCTCGGGCTGTGCTCCGGCTTCCGCCCCGGTGGTCTCGATCGGTGCGGTCACGGTGCGATTGACCCCTCTCGGGCCGGCGATCGCCGAGCCCCTGGCTGCCGCTGTAGCGGTTTTGTTTGTCTCGTACACAGGACCGACCCGGCCCGTGTCTTGCGGGGAGTCTTCAACGCTTTGGCGATCTGTTGCCAGACTTGGCGGTGAAAGGATGCGTAAACGTGATGCTGTCTGCGGGGTTCCGTTATCCGGACAACGGGTAACGGGGGTCGGACACGCTGAGACAGGGGCATATTAGGGCAGACCCCTACGTTTCACCCTTATCTACGCGCGAAGAGCTGAGAGTTCGTCGCGTTCGGGAGCGGGGAGACAGGGACTTGCGGGCCGGGCCGCGGGGGTGGGCTCAGTACCTGCCCTGGGCCGGGGGAAAGCCGTAGTCCGAGGCCGGTGCCTGGGCCTGGACAGGGGCGGTGGCGTGAGCCTCGCGGTCGTAGAAGGGACGGGCGTTCGCGCGCAGCCACATGGCGACCGGGTCGTGCTCGTCGGACATCGCGACGGTCGAGACGGGCAGCCCGTCCGGTACGGCACCGAGGGACTGCTGCATCATCGCGCGCACGGAATCCACGGCCGGGGGCGAAGTGTCGTACACGTCCAGTCCGATGGCGAGATACGGCGCCCCGAGCGCGGGCTGCACCCAGGCCCGGCGCAGCGACCGGACGGCCGGGGTGCGATGGGCGTTCTGCGCGAGCAGGGCGTAGAACTGCGGGATCTCGATGGCCGGTTCGGACAGCCGCAGCGGACCGGCGGGCTGGCGGTCCAGGCCCGTGGCGATCCGGCGCAGGTCGAGCCAGGGGATGCCGACGCCGCCGCCGGGGGCGTGCGGGTTGAGCCAGAGGCCGTAGTGGTCGGGGTAGAGGGCGCGGGCCACGTCGACTCCGTCGACCACCTCGTACGAGCGGTTCCAGCCGCTGGCCGAGAGTTCCTGGGCGGAGGTCACGCAGGGCGCGTAGCCGTAGCCGTCGACCTCCATGTTCCCGTACTGGGCATCGGGGGAGCCCGCCTGGCCGTGCCAGAGGAGCATCCAGATCTGGCCGGAGTGCGGGGTCGCGAGCGCGCGCAGGAGTGCCTCGTAGGCGTCGTAACGCCCGGGCGTGACCTGGCGCAGCATGTGCTCGACCTGTCCGGCCGCGGCCGTGCCGCTCGCGCTCACCTTTACCGCCCCTTCGTACAACGCCTCGACCGTGACCTAGCTTAAGCCCGCCCACCGACTCGCGACTTGTCCTCGTCCGGCGGGTGCGGGTCCGTCCGGGACGCGTCGCGCCCACGCGGCGGAGCCGCATGATGTCACTTCCCGCGCCCCGGGTCTGCTGATCTACCGCTGGTAGAAGGGCCGGACCCGGTCCTTCATCCACGTGCCCACCGGGTCCTCCGCCACGTCCAGGAGGACCAGGTTGACCGGCCACGGGGCCGGGGACGTGGTCACGGCCCGGGACAGGGCCTCCAGGGGGAGGGCCCGCAGATCGCCTTCCCACTGGGAGAGTTCGACGCCCACGAACATCACCGGATCGGCGGTCTCGATCGCGGCGAGGCAGCGGCGGGCGGTGACGACCACGCCGACCGCCTCGAACTCGGCGGAGGCGGCGGCGAGGAAGTCCACCGGGTCGTCCTGCCAGTCCGGCTCGAAGAGGCGGACCCGGCCGCCGCTCGCGGGGCCGTCCAAGGGTGTCCGGCCGGCCCGGCAGAGCTCGGCCACGGCGGGCGGCGGAAGCGGTATGCCGACCACACCGCCCGGGTTGACGGCTATCCCGGCGTGCGGGGGCAGGCCGCGGGCGAACTCCACGGCCGGCGCGATGGTGTACGACATGTGGGAGCCGACGACCTGGCGGAACTGCTCCTCGGAGCTGAACACCGGTACGTATGCCTGACCCTCGATCTCTATGCCGGGCAGGTCGAGGGGGCCGCTCTGCGGGCCGCCGCCGCTCGGCAGGGGGACCCAGACGAAACTCCGGCCGAGCACCTCGACGATCCGCCCGCCGGCCGACGGCCCGGCGCCGAGGGAGGCCGAGAGCACCTCCTCCAGTTCGTTGCCGGGCCATCCGCCGTGCGGGTGGGTCTGCGTGTGCGCCGGGAAGTCCGCGGAGAAGTCCGCCGGGAAGTCCATCTGCCTACCGCCTGCCTGGAACCACTGCTGTGGCTCAAAAGGCTAGCGGTTCGCCGGCCGCCCGCGGTCAGCCCGTGAACCCGATCCGGCGCAGGGTGTCCGCCGCGTCGCGGTCGACGAGGATCGCCGAGCCGCAGCCCGCGGGCAGTTCGCCCCGCTCCACGGCGCGCAGCAGGCGGGTGGTCGCCGCGCGGTGGCGCAGGAACGCGTACCGCGAGACGCCGCGGCCGCGGTCACGCTGGCCGGCCAGGGCCTCCTCGGCGGTGACGTCGAGCATGAGCAGATGCAGGGTGCCGCCCCGGCGGCGGGCCTCGCGGGCCAGCCAGCGGCGGACCCAGGCCTGGGTGCCGCAGTCGTGCACGACGACGCCCTCGCCGGTGCGCAGGGCGCGGCGCAGCCCGGCGTAGTGCGCGAGGCGGACGAGCGGGCGGTAGACCGCGTACGGCAGGAAGCGCGGCATGCGGCTGTCCCAGCGGTCGCGGGTGTCCTGGGAGTCGATGCGCCGGCCGGGCACGGTGCGCCGCATCAGCGTGGACTTGCCGCTGCCGGGCAGGCCCGTGACCACGACGAGGTCGCGGGGGCCGAAGAGCAGTGCGTGCGGGCTGCGGCCGGCGCGCTCGCGCAGATCGCGGACGACCGGCACCGGCAGCGGGCCGCAGACCGCCCGTGCCGGAACGGCCGGCTGCTCGGGCAGCGCGACGCCCGATGTCGTGGCGTACGCGGTGGTCCTGTTCACCGTGATGTCCTCCCCTGGGGCCAGGTATGGAGTCCCATCCCCGCTGAGTGTAAAGAGAAGGTAATGCCCGATCTCTCTGGTTTTAGTCCTCTTCCTGCAACAGGCCTGCTACAGGGTGGTCCCCTGCCACGCCGCGACGATGCGTGCAATGATGTGCGCGCCAACTGCATACCGGCCGTTTGAATCCGCGCGGGAGAGTTCCCAGCACCGTCTGACGCTGGGGCGCCGAAGGAGCAAGTCCCTCCCTTGAATCTCTCAGGCCCCGTTACCGCGCGGGCGAGGCACATCTGAAAAGCGGGCCGCCACCTCGGTGGTCCCACCCAAGGTGCAAGCCATGTCCTGTGTGGTCATGGCGAACCTCTCAGGTTCCGATGACAGATGGGGAGGAACGACCTCGCCCGTCATTGCCTTGGGAGACGACCGACCGTGAGCAGTTCAGGAGAACTCCGCCATACCGCGCTCGATGCCCTGCATCGTTCGCTCGGCGCGACGATGACCGACTTCGCCGGCTGGGACATGCCCCTGCGCTACGGCTCCGAGCGCGACGAGCACAACGCCGTGCGCACGAAGGCCGGGCTCTTCGACCTCTCCCACATGGGGGAGATCACCGTCACCGGTCCGCAGGCCGCCGCCCTCCTCGACTACGCCCTGGCGGGCAACATCGCCGGCGTCAAGCCCGGCCGCGCCCGCTACACCATGATCTGCCGGGCCGACGGCGGCATCCTCGACGACCTGATCGTCTACCGGCTCGCGGAGACCGAGTACATGGTCGTCGCCAACGCCTCCAACGCCCAGGTGGTGCTGGACGCCCTGGCGGAACGTTCCGCGGGCTTCGACGCCGAGGTGCGCGACGACCGGGACGCCTACGCGCTGATCGCCGTACAGGGCCCGGAGTCCCCCGGGATCCTGAAGTCCCTCACCGACGCCGACCTCGACGGCCTGAAGTACTACGCCGGTCTGCCCGGCACGGTCGCGGGCGTCCCGGCCCTGATCGCCCGCACCGGTTACACCGGCGAGGACGGTTTCGAGCTGTTCGTGAAGCCGGAGCACGCGGTCGAGCTGTGGCAGGCCCTGACCAAGGCGGGCGAGGGCGCCGGACTGGTCCCGTGCGGGCTGTCCTGCCGCGACACGCTGCGCCTGGAGGCGGGCATGCCGCTGTACGGGCACGAGCTGAGCACCTCCCTGACGCCCTTCGACGCCGGGCTCGGCCGGGTGGTGAAGTTCGAGAAGGAGGGCGACTTCGTGGGCCGCGAGGCCCTGCGGGAGGCCGCCGCCCGCGCCGAGCGGAACCCGCCTCGCGTGCTGGTCGGGCTCGTCGCCGAGGGCCGCCGGGTGCCGCGCGCCGGATACGCGGTCGTCGCCGGCGGCGAGGTGATCGGCGAGGTCACCTCCGGCGCCCCCTCCCCCACGCTCGGCAAGCCGATCGCGATGGCCTACGTCGACGCCGCGCACGCCGCGCCCGGCACGCCCGGCGTGGCCGTGGACATCCGGGGCAGTCACGAGCCGTACGAGGTCGTGGCGCTGCCGTTCTACAAGCGGCAGAAGTAGACACTGGCCGGGGGCCCTCGCAAGCGCCCCCGTGGTCCGTCGTTCCAGCTCACCAGCAGTCCCCCCGTCAACAGCACTCCCGTGCGTACAGGAGAA
The DNA here is from genome assembly GCF_014205255.1 of Streptomyces caelestis. GTDB lineage: Bacteria > Actinomycetota > Actinomycetes > Streptomycetales > Streptomycetaceae > Streptomyces > Streptomyces caelestis. The sequence goes on along the minus strand of NZ_JACHNE010000001.1, from coordinate 6,048,182 downwards.
TCCAGGCCATGAGCAACCCCCAGCAGCTGCGTTACAGCAAGGAGCACGAGTGGCTGTCGGCCGCCGAGGACGGCGTCGCGACGGTCGGCATCACGGAGCACGCGGCCAACGCGCTCGGCGACGTGGTCTTCGTCCAGCTCCCCGAGGTCGGTGACTCCGTCTCCGCGGGCGAGACCTGCGGCGAGCTGGAGTCGACCAAGTCGGTGTCCGACCTCTACTCCCCCGTCTCCGGTGAGGTCACCGAGGTCAACGAGGACGTCGTGAACGACCCGTCGCTGGTGAACTCGGCCCCCTTCGAGGGCGGCTGGCTGTTCAAGGTGCGGGTCTCGGAGGAGCCGGGCGACCTGCTCTCCGCCGACGAGTACACCGCGTTCTCCGCCGGCTGAGGAGGCGTAGCCGTATGTCCGTTTTGAACACACCTCTGCACGAGCTCGACCCGGCCGTGGCCGCCGCGGTCGACGCCGAGCTGCACCGGCAGCAGTCCACGCTGGAGATGATCGCCTCGGAGAACTTCGCGCCGGTCGCGGTCATGGAGGCGCAGGGCTCGGTCCTCACCAACAAGTACGCCGAGGGCTACCCCGGCCGCCGCTACTACGGCGGCTGCGAGCACGTCGACGTGGTCGAGCAGATCGCGATCGACCGCGTCAAGGAGCTGTTCGGCGCCGAGCACGCCAACGTCCAGCCCCACTCGGGTGCCCAGGCCAACGCCGCCGCGATGTTCGCGCTGCTCAAGCCGGGCGACACCATCATGGGTCTGAACCTCGCGCACGGCGGGCACCTGACCCACGGCATGAAGATCAACTTCTCCGGCAAGCTGTACGACGTCGTCGCCTACCACGTCGGCGACGACGGCCGGGTCGACATGGCCGAGGTCGAGCGGCTGGCCAAGGAGTCCAAGCCGAAGCTGATCGTGGCCGGCTGGTCGGCGTACCCGCGGCAGCTGGACTTCGCCGCGTTCCGCCGGATCGCGGACGAGGTCGGCGCCTACCTGATGGTCGACATGGCCCACTTCGCGGGGCTCGTCGCGGCCGGGCTGCACCCGAACCCCGTGCCGCACGCGCATGTGGTGACCACGACCACGCACAAGACGCTGGGCGGCCCGCGCGGTGGTGTGATCCTCTCCACGGCCGAACTGGCCAAGAAGATCAACTCCGCTGTCTTCCCCGGTCAGCAGGGCGGTCCGCTGGAGCATGTGATCGCGGCCAAGGCGGTCGCCTTCAAGGTCGCGGCCTCGGAGGACTTCAAGGAGCGCCAGCGCCGTACGCTGGAGGGTGCCCGCATCCTGGCCGAGCGTCTGGTGAAGGACGACGTCCGGGCCGTGGGCGTGGACGTCCTGTCCGGCGGCACGGACGTGCACCTGGTCCTGGTCGACCTGCGCCACTCCGAGCTGGACGGGCAGCAGGCCGAGGACCGCCTCCACGAGGTGGGCATCACGGTCAACCGGAACGCCATCCCGAACGACCCGCGCCCGCCGATGGTGACGTCGGGTCTGCGGATCGGCACGCCGGCCCTGGCGACCCGGGGCTTCGAGGCCGAGGACTTCGCGGAGGTCGCGGACGTCATCGCCGGGGCTCTCAAGCCGTCCTACGACGCCGAGGCGCTCAAGGCCCGGGTGAAGGCCCTGACCGACAAGCACCCGCTGTACCCGGGTCTGAACGCCTGACCAGCACACAGAGCGAAGAAACCTTTCGGGCGCCGTGCGGCCACAAGCGGCGCGGCGCCCACCCCCCTCTGCACCACCCCCGTAGTCAGGAGTTCCCGTGGCCATCTCGGTCTTCGACCTGTTCTCGATCGGCATCGGCCCGTCCAGCTCCCACACGGTCGGCCCGATGCGCGCGGCCCGGATGTTCGCCCGGCGGCTGCGCAACGAGGAACTGCTCACCCCGACCGCGAAGGTCCGCGCCGAGCTGTACGGCTCGCTCGGCGCCACCGGCCACGGCCACGGCACGCCCAAGGCGGTGCTGCTCGGCCTGGAGGGCGACTCGCCGCGCACGGTGGACGTGGAGACGGCCGACGACCGGGTGGGGACGATCAGGACCGACGGCCGGCTGAACCTGCTGGGCGAGCACGAGATCGCGTTCTCCTACGACGACGACATGGTCCTGCACCGCCGCAAGGCCCTGCCGTACCACGCGAACGGCATGACCCTGTGGGCGTACGACGCGTCGGGCGCGGAGCTGCTGACGAAGACGTACTACTCGGTCGGCGGCGGCTTCGTCGTCGACGAGGACGCGGTCGGCGCGGACCGCATCAAGCTCGACGACACCGTGCTGAAGTACCCCTTCCGCACGGGCGACGAGCTGCTGCGCATGGCCCGGGAGACGGGCCTGTCCATCTCCGCCCTGATGCTGGAGAACGAGCGGGCCTGGCGCACCGAGGAGGAGATCCGCGAAGGCCTGCTGGAGATCTGGCGGGTCATGGAGGCGTGCGTGGCGCGCGGCATGTCCCGCGAGGGCATCCTGCCGGGCGGTCTCAAGGTGCGCCGCCGGGCCGCCAACACCGCCCGGAAACTGCGCTCCGAGGGCGACCCGAAGGCCCTCGCCATGGAGTGGATCACGCTCTACGCGATGGCGGTCAACGAGGAGAACGCGGCCGGGGGCCGGGTCGTCACCGCCCCGACGAACGGCGCGGCCGGCATCATCCCGGCGGTCCTGCACTACTACGTCAACTTCGTGCCCGGCGCCGACGAGGAGGGCGTGGTCCGCTTCCTGCTCGCCGCGGGCGCGATCGGCATGCTGTTCAAGGAGAACGCCTCCATCTCCGGCGCCGAGGTCGGCTGCCAGGGCGAGGTCGGCTCCGCCTGCTCGATGGCGGCCGGTGCGCTGGCCGAGGTGCTCGGCGGCTCGCCGGAACAGGTGGAGAACGCCGCGGAGATCGGCATGGAGCACAACCTCGGCCTCACCTGCGACCCGGTCGGCGGCCTCGTCCAGATCCCGTGCATCGAGCGCAACGGCATGGCCGCGGTGAAGGCCGTCACGGCCGCGCGCATGGCGATGCGCGGCGACGGCTCCCACAAGGTGTCCCTGGACAAGGTCATCAAGACGATGAAGGACACCGGCGCGGACATGTCGGTCAAGTACAAGGAGACGGCGCGGGGCGGGCTGGCCGTCAACATCATCGAGTGCTGACGGCCCGCGCGGTGGCGGGGCCGGCGGTCACCGGGCCGACTCGCGGACGTCCGCGACCGCCGCGGGCGGATCGGCCGGGTCCTCGGTGACGACGATCGCCACGACGGCGTCCGCCCGCGGGCCGGTCCTCGGCGAGGACCGGCCCGCGGGCGGGTGAGCACGGCCACGGCCACCTCGCCCGCCGGGCGCCCGTCCTTGGACAGCAGCACCATGGCCGCACCGCGACTCGGCTCGGCGGTCTCACCGGGCAGCTCCCCGTCGGCGAGCAGGGCGAGCAGCGCCTCGTACGACGCGGCGTGGACGCTCAGTCCCCGCGCGGCGGCGGCGTCGAGTTCGGCGTGGGCCCCGGACCGGCCGGGCGACATCCTCGCCCTCGGCTGGGAGACGACCAGTGACGGGACGTACGCGAGCAACGCGGAGAAGGACCTGTTCCTCCGGAAACTGAAGGACCTCCGGCCGAACAACCAGGTGGTGCTCTACTGCAACCGGAACTTCTTGCTGAACCACGACACGACGTCCTACGCGGGCGACGCCCTGTGGATAGCCGACTACGTCAGCGCGGGCTAGCCGCGGAAGTCCGGTGTGCGCTCCGGGGACGCCTCCGCCAGGGCCTTCGTGACCGCCTCGACGCCGCCGCGCAGGCCGTAGACAGGGGTGTCGGGCTGCTGGCGCCAGGAGTCGTCGATGCCGCCCGCGTCGACGGTGTCGAAGCCGAGTTCGTCGATCAGGTCCCGTACCTTGCGCTTGGCCGCCTCGTCGTCGCCGGCCACCGGGAGGGCGATGCGGTCGGGGTCGCCTGCCGGGAGCGGGCGGTCCAGGATGTCCTGGGCGTATGTGCCGTTGAAGGCCTTGATCACGGGGTGGCCGAGCTGGCGTTCCGTCCAGCGGCTCTCGGTGAGGCCCTCGTCCTCGATCGCGGCGATCCTGCCGTCCCGCTGCCGGGGGTAGTAGTTGCCGGTGTCGATGACCGCGACGCCGTCCGCCGCCCCGTCGAACAGGCCGGACGGCAGGTCCGGGACCGCCTTCAGCGGGATGGTGACGACGACGATCTCGACGCCCCGGGGTGCCTCCTCGACCGTCACGGGCGTCGCGCCGGTCTCCTCGGCCAGGGCCGTGAGCGTGTGCGGGCCCCGGGAGTTGGCGACGTACACGTCGTGCCCGAGCGCGGTGAGCCGCCGGGTCAGATTGCCGCCGATGTTGCCGGCTCCGATGATGCCGATCTTCATGTCCTCGCCTCGCCCTTCCGGGGATCGGTGACGCCTGGGCCTCTTCGCGAGACCTTCGTGAGCGGGGTCAACCTCCGGGACGGGCGGGCTATTCCGGGTCCCGGGTCGCAGACGTGGGGGCCAGGTCCGTCCGCGGACGGACCTGGCCCCCACGCCTCGCAGCGCCCGAGCGCCGGCGTCACCTGTTCAGGTAGCCCCAGAACTCGTCGAAGCTCAGCTTCTTGTCGCCGTCGAGGTCGCGGGTCTTGATGACGACCTCGGCGACCGACTCGGTCACGTTCCAGTCGCCGGACCGGGCCAGAGCGGACTTGAACTCCGCGGCGGTGATGAATCCGTCGCCGTCCGTATCGATCTGCTCGAACTGCTTGCGTGCTTCCTCGATGTCCGCCACCGATCCGCCCCTCATCTCGTGCTGTGCCGCCTGGCCGTCCTGGCCGGTCTTGTTGACGCAGGTCAGATTAACCGCCCGCTCGCGACTGAAGTGCGGCGACCACCCACGCGAACTCCTCGTCGTAGGTCGGCTGCGGTCCGAGGCCGTTCACGACGGCCTGCAACTCGCGGTAGCGGGCGACCCGGGCGTCGGAGGCGGCCGTGAGGCGTTCGAGCACGGCGGACCGGTCGGCGCTGCCCAGCAGTTCCCGCAGGACGTCGTCGGCCTCCGGCGCCTCGGGCGCGATGCCACGCCGACGTGCCTCGGCCGCGAGCTGGACGAGCCGGCTCATGAACCACAGGGACGACCCGGCCGGGACGTCCGGTCCCCGGTCCCCCGCGTTGAACTCGATCATCCGCCGCATCTGCGCCCGGAAGCCGGGGTCCTGGATGAGCTCGGCGAGCTCCACCCAGGCGTCCACCTGCTCGGGCGTGGGGTCGTCGGGCAGCTGCGCGGCCGCGAAGCGCAACCTGCTGCGGATGTCCGGGTCGGCCGTGTCGATCCCCTCGAAGATCTCGGCCATGAAGTCCTCGACGATCCGCCGCCGCTCGGCCGCCGACAGTCGCGCCAGTCTGTTCATGAGTGTCGTCTCCTCCGCGCTGGAACCACGTTGGGCCACTGTCGACAGCACCGCCCGGGTCACCTTCAGCGACCGGATCTGCGCGTCCAGCGCCACCACGTGCGCGGCCGCGACCTGCGCGACCGTCACCTCGCCGGCCAGGATCCGGCGTACGTCCGCGAGGCCCAGGCCGAGTTCGCGCAGGGTCCGGATCAGCTCCAGGCGCGCCACGGACGCGGCGTCGTACAGCCGGTAACCGCCCGTGGACCGGGCCACCGGGGGCAGCGCGCCCTCGTCGGACCAGTACCGGATGGTGCGCACGGTCAGCCCGGTGACCCGGGCCAGTTCGCCGATGGTGAGCAGCCCGGTGCCGTCGTCGATCATGTCTGGGAGTCTGGGCCTTCCAGTGGGTGGAGACTCAAGGAGCGCGTGGGTGGCGGACACCCTGGGGGACCTTCTCGACGCGGCGGCACGGGGCGTCTTCCCGCCGGCGGACGGCCGTACGACGATCGTGCCGCAGCTCTCGCCCCGGGACGCGGGGGTCCTGGCCTTCACGGCTCACTCGGTCGTCTTCACCGACGAGGATCCGGACTGGGTGCGGCGGACGCTCGCCGGGACCGACCGCGACAGGCTCGCGGCCACGATGAACGCCCGCTTCCTCACGGCCCTCATGGACCGGACGGGACGTACGTCCGACACCATCGACGTACTGTTGAACCGGTGCCGCGCTGCCCGGGGAACCGTCGGTCGCGCTGGAGGAGATCGACGATCCCGGCCATCCGCGCGTGGTCCGCGCACGCTGGCGGCGTGACGACGTGCGGGTGTGGGCGGCGGACGGCGGGGGGCTCGTGCTGGGCCGTGGCGTGGCCGGGCGGTGGGAGGTCGCGGTCGAGGTGGACGAGGGGGCACGGCACCGGGGGCTCGGGCGGCGGCTGGTGGCGGCGGCGCGGCAGCCGGCCGGAGGGCGCGCCCGTGTGGGCTCAGGTGGCGGCGGGGAACGCCCGCGGTCCGCGGGCGTTCCAGGCGGCCGGTTACCGGCCCGTGGGCTCGGAGGTGCTGCTCAGTGCCAGGGCCGGTCGTGCGGGTTGCTCTCGCACTCGCTCATGATCTCGGTCTTGGTCTGCTGGTCGACCGGGCAGACGCCGACGATGTACTCGCGGGCGATGCCGCCAGGGAGAGGGCGGCGGCAGCGACGCGCCGCCGCGCGTTATAAGTGATCACGGGGGAGCACGATGGCCCCCGGCCCGGGCCGCACCGGGGACCCTCACCCGATCAGGGCGTGTCAACTCCCCTTGGGCGGACGGCAGATCGCGTCACCGGAAGATGCCGGTGTGGCCGAGCGAGTAGCGGCCGGGCTGCGGGTAGACCGCGAGGCCGTGCGGGCCGCTGCCGACGGGGATGCGGGCGAGCTGGGTGCCAGTGCGCGTGTCGATGGCGTACACCTCGGCGTCGTAGCGGCCGGACAGCCACAGCACCTTGCCGTCGGCGGAGATCCCGCCCATGTCGGGGCTGCCGCCGTCGGGCAGCTGCCACTTCTTGGTCAGCTTGTCCCGCGTGAAGTCGAAGACGGAGATCGTGCCCTCGCCGCGGTTGGACACGTACATCTCGCGGGAGTCGCGGCTGACGTACAGGCCGTGGCAGCCCTTGCCGGTGGGCAGCAGGGTGGGCTCGGTGAACTTGTCGCCGTCCAGGACCCACATGCCGTGGGCCATCATGTCGGCGATGTAGAACCTCTTGCCGTCGGGTGAGACCTTCACGTCCTGCGGCATGGCGCCGTCGAACGGCAGCCGCTGCTGCCCGACGACCTTCATCTTCTCGGTGTCGACCTTGAGCAGTTCGCCGCTGAACTCGCAGGAGACGATGAAGTAGCGGCCGTCGAGGGAGAAGTCGGCGTGGTTGACGCCGTAGCAGGAGACCGGGACCGTCTTCTTGATCTCCATGGTGTGCGGGTCGCGGAAGACCAGTTCGCGGTCGAGGGAGGCCATGACGACGGCGTACTTGCCGTGCGGTGTGAAGTAGAGGTTGTACGGGTCGTGGACCTCGACCTCCTTGCCCGCCTTGCCGGTCTTCGGGTCGATCGGGGTGAGGGTGTGGCCGCGGTTGTTGTTGACCCACAGCGTCTTCAGGTCCCAGGAGGGGACGACGTGCTGAGGCTGCCGGCCCACGGGGATCGTCTCGATGATCTCGTACGTCTTCGGGTCGATGACGGAGACGGTGTCGGACTCGGTGTTGGGGACGTAGACCCGGGACGGGAAGTCCTTGACCACGGGCGACAGTTTGTTCGGGCGGTCGGCCGCGTACACGTCCTCCGGGTCGAGGACGGGCGGCATGCCGGGCAGCCCCTTGATGGGCTTCTTCTCGGGCGGCGCGGGCACGGCGGCCTTGGTGCCGCGTGCCTCGGAGGCCCGTTCCCCGCCCTGGGTGCCGCAGGCGGCGAGGACGGCGAGGGCGGCGCCCACGACGAGGGCGCTTCTGACAAGGTGGCGGTGCATTGCACCATTTAAGGGCCGTTTCACGGGGAAAACGATGATTCGCCCGATCGGCGGCCAGGCGAGCCGCAGGTCACACCCCTCGTCGAGCCCGGCCGCCGGTGGCGGCCTCAGCGGTCGGCCACCCGCATCTCGAACCACGTGGTCTTCCCGCGGGGCAGCAGATCGACCCCCCAGCGGTCGGCCAGCTTGTCGACGAGGAACAGGCCCCGGCCGCTGATGTCCATCGCCTGGACCGGCATCAGACAGGGCAGTCCCCGGGACGGGTCACGGACCTCGACGCGGATCCAGCCGCGGCGCCGGTGCAGACGCAGCCCGAAGACCCGGGCGCCGGTGTGGCGTACGGCGTTGCCCACCAGCTCGGAGACGAGTAAGACCGCGTCCTCGGTGGTCTTGGGGGTGAGTCCCCACTGGCGCAGGACGACGACCTGGGTCAGCCGTCTTGCGGTGGCCGCGGACTCGGGGCGGGACGGCAGTGGAACCTCTGCCTCCGTCGGGTTGCCGTACAACTCCAGCGCTTTCAGCGCGCGTTCGTCCTCGACGGTCGGCGACCAGCGCGCCGCGGCCGCCTGTGCGTGTCCCCGCGGCTGTTCCATACCCTCCAGCCCCGCCATGCCCCCATCATGGCCGCCCGGAGCGCCCCTGGGGGCCGTTCCCGGGGAATACACCCCCGGGAGCGGGGTGCGGACCGGCGGGCCGATGACATACGCCAGTGGCGCTTCGATATCGGCCATAGCCCGGCTGACCTGCGGCGACGGCCCGTTTCACGGCAATCGACAGGTTTCCTCGACCGGATACGCTTATGGCTGCCTTGAGGCAGCCATAAACCGCCCCATCGAGGGATCCGGAACAGGCACCGCGTCAACGGCCAACCCCCGGAGGGGTGTTCAGAGGAACTTCGCCTTGCCCGGCCCCTCCTCCACGAAGCTGCGCATACCGCGCTCGCGGTCCTCGGTGGCGAACAGGCCTGCGAACCAGTTCCGTTCGATCGCCAGGCCCGTGTCGAGGTCCGTCTCCAGGCCCGTGTCGATCGACTCCTTCGCGGCGCGCAGCGCGAGGGCCGGGCCCTGCGCCAGTTTCGCGGCCCAGGCGTGCGCCTGCGTGTACACCTCTTCGGCGGGTACGACCCGGTCCACCAGGCCGATCTCCTTCGCCTCGTCGGCCTTCACCATCCGGCCGGTGAAGATCAGGTCCTTGGCCTTGGAGGGGCCGACCAGGCGGGCCAGGCGCTGGGTGCCGCCCGCGCCGGGGATCAGGCCGAGCAGGATCTCCGGCTGGCCGAGCTTGGCGTTCTCTGCGGCGATGCGGTAGTCCGCGCACAGCGCGAGTTCGCAGCCGCCGCCGAGCGCGTAGCCGGTCACGGCCGCGACGACCGGCTTGGGGATCCGGGCCACCGCCGTGAACGAGTCCTGGAGGGCGCGGGCGCGCAGGACCATCGCGGTGTGGTCCATCGCCTGCATCTCCTTGATGTCCGCGCCGGCCGCGAACACCTTCTCGCCGCCGTAGACCACCACGGCCCGCACGTCCTCGCGGCGCGTGGCCTCCTCGGCGAGTTCCTTCAGCCGGTCCTGCGTGGCGATGTCCAGCGCGTTCATGGGCGGGCGGTCGAGACGGAGCGTGCCGACGCCTTCAGCGACTTCGAGAGAGACGGTCATGGGCAGCAGGTTAAGGCCCACTAACGACGAGGACCCCGGTGCGGTCCGTCACACCGGGGCCCTCTTGTCAGCGGCGGAGAGCTACTGCTTCCACTTCTCCCACGCCATGTTCCAGCCGTTGAGCCCGTTGTCCGGGTCGACGATGCGGTCCTCGGAGTTCTTGACGATCACCACGTCGCCGACCATCGAGTGGTTGAAGAACCACGCGGCCGGCACCTTCTTGTCCCAGCCGCCGCGCACGTCGCGCAGGCCGATGCAGCCATGGCTGGCGTTGTGGTTGCCGAAGGCTCCGCCCGCCCAGTAGTTGCCGTGCAGGAAGGTGCCGGAGGTGGTCAGGCGGATGGCGTGCGGGACGTCCTTGATGTCGTACTCGCCGCCGTAGCCGACCGTCTCGCCGTTCATCCGGGTCACCGGGAGCATCTCGCTGACGACCATCTGGCCGTTCCAGGTCTCCATGCCGGGCTTGCCGGTGGTGACCGGGATGGTCTTGATGACCTTGCCGTCGCGCATGACCTTCATCGTGAGCTTCTTGGCGTCGACGACGGAGACCTGGTGGCGGCCGATGGTGAACTCGACCTTCTTGTCCTGCTCGCCGTAGACGCCGGGGCGGCCTTCGACGCCGTCGAGGCCGAGGTCGACGGTCACCTTGGTGCCGGGCTTCCAGTACTTCTCGGGGCGGAAGTCGAGCCGGTCGTTGCCGAACCAGTGGCCTTCGACGTCCACGGCCGGTTCCGTCTTGATGCGGATGGCCTTCTCGACGTCGTCCGGGTTGGTGATGCCCCGGCTGAAGCGGATGGAGAACGGCATGCCGACGCCGACCTTGGAGCCGTCTTCAGGGGTGAAGGTGCCGATGAAGGTGTTCTTCGGCGTCAGGGTCGTGAAGCCCGCGTCCTCGGCTGCCGTGCGGCCCTCGGAGTCCTTGGCGACCGCGTGGACCGTGTACTTGGTGGCGGCGGCCAGATGGGTGGACGGCGTCCAGGTGGCGCCGTCGCCGGATATCTCGCCGTCGACCTTCTTGCCCTTGGCGTCCTTGACCACGACCTCGGTCAGCTTGCCCTTGGCGGCGGTCACCTTCAGCGCCCCGCTGGTGTCGACGGACTTGGCGCCGTCCTTGGGGGTGATGCCGACGACGGCCTCGGACTGCTTGCTCTGCGCGGCGTCCGCGCCCTTGCCCTCGCCGGCGCCCGCGCCGGAACCGGAGCCGGTCCCCCCGCCGCCGCACGCCGTGACGGCGAGCAGCAGCACCCCCAGTATCAGCGCGAGCAGTCCGTGCCTGCCGCCAACCGACGCCCCCGATATCGGTCGCCCGTTCAAGTTGTTCTCCCCTCCCCGGACCTGGCCAGGCCCACCCCTGCGCGTCCCCCGCGCACCGGCGAATATTAACCACAAGGCGCCGCACCCCGGTGGCCTGCGATTGTCACTGTTCAGTCCCAGCTTCGACGGACAGTCGATGCAACGCGCCCCCGTGTCGCGCTACTTCACCGCGCTGCCCGTCTTCCACGCGTTCCATCCCATATTCCAGCCTCCGAGCCCGTTGTCGGGAGCGACCTTTTTGTCATTGCTGTGGACGACCTCGACGACGTCCCCGACGAGGCTGCGGTCGAAGAACCAGCCGGCCGGGGTGTCCGAGCCGCCGCCCTTCACGTCCCGCAGTCCGACGCAGCCGTGGCTGACGTTGGTACGCCCGAAGACGGAGTGGTGCGCCCAGTAGTTGCCGTGCAGGAAGGTGCCGGAGTCGGTCAGGCGCATGGCGTGCGGGACGTCCGGGATGTCGTACTCGCCCTTGCCGTCGCGCTTCTTGAAGCCGACCGTGGCGCCGTTCATCCGGGTGACGTCGAGCATCTCGGTCACCACCATCTTGCCGTTGTACGTGGCGGTCTTGGGGGCGCCGGCCGTGATCGGCACGGTGGCGAGCGGCTCGCCGTCGCGCCGCACCTCCATGGTGTGCCGGGCGGCGTCGACCACGGAGACCTGGCTGCGGCCGACGGTGAAGGAGAACGTCTTGTGCTGGAGGCCGTAGACCCCTCGCGCTCCCTCGACGTCCCGCAGGCGCAGGGCGACGGTGACCCGGGTGCCGGGTTTCCAGTAGTGCTCGGGGCGGAAGTCGAGGCGGGTCCGGCCGAACCAATGGGGGCGGATCTCGACGGCCGGGCGGGCGGTGACCCGCACCGCGCGTTCGACGGCGGCGCGGTTGGCGATCTTCCGGTTGAACTCCAGTGAGACGATCATGCCGGTGCCGACCGTGGCCCGGTTCTCCGGGCTGACGTAGCCGATGAAGCGTTCCTCCGGGACGTACGTCGTGAAGGCGGTGTGCCGTGCGGAGCGGCGTCCGTCGCCGTCCACGGCCACCGCGTCGACCGTGTACCTGGCGGCCAGCGCGAGCCGCTCGTCGTCGGGTTCCCAGGTCAGTCCGTCGGCGGAGAGCTGCCCGGGCACCGGGGACTCCTGCGCGTCCTGCGACCGGACCACCTTCACCGACTCCAGCCTGCCGTCGGGCACACGCACCCGCAGCTTCTGCCCGGGGCGCACACCCCGGCTGCCGTCGGCGGGCGAGACCCGGATGACGTCCTCGGGCGCCGGGGGCACGCCGAACGCCCCGGCGATCCCGCCCGCGTCGTCCGAGGTACAGCCGGTGGCCCCGGTCAGGAGCCCTGCCCATGTCACTACGGCGGCCAGCGCGGCCCTCGCGCGCCGCGCGCGCCCTTGTACGTGCCTCACGAGGTGCCCAACGACCGGCCGTGTCCCCGGGAAACGACCATGCCCGCCCCCGGGGAAACGTGAGTGCGACCCACGCTCTGGGCAGAACAGTGGGGAGGACGACGCGCAGGGGAGCCGCGACCCGGACCGCAGCACAGGGCCGCACCCTTCTGTCCCCCGTCGTTCCACGAGCCGCGGGAGGCGGACAGGTGTCCAGCGCAGCCGAGCAGGAGGCGGTGGCCGGTCATCAGGCCACCGAGAAGGGGCGCCAGGCCGCCGCCGTGAACGGCGCACGGCGGGCCGCGCCGCCGCCCACGGTGCCCGCCCGGCCGGGCGCGCCGACCCCGCTGGGTGCCCGGTTCCGGGTCGGCCCGGACGGGGTGGCGGGGACCAACTTCGCCCTGTGGGCGGGCGGGGCCGAAGGGGTCGAGCTGTGCCTGTTCGACGAGGCGGGCAACCAGTCGCGGGTCCGGCTCGCCGAACTGACCCACGAGATCTGGCACGGCTTCGTCCCGGGCGTGCTGCCCGGGCAGCGCTACGGCTACCGGGTGCACGGCCGCTGGGACCCGTGGACCGGCGCCCGCTGGAACCCGGCGAAGCTGCTGCTCGACCCGTACGCCCGTGCCGTGGACGGAGACTTCACCCTGCCGCCGGAGGTGTACGGGCACGTACGCGACTGGCCGCAGCAGCACGTCGCCGACACCGTGCGCGACGACCGGGACTCGGCGCCGTACGTGCCCAAGGGCGTCGTCGTCCACGATGACGACGACTGGGCCGACGACCGCCGCCCGAAGACGCCCTGGGCGGACTCGGTGATCTACGAGCTGCACGTCAAGGGCTTCACCCGGCTGCACCCGGGCATCCCCGAGGAGCTGCGCGGCACCTACGCCGGCCTCGCGCACCCGGCGGCGATCGAGCACCTGGTGAAGCTGGGCGTGACGGCGGTGGAGCTGCTGCCGGTGCACCAGTTCGCGCACGAGGACCATCTGCTGCGCAGAGGCCTGAGGAACTACTGGGGCTACAACTCCATCGGCTACTTCGCCCCGCACGCGGCCTACGCGGCCTCCGGGACGAGGGGCCGGCAGGTCGGCGAGTTCAAGCGCATGGTGCGCGCCCTGCACGCGGCCGGGATCGAGGTCATCCTCGACGTGGTCTACAACCACACGGCGGAGGCGGGCGAGCTCGGGCCGACCCTGTCCCTGAAGGGCATAGACAACCGCGGCTACTACCGCCTCCAGGACGACCCCCGCCGCTACGCCGACTACACCGGCTGCGGCAACACCCTGCACGTCGTCCAGCCGCACGTCCTGCGCCTGATAACGGACTCGCTGCGCTACTGGGTGACCGAGATGGGCGTGGACGGCTTCCGCTTCGACCTCGCCGCCGCGCTGGCCCGCTCCATGCACGACGTCGACATGCTCTCCCCGTTCCTGGCCGTCATCGCCCAGGACCCGGTGCTGCGGCGGGTGAAGCTGATCGCCGAGCCGTGGGACGTGGGGTCGGGCGGCTACCAGGTGGGCGCCTTCCCGCCGCTGTGGACGGAGTGGAACGACCGGTACCGCAACGCCGTACGGGACTTCTGGCGGCACGCGCTGCCGGACGTGCGGGAGATGGGCTACCGCCTGTCGGGCTCCAGCGACCTGTACGCCTGGGGCGGCCGCAGGCCGTACGCGTCCGTCAACTTCATCACCGCGCACGACGGTTTCACCCTGCGCGACCTGGTGAGTTACGAGCGCAAGCACAACGAGGCCAACGGCGAGGGCAACCGCGACGGCACGGACGACAACCGGGCCTGGAACGCCGGCGCCGAGGGCGAGACGGACGACGAGGGCGTACGGGCGCTCAGGCGGCGGCAGCTCAGGAACCTGCTGACGACGCTGCTGCTGTCCACGGGTGTGCCGATGCTGGTCGCGGGCGACGAGCTGGGCCGCACACAGGGCGGCAACAACAACGCGTACTGCCAGGACAACGAGATCAGCTGGGTGGACTGGGGGCTGCTTCAGGACCCGGGCTGGAAGGCGCTGTTCGAGCTGACCTCCCGCCTGATCGACCTGCGCCACCGGCACCCGGTGCTCCGGCGCCGGGCGTTCTTCTCGGGCCGGGCCCAGACCGCGGACGGCCTGCGCGACCTGGCCTGGTTCACGTCCCGGGGCACCGAGATGACGGAGCAGGACTGGTACGCGCCCGCCGCCACGCTGGGCATGTACCTCTCCGGCCGCGACATCCCCGGCCGGGACGAGCGCGGCGACCAGATCCTCGACGACAGCTTCCTCGCCGTCCTGCACGCGGGCGAGGGGCCGGTGAGCTTCGTGCTGCCGGGGCCGCCCTGGGCGGAGCGCTACGAGGTGGTCGTCGACACGAGCCTGGAGGAGCAAGGGGAGGCGCCGGGGGTGGAGCACCGGGCGGGGACGGAGATCACGATGCCGGCGCGGGCGGTGCTGCTGCTGCGCGTGGCGGGCTGAGGCATCGTTTCGCCGGGCGGGTCCGCACGCCGCGGAGATCCATCAGAAGCCCCCTAGCCGAGGATCCCCCGGTCGTACGCCGCCGCCACCGCCGCCGCGCGGTCCTTGACCCCGAGCTTGGCGTAGAGGTGGGTGAGGTGGGTCTTCACGGTCGCCTCGCTGATGAACAGCTCGCGGGCGATCTCGCGGTTGGACGTGCCCTTGGCGACCAGGGCCAGCACCTCGCGTTCGCGCGCGGAGAGCGGCTCGTTGCCGGGAGACCTGGGAGCACGGACCGCGCTGACCAGGCGGGAGGCCACGGCCGGGGAGAGGACCGTACGGCCCTGCGCCGCCGCCCGTACGGCGGTGAACAACTCCTCGCGGGGCGCGTCCTTGAGCAGGTAGCCGGTGGCGCCCGCCTCGATCGCGGGGAGGGTGTCGGAGTCGGTGTCGTAGGTGGTGAGGACGAGGACCTTGGCGCGGGCGGCGGTGCGGGTCAGTTCGCGGATGGCGTCCACTCCCCCGCCGCCGGGCATGCGCAGGTCCATCAGGATCACGTCCGGGTCCAGGCCGCCGGCGAGCGAGACCGCCTCGACGCCGTTCGACGCCTCCGCCAGGACCGTGAAACCCGGGGCGGACTCGAACATGCCGCGCAGGCCGTCCCGTACGACGGGGTGGTCGTCGACGATGAGCAGGGTGATCGCGGCGTCGTCAGTCATGGCGGACCAACGGTACGCGAGCGGAGACGGCCGTGCCGTGGCCCGGCTCGGACTCGACGGTGAGGGCACCGGCGACGCGTTCGGCGCGGGCGCGCATGCCGTCGAGGCCGAAGCCGCCGGAGCGGGTGCGTAAGGGGACGGCGAGGGGGTCGAAGCCGCGGCCGTCGTCGCGGATGTCGAGGATGACCTCGTCGCCGAGGAAGGTGAGCGTCACGCCGACGCGGTCGGCGGCCGCGTGCCGGGCGGTGTTGGACAGGGCCTCCTGGACGATCCGCAGGAGTGTGGCCGCGACCTCCTCGTGGAGTTGCTCGGCGGTGCCGGTGACCGTGAACTCGGCGCGCGCCCCCGTCCGTTCGCCCCATTCGGCGACTGTCTTCTTCAGGGCTTCCGGCAGCCCGACGTCGGTCAGCGCCACGGGGGCGAGGTTGTGCACGGAGCGGCGGGCCTCGCCGAGGCTGTGCCGGGCCAGGTCCGAGGCGCGTTCGAGGTGGGTGCGGGCCACGGCCAGGTCGGGGGCGTTCGCGACGACCTGGAGCTGGGCGATGATGCCGGTCAGCCCCTGGGCGATGGTGTCGTGGATCTCGGCGGCGAGCCGCCGGCGTTCGTCGGCGACGCCCGCCTCCCTCGCCTGGACGAGGAGTTGGGCGTGCAGGGCGGCGTTCTCGTCGAGGGCCTGTTGCAGGGCGGCGTTGGTGCGTTCGAGTTCGGTGATGGTGACGGCCCGTTCGCGGGAGCGCTGTTCCTCCTGCTGGGTGATGTGGCCGACCACCGTCAGCAGGCCGTAGTTCGTGACCAGCAGCACGGCGAACAGCAGCCACTGGACGGGGCCGCGGAGTGGCATCCCGCCGGACTGCGAGCCCGCCACCACCACGACGGTGGCGAAGAGCCCGAGCCACTGCCGGCGCCTTCCGTGGATCAGTTCGTCGCTGTCGAAGTAGCCGGTGGACGCGTAGAACCCGAAGAACGGGTTCATCCAGGTGAGGGCGAAGGAGATCGCCCAGCGCAGGACGTAGTAGACGGTCCCGCGCGTCGACGGGGTCCGGCGGCCGCGGCGGGGCCCGTGCCACAGCTGGAGCAGTACCGCGGCGACGACCAGCGCCCCGGCCGCGTACCACTCGGCGGGGCTCGTCATCAGCTCGTGCGCGGCGACCGAGAGGAGGGCGGAGACGGCGAGCAGTCCGTAGACGCCCCAGGTGTGGAACTGGTTCTGACGGTGCTCGATCCGCTCGTCCGCCGTGGTCATCTGCCCAGTGCGCACCGCCCCTTCGCCTACTCCCAGCGGAACCAGCGCGAGGCACCTGCCGTCAGCAGCACGGTCCAGGCCACGAGCACCCCGAGGTGGCCCCAGCCCGGCCAGTCCCCCGCCGCCGCCTCGTTCAGGGCCTCGGCCGCCGCGCCGAACGGCGTGAAGCCGACGGACCGGGCGAGGACGTCCGGCATGGTCTGCACCGGCATCCACACGCCCGCGCTGAACATCGCCGGGAAGAACACGGCCGACCCGATGGCGCCGGCGATCTTCGTCGACCGGGACAGCGCGGAGATCACCGAGCCCAGCGCGAGGGCGGCCAGGACTGCCAGGAACAGGGCCAGGACATATCCGAAGACCTGCTCGGGCAGTCGTACGCCGAAGGCGAGCCGGCCGACCGTGAGGGCGAGCAGCGCCGACACCAGGGCGGCCCCTCCGTACAGCAGCATCTGCGCGGACAGCAGGGCGGCGGGCCGCACCGGCGTCGTGGACATCCGGCGCAGGATGCCCCGCTCGCGGTAGCCGGTGAGGGTCTGCGGCATCGCCTGGACCCCGGCCATGATCAGGCCGAGCAGCACGCTCACCGGGACGTAGCCGTCGACCGGACGCAGCCCGCCGAAGGCCGGGTCGGCCTCCCGGAAGGACGGGATCGAGCCGAGGATCACCAGCAGCAGGGTCGGGAACCCCAGGACCCAGAAGAGGCTGCCGGGCTCCCGGCGGAAGAGGCGGACCTCGCTCTGCAGTACGGCGGTGTTGACGAGGGCCGTGCTCATGCCGCCGCCTCCTTCGTGAGGTCGAGGAACGCGTCGTCCAGGGTGGCGTCGGTGACCCGGAGCTGGTGGGCGGTGACGCGGGTGCGGGCGAGGAGGGTGATGACGGCGTTGACCGTCTCGTCGGTGCCGGACAGGGTGACGCGGCCGTCCTTGTACGCGACCGACGCGAGCGCGGGCAGCGCGTTCAGGTCACGGTCGTCCAGTGGGGCGGACGGCGTGAAGCTGATGACGGTGGCGCCCGCCGAGCGGCGGATCAGCCCGGCCGGGGTGTCCAGGGCGGCCACCCGGCCCTTGTCGATCACCGCGATCCGGTCGCACAGCCGCTGCGCCTCCTCCATGAAGTGGGTGACGAGGAGGACGGTCACGCCGTTCGCGCGGATGTCCTCGATCAGCTCCCAGGTGTCCCGGCGGGCGCGCGGGTCGAGGCCCGTCGTCAGCTCGTCCAGGACGACGGCCCGGGGGTTGCCCACCAGCGCGAGCGCGATGAACAGGCGCTGCTTCTGGCCGCCGGAGAGCTTGGCGAACCGGGTCGTCAGCTTGGCCGTGAGTCCGAGGCGTTCGGCGAGGGGCCGCCAGTCGAGCGGGCTCGGGTAGAAGGAGCTGTACAGCTCCAGCGCCTCGCGGACAGTGATCTTGGCCTGCAACTCGCTCTCCTGGAGCTGCGCGCCGAGCACACGGCGGGTGGCCTCGTGCTCGGTGACGGGGTCGAGGCCGGTGACGCGGACCCGGCCGGAGTCGGGCACGCGCAGCCCCTCGACACACTCCACGGTGGTGGTCTTTCCGGCGCCGTTCGGCCCGAGGATCCCGAAGATCTCCCCCTCCTCCACGGCGAGGGAGACACCGTCGACGGCGGGACGTCCGGCGTAGCTCTTGCGCAACTCGGTGACTTCGATGACAGGTCGGGTCGGCATGCGACGAGCCTCGCGGTGGAGCGGGTGCCGGCGCATCGGCCGTCGCGCTCGAACGGGCATCATCCGATCGGCTGATGCCGCCCTACGACTTCTCGAACGCTCCCCCAACCTCTCGGCTTCACTCGCGCAGGGAGGTACCCCCAGGTCGCAGGACCAACGGCCGACGCCGTACGGCGGAAACTCGGTGGGCAGTGTCAGTGGCGATCCGTAGGCTCGCTGCTGATGGCCACGACACCCGCCCCCGTCCAGGACCGTTCCACCGTGCGTACGCTGCTGCGCCTGTGGCCGTACGTGCGGCCCGTGCGAGCGCGGCTGTTCACCGCCGCGTTCGTGGCGATACTCGCCTCCTGCGTGGCCCTGGTGATCCCGCTCGTCCTGAAGTGGATGGTGGACGGGCCCATCGCAGACCGGGACCCGGGCGGGGTCTGGCTCGGCGCGCTGTACCTGCTGCTGCTCGGCGTCGCCGAGGCCCTGCTGTTCGGGCTGCGGCGGTGGCTGGTGGCGCGTCCGCTCTCCCACGTCGAGGCGTCCATGCGGGCGGATCTGTACCGGCACCTCCAGCGGCTGCCGGTGGCCTTCCACGACCGGTGGGCCTCGGGGCAGTTGCTGTCCCGAGGGACGACGGATCTGATGCTGCTGCGCATGTTCCTCGCCTTTCCGCTGACGTTCCTGCTGGTCAACGGCGTGACGATCCTCGTCGGCGTGGTCATCATGCTGCTCCAGGACTGGACCCTGGGGCTGGTGATCCTCGGGCCCGCCGTGCCCGTCATGGTCACCTGTGTGATCTTCGAGAGGCGGTACGCCAAGGTGGCCCGGCTCGCCCAGGACCAGGTCGGCGACCTGACCACGGTCGTCGAGGAGAGCGTGCTCGGCGTCCGCGTCATCAAGGGCTTCGGCCGGCACCGCAGCCAGGCCCGAGCGTTCCGGGAGCTGTCGGGGCGGCTGCGCGGCACGGAGCTGCGCAAGGCGCGGATGCTGGCGACGATCTGGGGCGTCATCGTGACGCTGCCGGAGGTCGCGATCGGGGCGGCGCTGGTGGTGGGGGTCGTGCAGGTGGCCGACGGGGCGCTGTCGGCGGGCACGTTGGTGGCGTTCCTGTCCACGGCGCTGGCGCTGCGGTGGCCGGTGGAGTCGATCGGGTTCCTGCTGGCGATGAGCCAGGAGGCGGCGACGGCGACGGAGCGGTACTTCGAGGTGATGGACGAGGGTGTCGAGGAGCCGGGAGTTCGCGGTGACTCGGCATCACCGACCGCGGCCGGGTCCGGTCTCCGGTTCCACGACGTCACCTTCCGCTACCCCGACGCCCCGCCCGGCTCCCCTCCCGTCCTGGACAAGGTCGACCTCCACATCCGCCCCGGCGAATCCATGGCCCTGGTCGGAGCGACCGGCAGCGGCAAGACCACCCTCACCGCGCTCATCCCCCGCTTCTACGAGGTGACCTCGGGCCGCATCACCCTTGACGGCGTCGACATCACGACCCTGTCCCGTCAGGCGCTGCGCGCCAAGGTCGCGGTCGCCTTCGAGGAGCCCACGCTCTTCTCGGCCGCGGTCGGCGACAACGTTCTCATGGGCGCCGACGACACCGCCGGCCCGGCCGAGCTGGAGCGCGCCCTGGCCGTCGCCCAGGCCGACTTCGTGTACGCCCTGCCGCAGGGGACGGACACCCGGGTGGGCGAGCAGGGCCTCAGTCTCTCCGGCGGGCAGCGACAGCGGCTGGCGCTGGCCAGGGCCGTGGTCGGACAGCCGGAGTTCCTCGTCCTGGACGACCCGCTGTCGGCCCTGGACGTGCACACCGAGGCCGCCGTGGAGGCCGCCCTGCGGCAGGTCCTCGTGGACACCACCGCCCTGATCGTGGCGCACCGCCCGTCCACCGTGCTGCTCGCCGACCGCGTCGCGCTGCTGTCCGGCGGCCGGATCGCCGCGGTCGGCACGCACCAGGAACTGCTGCGCACGAACGCCGAGTACGCGCACTTGATGTCCGGCGAACAGTCAGGGGAGCAGTCGGGCGAACGGCCGGGGGACCAGTCAGGCGAACAGTCCGTCGAACAGGAGGGCGCACGATGACGGCGGCCACCACCGCACCGGCCGACGGGAAACCCGACGACGAAGAGCCCGACGGCCAGATGCCCGACGCGCGGACCCCCGCCACCGGCGACCCCTTCGACCGGGACGTCCTGCCCACACCCCCGGGCGCCACCGCCGCCCTGCTGCGCTCCCTGCTCGCGCCGATGAAGGCCCGCGTCACGGTCACGACGCTCCTGCTGCTGCTCCAGCAGGCCGTCGTGCAGGCGGGCCCGCTGCTCGTGGCGTACGCCATCGACCGTGCCGTGCCGGCGTTCCGGGCGCAGGACCACGGGCCGCTGATCGCGGTGGCCGTCGGCTATCTGGCGTGCGCGCTGGCCGCGGGCGGGCTCCAGTTCGCGTTCGTCGCCGCCGCGGCCCGCGTCAGCCAGGACGTGCTGCTCGACCTGCGCGGCCGGATCTTCCGCCACGCGCAGGCGCTGAGTGTCGACTTCCACGAGCGCTACACCTCGGGCCGGCTCATCTCCCGCTCCACCACGGACGTGGAGTCGCTGCGCGAGCTGCTGGACGAGGGCCTTCAGGAACTCGTGACGGTCATCCTGTCCTTCGTCTACATCTCGGCGATGCTGCTCTGGCTCGATCTGGGCCTCGGCGGCGTGGCGGTGGCGTCCCTGGTGCCGCTCTACGCCCTGGTGCGGCTGTACCAGCGGCGCGCCGGGCGGGTGTACCGGGCGAGGTCGACCGCGATCGCCGCCGTCATCGTCAAGTTCGTCGAGACCATGAACGGCATCCGCCCGGTGCGCGCCTTCCGCCGCGAGGCGGCCAACGACGCGGACTTCGGCGCGCTCAACCAGCGGCACGAGCGGACCAACGGCGACGCGCTGCTGGAGATGGCCCGGTACGTCACCGGTTCACGGCTGGTCGCCAACACGGCGGTCGCCGCGATCGTGCTGTGGGGCGCCTACCGGGTCGCGGACGGCACCCTGGCCCTCGGTGTGCTGGCGGCGGCCGTGCTGTACCTGCGGCGGCTCTACGATCCCATCGACCGGCTCGGGATGTTCCTCAACTCCTACCAGTCGGCGGCGGCCTCGCTGGAGAAGATCGCCGGGCTGCTCGCCCAGACCCCGTCCGTGCCCGAGCCGTCGAGTCCCCGGCAGCTCCCCCCGCCGGCGAGCGAACAGTCGGGCCGCGAGGTCGTCTTCGACGGCGTCCGCTTCGGCTACCGCACGGGCGGTGAGGTGCTGCCCCGCTTCGACCTGACGATCCCGGCCGGGCAGACGGTCGCGGTCGTCGGCTCCACGGGCGCCGGCAAGTCGACGCTGGCCAAGCTGCTGGCCCGGTTCTACGACCCCTCCGACGGCCGGGTACTGCTGGACGGCGTCGACCTGCGCGACCTCTCCGTGCCCGAACTGCGGCGCGGGGTGGTCATGGTGACGCAGGAGGCGTTCCTGTTCTCCGGCACGGTCGCGGAGAACATCGCGATCGGCCGCCCGGACGCCACGCGCGAGGAGATCGAGCGGGCGGCGAAGGAGATCGGCGCGCACGACTTCATCAGCTTGCTGCCCGACGGCTACGACACCGACGTCCGCAAGCGGGGCGGCCGTATCTCCGCCGGTCAGCGGCAACTGGTCGCGTTCGCGCGGGCCTTGCTGGCCAATCCGGCGGTGCTGATCCTGGACGAGGCGACCAGCTCGCTGGACATCCCGGGCGAGCGTGCGGTGCAGCGGGCGATGGCGACGGTGCTGAAGGGCCGTACGGCCGTGGTCATCGCGCACCGGCTGTCGACCGTCGAGATCGCGGACCGTGTCCTGGTGATGGAACACGGGAAGATCGTCGAGGACGGCGAACCGGCCGGACTCGTCGCGGGCACGGGCAGGTTCGCGGATCTGCACCGGGCCTGGCGGGACAGCCTGGCGTAGGACGGCGGCGGAAGGGCGACATCTCGTTCGCGGGCACACGTGCCCGCACGGCGCGTCGAAGCAGGAAGCCCCCGGAAGGGTCAGCCGACCCAGGCCGGAATCTCTGGACCTCAGGCCAGGGAGCACGTCAAGGACGCCAACTTCCGCACGGCGAAGGTCGTCGTCGGCCAGGCCGTGCGGCCCGGCACACCGAGCGCGCTCTGGCCGCCGTGCTCGAGGGGCGCACCGTCATCGCCGTCGCGCACCGGCTGCACACCGCGCACGACGCCGACCGGGTGGCGGTGATGGAGGACGGCAGGCTCACCGAACTCGGCACGCACGACGAGCTGGTGGCGGCCGGCGGGGCGTACGCGGCGCTGTGGCACTCCTGGCACGGGGACCTGCCCGACACCCGGGAGCCGTCCACTCCGTCCGCATAACGAACATGAACTTCCGGTCAACGAACCGGTTCCGGCCATACTGTTGACGCGCCCCTGACAGAAAGCGCACTCCCCTGCCACGCTTCCCACGACTGCTCCACAGCGACCTCACGGCAACACCTCCACCTCCCCAGGCCGGGCGACCCCCGGTCCCGCAGAAGGAGTCAGTGTTGAGAAGCAGTTCCTCGCGAAGAAGCACCTCCCACAGACGCACTCCCCACGCCCCCCGCCGCACCGCGGCCGTGGCCCTCGCCGGCGTCGCCGCGCTGATCGCCGCCGCTGTGCAGAGCGGCACCGCCACCGCAGCCCCGCAGAAGGCACCGTCGGCCGCGAGCAAGGCGAACCCCGGCTCGGAGCCGGTCCGGCTCACCCCCGCCCAGCGCGCGGCGCTGATCCGCGAGGCCGACGCGGACAAGGCCGAGGCGGCGAAGGACCTGGGCCTCGGCGCAAAGGAGAAGCTGGTCGTCCGCGACGTCCTCAGGGACCGCGACGGCACCCTGCACACGCGCTACGAGCGCACCTACGACGGCCTGCCGGTCCTCGGCGGCGACCTGGTCGTTCAGAGCACGAAGGCGGACGCCACCGAGTCCGTCGTGAAGGCCACCCGCGCCGCCATCGAGCCGGCCACGACGAAGGCCGCGGTGCCCGCCGCGAAGGCCCGGCAGCAGGCCGTGGCCGCGGGGAAGGCCGAGGACGCCAAGAGCCCGGCCGTCAACCGGGAGCCGCGCAAGGTGATCTGGGCCGCGAACGGCAAGCCGGCCGTGGCGTACGAGACGGTCGTCGGCGGTTTCCAGCACGACGGCACCCCGCAGGAACTGCACGTCGTCACCGACGCCACCACCGGCGAGAAGCTGTACGCGTGGGAGGCCATCGAGAACGGCACCGGCAACACGGTCTACAGCGGCACGGTCGACCTCACGACCACGCAGTCCGGTTCGGCGTACAACCTCACCGACGGCGCGCGTGGCAACCACAAGACGTACAACCTCAACCGCGGCACCTCCGGCACGGGCACGCTCTTCTCCGGCTCCGACGACGTCTGGGGCAACGGCAGCCCCTCCGACCTGGAGTCGGCCGCCGCCGACGCGCACTACGGCGCCGCGCTGACGTGGGACTACTACAAGAACGTGCACGGCCGCAGCGGCATCCGCGGCGACGGCGTGGCCGCGTACTCCCGGGTCCACTACGGCAACAACTACGTCAACGCGTTCTGGTCGGACAGCTGCTTCTGCATGACGTACGGCGACGGCTCGGGCAACGCGAACCCGCTGACGTCGATCGACGTGGCCGCGCACGAGATGACCCACGGGCTCACCTCGAACACGGCCGGGCTCAACTACAGCGGCGAGTCGGGCGGCCTCAACGAGGCGACGAGCGACATCTTCGGCGCGACGGTCGAGTTCTACGCGAAGAACTCCTCCGACGTCGGTGACTACCTCATCGGCGAGGAGATCGACATCAACGGCGACGGCACGCCGCTGCGCCACATGGACAAGCCCAGCAAGGACGGCTCGTCCAAGGACGCCTGGTACTCGGGCATCGGCTCGATCGACGTGCACTACTCCTCGGGCCCGGCGAACCACTTCTTCTACCTGCTGAGCGAGGGCAGCGGCACCAAGACCATCAACGGTGTCACCTACGACTCGCCCACCTCGGACGGCCTTC
This sequence comes from Streptomyces caelestis, assembly GCF_014205255.1. Taxonomy (GTDB): domain Bacteria; phylum Actinomycetota; class Actinomycetes; order Streptomycetales; family Streptomycetaceae; genus Streptomyces; species Streptomyces caelestis. The sequence continues at coordinate 6,023,883 of NZ_JACHNE010000001.1, read as the reverse complement.
CGGTCACCGGCATCGGCCGCGACAAGGCGGAGAAGATCTGGTTCCGGGCGCTGACCACCAAGTTCACCTCGACCACCAACTACGCGGGCGCCCGCACCGGCACCCTCGCGGCGACCGGTGAGCTCTACGGCACCGACAGCGCCGAGTACAAGGCGGTCCAGGACGCGTGGGCGGGCGTGAACGTCGGCGCCCGCTCCGGCGGCGGAGGCGGCGGCGGTACGTCCTTCGAGAACACCGCCGACGTGGCGATCCCGGACCGGGGCGCGGCGGTCACCTCACCGGTCACCGTCTCCGGCCGGACGGGCAACGCGCCGTCCGACCTCCAGGTCGCCGTGGACATCGTCCACACGTACATCGGTGACCTCCAGGTGCAGTTGGTCGCCCCCGACGGCACGGCGTACACGCTGAAGGGCTACGGCACCGGTGGCAGCGCGGACAACATCGCCACCACGTACACGGTGAACGCCTCCTCCGAGGCCGCCAACGGCGTCTGGCAGCTGCGGGTGCAGGACAACGCGGCCCGCGACACCGGATACATCAGCAGCTGGAAGCTCACCTTCCCGTAGGCCCGTTCGCGGCCTGCCCAGGGCAGGGCGCCGCCCCGGTGGGTTCGACTCCCCCGGGGCGGCGCCCGCTTCATGTCTCCGGTGCGACACATCGCCGTCGTTTTCCGGCCAACATCAGGTACCGCTCATGACATGTACGCGTCTCAGGTGCCACTCTTCCCCCACCCGCCGCACAGCACCACAGCGCTTCCCCCACACCTAGGAGCTTGTGTGTCCACCCCTCTCTACGCGCGTCACAAGCGCACCACGCTGGCCATCGCCACCGCCGTCGCGACCGGCGCCCTGCTCACCACCGGTCTGACCTCCGGCAGCAGCGTCGCCGCCGACTCCTCCGCCGCCGGCAAGCCGGCCCTCGCCGCCGCGCCCCTCCTGCTGACCGCGCCCGCCCGTGCCGCCCTCATCAAGGAGCAGCAGGCGGAGGCCACCGGGACCGCCGACGAGATAGGCCTCGGCGAACAGGAGAAGCTGGTCGTCAAGGACGTCGTGAAGGACGCCGACGGCACGGTCCACACCCGCTACGAGCGCACCTACGCGGGCCTGCCGGTCCTCGGCGGCGACCTCGTCGTGCACAAGTCCAAGTCCGGCGAGACCAAGGGCGTCACCAGAGCGACGAAGGCCGCCCTCAAGGTCGCCTCGCTCAAGCCGGCGGTCACCGCCGCCAAGGCCGAGAAGCAGGCCGTGACGCTGGCCAAGGCGGCCGGCTCGGAGAAGACCGAGGCGAACTCCACGCCGCGCAAGGTGATCTGGGCGGCCGACGGCAAGCCCACCCTCGCCTACGAGACGGTCGTCGGCGGCCTCCAGGAGGACGGCACCCCGAACGAGCTGCACGTCATCACCGACGCCGCCACCGGCAAGAAGCTCTACGAGTACCAGGGCATCGAGACCGGCACGGGCAACACCACCTACAGCGGCAAGGTCACCCTCGGCACCACGAAGTCCGGGTCGTCGTACACCCTGTCGGACGGCACGCGCGGCGGCAACAAGACGTACAACCTCAACCGCGGCACCTCGGGCACCGGCACCCTCTTCTCCGGCTCCGACGACATCTGGGGCAACGGCAACCCCTCCAACCTGGAGACGGCCGCCGCCGACGCCCACTACGGCGCCCAGGTGACCTGGGACTTCTACAAGAACACCTTCGGCCGCAACGGCATCCGCAACGACGGCAAGGCCGCCTACTCGCGCGTCCACTACGGCAACAACTTCAACAACGCCTTCTGGTCGGACAGCTGCTTCTGCATGACCTACGGCGACGGCGCGGGCAACGCCAAACCGCTGACCTCGCTCGACGTGGCCGCCCACGAGATGAGCCACGGCCTGACGTCGGCCACGGCGCGCCTCAACTACAGCGGCGAGTCCGGCGGCCTGAACGAGGCGACCAGCGACATCTTCGCCGCGGGCGCGGAGTTCTACGCGAACAACTCCTCCGACGCCGGTGACTACCTCATCGGCGAGAAGATCGACATTCGCGGCGACGGCACGCCACTGCGCTACATGGACAAGCCCAGCAAGGACGGCGACTCCGCCGACGCCTGGTCCTCCAGCCTCAACAGCCTGGACGTCCACTACTCCTCGGGCCCCGCCAACCACTTCTTCTACCTGCTGTCCGAGGGCAGCGGCACGAAGACCATCAACGGCGTGACCTACAACTCGCCCACCTCCAACGGCTCCACGGTCACCGGCATCGGCCGCACCAAGGCGCTCCAGATCTGGTACAAGGCGCTGACGACGTACATGACGTCGACGACCAAGTACGCGGGCGCCCGCACGGCGACCCTGAACGCGGCCTCGGCGCTGTACGGCGCGTCCAGTGCCGAGTACAAGGCGGTCGCGGCCGCCTGGTCCGCCGTCAACGTGGGCTGACCGAAGCACGGCCGAGGGCGGTACCCGGAGGGAAGGCACATCCGGGTACCGCCCTACTCTTGGTGACCATGTCTTCGGAAGACTTCACCTACGCCGATGTCGGCGCCACCCGTGACCAGGGCTTCTGCCCGCCGGGCTTCCATCCCATGAACGTGCGCACCCGCCTCGGCGAGGGCGAGGAGGTCTTCCACCGCGCCTCGGAGGCGGTGCTCACCTGGGAGATGCACCGAGCCCTGGGCGTCGGCATCGACGCCGGCGCGGACCGGGCCGCCCCCGGCGTCGACGTCACCGTCACCCTCGCCGGGATGATCAAGGCCCCCTGCCGTGTGGTGTGGACGGTCGAGGAACCCCGCCGCGCCGGCTGGGCCTACGGCACGTTGCCCGGCCACCCGGAGTGCGGCGAGGAGTCCTTCGTGGTCGACCGCACGGGCGACGGCACGGTCTGGCTGACCGTGAACGCCTTCAGCCGCGGCGCCAAGTGGTACGCGAGGGCCGGTGGCCCGGCGACCAGGGGGTTCCAGCACGCGTACGCACGCAGGTGCGGCACCGTCCTGCGGAACCTGGCAACGCAGGGTGGTGCGGATACCTAGAGGCGCGGGCTGTATCGATTCACGGCTCCGCCGGGTGGGCGCGACCAGCCCCCACGCACCCGCAGACGAAACTCAACGCAGCAGCAAACCCGCAGCCTCCACCAACTCCTCGGACGGCCCGGCCACAAGCCCCAACTCCGCGCTGGAGGCCAACAGCCGGTGAGCCGGCAAGATCCGCACCGTATACCCAAAAGGACCGGTGCGATCCAGGGACAAGGGCCCTTCATACACCCAGCGCCCGTCCTGGTCGGGAGACCCCACCGGCTTCAGAGGAACAACCGTCGCGTCACCGATCCGGTCCTCCTCGTCCACCCGCCCGGAAACCGCCTGCACCTCGACGTCGTCGGGCCCGAGATCCCCGAGACCGACCCGCACCCGCAGCCCCAGCGTCGTACCGAGCTCCGCCAGCGCCGCCGACGCCGACGTCTCCACATGGTCGACGGTGACGCCCGGCCACGCCGCCCGCACCCGGTCCTTCCACTCGGCGAGCTCCCGCGCCGCGTCCGGAACCATGGACCGGTGGGCGAGCGCCGCCGGCGAGTAGAGCCGCTCGACGTACTCGCGGACCATCCGCCCGGCCAGCACCTTCGGTCCGAGCAGGCTCAGCGTCTGGCGGACCATCTCGATCCACCGGTCGGGCAGCCCGCTCTCCCCGCGCTCGTAGAAGCGGGGCGTCACCCGCTGCTCCAGCAGGTCGTACAGCGCCGCCGCCTCTATGTCGTCGCGATGGTCCGGGTCGGTCCCGACACCGTCGGCGGTGGGGACGGCCCAGCCGAAGTCCGGCTGGAACCACTCGTCCCACCAGCCGTCGAGGACGGAGAGGTTCAGACAGCCGTTGAGCGCCGCCTTCATCCCGGAGGTGCCGCAGGCCTCCAGCGGGCGCAGAGGGTTGTTCAGCCAGATGTCACAGCCCGGGTAGAGCTTCTGCGCCATCCCCATGCCGTAGTCCGGCAGGAACACGATCCGGTGCCGTACCCGCGGATCGTCCGCGAACCGCACCAGCTCCTGCACCAGCCGCTTCCCGCCGTCGTCCGCGGGATGCGCCTTGCCCGCCACGACGATCTGGATCGGCCGCTCGGGGTGCAGCAGCAGGTCCATCAGCCGGTCGCGGTCGCGCAGCATCAGCGTCAGGCGCTTGTACGACGGGACGCGCCGCGCGAAGCCGATGGTGAGGACGTCCGGGTCGAGCACGCCGTCGATCCAGCCCAGCTCGGCCGTACCGGCCCCGCGCTGCCGCCAGGCGGCCCGCAGCCGCTCCCGCACCTCCGTCACGAGCTGCTCGCGCAAGCCCCGTCGCAGTTCCCAGATGTCCTGGTCGGGGATGTCCGCCACGGCGTCCCAGCGGTCCGAGCCGCCGACGGTCAGGGCGTCCTCGGCGCGCTGGGCGCCGATCTGCCGGGCGCCGAGCCGGAACACCTCGGGGGCGACCCAGGTGGGCGCGTGCACCCCGTTCGTCACGGAGGTGATCGGCACCTCGTCGGCGTCGAATCCGGGCCACAGGCCGGAGAACATCTCGCGGCTGACGTGGCCGTGCAGCAGGGAGACGCCGTTGGCGCGCTGGGCCAGGCGCAGGCCCATCACGGCCATGTTGAACAGGTTGGGCTCGCCGCCGGGGTAGGTCTCCATGCCGAGCCTGAGGACGCGCTCGACATCGATGCGGGGCAGCTCGGCGTCCGGGCCGAAGTGGCGGGCGACCAGCGCGCGGTCGAAGCGGTCGATGCCGGCCGGGACGGGGGTGTGGGTCGTGAAGACGGTCCCGGCGCGGACCGCCTCCAGCGCCGAGTCGAACTCCAGGCCCTCCGCGCAGAACTCGGCGATCCGCTCCAGGCCGAGGAACCCGGCATGTCCCTCGTTCGTGTGGAACACCTCCGGCTCGGGGTGCCCGGTCAGCCGGCAGTACGTGCGCACCGCCCGGACCCCTCCTATGCCGAGCAGCATCTCCTGGAGCAGCCGGTGCTCGCTGCCGCCGCCGTAGAGGCGGTCGGTCACGCCGCGCTCGCCGAGGTCGTTCTCCTCGACGTCCGAGTCCAGCATCAGCAGCGGGACCCGGCCGACCTGCGCCAGCCAGATCCGGGCGTGCAGCTGCTTGCCGCCGGGCAGGGCGAGGGCGACCTGGGCGGGGGTGCCGTCGGCCTCCTCCAGGAGGACCACGGGCAGCTCGTTGGGGTCGAGGACGGGGTAGTGCTCCTGCTGCCAGCCGTCCCGGGACAGGGTCTGGCGGAAGTAGCCGTGCCGGTAGAGCAGGCCGACGCCGATCAGCGGGACGCCGAGGTCGCTGGCGGCCTTCAGATGGTCGCCGGCCAGGATGCCGAGGCCGCCGGAGTACTGGGGCAGGGCGGCCGTGATGCCGAACTCGGGTGAGAAGTAGGCGACCGCGGCGGGGAGTTCGTCCGGCTGGGTCTGGTACCAGCGGTCGCCGGTCATGTAGTCGTTCAGATCGCCCGCGACCGCAGCGAGGCGGCGCAGGAAGCGGCGGTCTCCGGCCAGGGCCGCGAGCCGCGCGGGCGGCACGCTGCCCAGCAGCCGGACCGGGTCGCCGCTCGAGGCCGCCCAGCGCTCCGGGTCGACGGACTGGAACAGGTCACGGGTCTCCGCATGCCACGACCAGCGCAGGTTGCGGGCCAGATCACTGAGCGGCCGGAGGGGTTCGGGGAGAACGGGTCGGACGGTGAATCGACGGATCGCCTTCACGGGTTCCACCTCGGCGCATTCGCAGGATGACGCAGGGTTCTGACACAGGGCTTCATCGACGTCACCTACGACAGTACCGGCGTCGGTGCCGCCGCCGGTGAAGCTCCGGGCACCCAGTCCCCGATCGTCCGGAACCGCCCCATCCGCGGATATGGCCGATTCCGCCCCCACAGGCGTCCTTGTGGCGCTTCACCCGCCACGAGAGGCTGCCCCTGACGTACCGGCCCGCGCCGGCCGCACGCGGTGCCCCGCGGCAGCCGTACGCCGAGTCGAGGAGGGGAGCTCGGACCATGGCACGGACGCGCACTCGGCGTCTGCGCTGGGCGGGGGGCCTGACGGCGGCGATCTGCGCCGCGGCGTTTTCGGCCATCACCCTGCCCGCGCACGCCGTACCGGAGGGGCGGATACTCGGCGCCGGACAACCCGGCTCCGTGCACGGAAGTTACCTGGTCACACTGAAGGAGGGCACCCGGGCTCCGTCGGCGGCCGGAAAGGCCCTCGCCGAGAAGTACGGGGTGAAGATCAGCCACATCTACGGCACCGTCCTGAACGGCTACGCGATCAGGACCGACGTAAGACGGGCCGGGCGGCTCGCCGCCGACCCCCGGGTCGTCTCGGTCGTCCAGGACACCCGAGTGCGCCTGGACCGCACACGGCACGAGCCGCCCTCCTGGGGGCTGGACCGCGTCGACCAGCCGAGTCTGCCGCTGGACCGGAGCTATACCTGGCCCGGGCCGGCGGGCGCCGGGGTGACGGTGTACGTGATCGACAGCGGCGTCCGGACCACGCACCGGGACTTCGGCGGCCGGGCGGCCCACGGCTGGGACTTCGTCGGGAACGACGAGGTCGCGTCGGACGCCAACGGCCACGGCACACATGTCGCCGGCACGGTCGCCGGGACGACCCACGGTGTCGCCAAGAAGGCCCGCGTCGTCTCCGTACGCGTCCTCGACGCCGCGGGGGCGGGCACCACGGCCCGGGTGATCGCGGGGATCGACTGGGTGACCCGGCACGCCGAGAAGCCCGCCGTCGCCAACCTCAGCCTGGACGGCCCGCGCAACGGCCGCCTGGACGCCGCCGTCCGCGCCTCCATCGCCGCCGGCGTCACCTACACGGTCGCCGCGGGCAACGACGGCAGGCCGGCCGGCCTGTACTCCCCGGCGAGTGTCAAGCAGGCGATCACGGTCGGCGCGACCGACTTCAGGGATACGAAACCGGCCTTCTCCAACCACGGTCCGGCCCTCGATCTCTTCGCACCGGGCGTGCACATCATCTCCACGTCCGCCGCGAGCGACACGGCACGGGCCGCGTTCTCGGGTACCTCGATGGCGGCACCGCATGCCGCGGGCGCGGCCGCGCTGTATCTGGCCGACCACCCGAGGGCGGCTCCGGACCAGGTCAGCAGGGCTCTGACCAGGGGTGCGGCGACCGGGGAGATCTCCGGCCGGGGTCCCGGTTCGCCGGACAAGTTACTGCGGGTGCCGCGCGCCTAGGGCGAAGGAGCAGCCACGCGAAGGGGCCGGCCTCGTCCGTCGCGGACGAGGCCGGTCTTGTGTGTCGACATACGCGTGAGTAGTTAGCAACCTGCCGGATTGCTCACCCGAATAGGGTGGGAAGGCTCCTCCGGGTACCCCTCTCAGGAGCACCATGCAGGACCCACCTCCCCACAGACATCCGCCCACCCACGTTGACGCGGACAGGAGCGGTCATGCCCGCCAAGCACCATTCGTCACCACCCCCCACCCGCCGCACCGGGGCGCGCGCGCCCGACGGCGAGTCCCGTCCCGCGCGCCCGGCCGACGCCGGTCCGCAGATCCCGCAACCACCCCCCGTGGGCGAGACGACCGCCGTCGGGCGCATACCCGTTCTCGATGTCCGCCCGGTCGTCCAGCGCGGACGCCGGCCGGCCAAGGCCGTGACCGGCGAGACCTTCGAGATCTCGGCGACCGTGTTCCGGGAGGGGCACGACGCGGTCGCCGCCAATGTCGTCCTGAAGGATCCCGAGGGCCGCCCCGGCCCGTGGACGCCGATGCGTGAGCTGGCCCCCGGGACGGACCGGTGGGGCGCCGAGGTCACCGCCGGGGAGCCCGGCCTGTGGACGTTCACCGTCGAGGCGTGGGGCGACCCGGTCAGCACCTGGCGCCATCACGCGCAGATCAAGATCCCGGCGGGCATGGACACGGACATCGTCCTGGAGGAGGGCGCGCGTCTGTACGAGAGGGCGGCCGCCGGTGTGCCCGAGGAAGGGGGCCGGCGGGACGTGGTCCTCGCGGCCGTCGCGGCCCTGCGGGACGAGAACCGCCCGGCGGCGGCGCGGCTGGCGGCGGCGCTGACGCCTCAGGTGGACGAGGTCCTGGCCCGGCATCCGCTGCGGGACCTGGTCACCACCTCCGAGCCACTGCCCCTCCTCGTCGAGCGGGAACGGGCCCTGTACGGCTCCTGGTACGAGTTCTTCCCCCGCTCCGAGGGCACCCGCCGGCAGCCGCACGGCACCTTCCGCACCGCCGCCCGCAGACTGCCGGCCATCGCGGCGATGGGCTTCGACGTGGTCTACCTGCCCCCCATCCACCCCATCGGCACCACCTTCCGCAAGGGCAGGAACAACACCCTCTCCCCCGGCCCCGACGACGTCGGCGTGCCCTGGGCGATCGGCTCACCCGAGGGCGGCCACGACGCCGTCCACCCCGCCCTGGGCACCCTGGAGGACTTCACCTGGTTCGTCGGCCAGGCACGGGATCTGGGGCTGGAGATCGCGCTGGACTTCGCGCTGCAGTGCTCCCCGGACCACCCCTGGGTGCACAAACACCCCGAGTGGTTCCACCACCGCCCCGACGGCACCATCGCCTACGCGGAGAACCCGCCGAAGAAGTACCAGGACATCTACCCCGTCGCCTTCGACGCCGACATGGACGGCCTCATCGCCGAGACCTGCCGGGTGCTGCGGCACTGGATGGACCGCGGCGTGCGGATCTTCCGGGTGGACAACCCGCACACCAAGCCGGTCGTCTTCTGGGAACGGGTCATCGCGGACATCAACCGCACCGACCCCGACGTGATCTTCCTGGCCGAGGCGTTCACCCGCCCGGCGATGATGCACACCCTCGCCCAGATCGGCTTCCAGCAGTCCTACACGTACTTCACCTGGCGCAACTCCAAGGAGGAGCTGACCGAGTACCTCACGGAGCTGTCGGGCGAGGCCGCCTCCTACATGCGGCCGAACTTCTTCGCCAACACCCCCGACATCCTGCACGCCTACCTCCAGCACGGCGGCCGCCCCGCCTTCGAGGTCCGGGCCGTCCTCGCGGCCACCCTCTCGCCGACCTGGGGCATCTACTCCGGCTACGAGCTGTGCGAGAACACCCCGCTCAGAGAGGGCAGCGAGGAGTACCTCGACTCGGAGAAGTACCAGCTCAGGCACCGCGACTGGGAAGCCGCCGAACGCGAGGGCCGCACCATCACCCCGCTGATCACCAAACTCAACACCATCCGCCGGGAGAACCCGGCACTCCAGCAGCTGCGCGACGTCCACTTCCACCACGCGGACCAGGAAGCGGTGATCGCCTACTCGAAGCGGAAGGGTTCGAACACGGTTCTGGTGGTCGCCAACCTCGACCCCCACCACACCCAGGAGGCCACCGTCTCGTTGGACATGCCGCAACTCGGCCTGGACTGGCACGAGTCGGTACCGGTGCGCGACGAGCTCACCGGCGAGACCTATCACTGGGGCAGGGCCAATTATGTGCGCCTCGAACCGGGCCACAGGCCCGCGCATGTCTTCTCGGTTCTGCGACCGTCCACCCCGCAGATCGGAGGGTCACCCACAACATGATCGTCAACGAACCCGTTCAGGACACCTTCGAGGACACTCCTGCCAGGGACCGCGACCCCGAGTGGTTCAAACGCGCCGTCTTCTACGAGGTACTCGTCCGCTCGTTCCAGGACAGCAACGGTGACGGCGTCGGTGACCTCAAAGGCCTGACCGCCAAGCTCGACTACCTGCAGTGGCTCGGCGTCGACTGCCTGTGGCTGCCGCCGTTCTTCAAGTCACCGCTCCGGGACGGCGGCTACGACGTCTCCGACTACACCGCCGTGCTGCCGGAGTTCGGTGACCTGGCCGACTTCGTGGAGTTCGTCGACGCCGCCCACCAGCGCGGCATGCGCGTGATCATCGACTTCGTCATGAACCACACCAGCGACCAGCACCCGTGGTTCCAGGAGTCGAGGAAGGACCCCGACGGCCCCTACGGCGACTACTACGTGTGGGCGGACGACGACAAGCAGTTCCAGGACGCGCGGATCATCTTCGTCGACACCGAGGCCTCCAACTGGACCTACGACCCGGTCCGCAAGCAGTACTACTGGCACCGCTTCTTCTCCCACCAGCCGGACCTCAACTACGAGAACCCGGCCGTGCAGGAGGAGATGATCTCCGCGCTGAAGTTCTGGCTGGACCTGGGCATCGACGGCTTCCGGCTGGACGCGGTGCCGTACCTGTACCAGGAGGAGGGCACCAACTGCGAGAACCTCCCGGCCACGCACGACTTCCTGAAGCGGGTGCGCAAGGAGATCGACGCCCAGTACCCGGACACGGTCTTGCTCGCCGAGGCCAACCAGTGGCCCGAGGACGTCGTCGACTACTTCGGCGACTACCCGAGCGGCGGCGACGAGTGCCACATGGCCTTCCACTTCCCGGTCATGCCGCGCATCTTCATGGCCGTACGGCGGGAATCCCGCTACCCGGTCTCCGAGATCCTGGCCAAGACCCCGGCCATCCCCTCGGGCTGCCAGTGGGGCATCTTCCTGCGCAACCACGACGAGCTGACGCTCGAAATGGTCACCGACGAAGAGCGCGACTACATGTGGGCGGAGTACGCCAAAGACCCCCGCATGCGCGCCAACATCGGCATCCGCAGGCGCCTCGCCCCGCTGCTGGACAACGACCGCAACCAGATCGAGCTGTTCACGGCCCTGCTGCTGTCACTGCCGGGCTCGCCGATCCTCTACTACGGCGACGAGATCGGTATGGGCGACAACATCTGGCTCGGCGACCGCGACGCCGTGCGCACGCCGATGCAGTGGACGCCGGATCGCAACGCCGGGTTCTCCTCGTGCGATCCGGGACGGCTGTTCCTGCCCACGATCATGGACCCGGTCCACGGCTACCAGGTCACGAACGTCGAGGCGTCGATGGCGTCGCCGTCGTCGCTGCTGCACTGGACCCGCCGCATGATCGAGATCCGCAAGCAGAACCCGGCCTTCGGTCTCGGCTCGTACACCGAGCTGCCGTCGACGAACCCGGCGGTGCTGGCGTTCCTGCGGGAGTACGAGGACGACCTGGTGCTGTGCGTGAACAACTTCTCGCGGTTCGCGCAGCCCACGGAGCTGGATCTGAGCGCCTTCGAGGGGCGGCACCCGGTGGAGCTGTTCGGCGGGGTCCGTTTCCCGGCGATCGGCGAGCTGCCGTATCTGCTGACGCTGGCAGGTCACGGGTTCTACTGGTTCCGGCTCCGCAAGGACGCCTTGTGAGGCCTGAGACGGTCTGAGACGACCTGATGAGGCCTGAATTGCGGGGCGGGCCGCAAACCCCCGTGGCGGGGCGTTTCTCCCGCCCCGCCCGGGGCACGCATCAGTAACACCCCGCCGCCCACCCGCGTGAGCCGGAGGGGCGCCGTCGGCACCTGCTGAAGGCCCCGGAGGCGCACCAATCATGGGTGAAAGGACGCGACGCCATGTCGGAAGCCGTCACACGCACCGTCACCACCCCGCCCGGCCTTCTTGCCTCCCTCGATCCCCTGCTGCGGGAGTGGCTGCCGCGGCAGCGCTGGTTCGCGGGCAAGGGACGACCGGTCACCGGGTTCACGCTCGTCGAGGCCACCGAGCTGCTACCGGCCACGGGCAAACTCGGCCTGTACCACCTGCTGGTCCGCGCCCATCAGCCACTCGTGCCGTCCCATGGCGCGCCCGGCCACCCAGGCGACTGCTACCAGCTGCTGATAGGCGTGCGCGAGGCGCTGCCGCCTCGGCTGGCGCCCGCGCTGATCGGACACCTGTCGACGGGGCCGCTGGCCGGCCGGACGGCCTACGACGCCCTGCACGACGGCAGGCCCGCCGAGCTGCTCCTGGAGGCGCTGCGCACCCAGGCCCGGATCGGCGGGCTCCGCTTCGAGCGGGACCTCGACCAGGAGATCCGGTCCGGTCTGGTGCCGCGCGTGGTGACCGCGGAGCAGTCCAACTCGTCGATCGTCTACGGAGATACGTTCATCCTGAAGCTGTTGCGCCGGATCGTGCCCGGGGTCAACCCGGACCTGGAGCTGCCGCTGGCGCTGGCCCGCGCGGGCTGCCCCCGGGTGCCCGCGCCGACGGCCTGGATGGTCGCGGACGTCGACCCCGCGGCGGACCCGGTGCTCTCGTCCGGCCCCGCCGACCTGGCCGGCCAGCTGTACGTGCTGGGGGTACTCCAGCCGTTCGTGCAGGGCGCCTCCGACGGCTGGGAGCTGGCGCTGCGCGAGCTGGCCAAGGGCGAGGACTTCGGCGCCGAGGCGCGGGCGCTGGGGCGGGCCACCGCCGAGGTGCACACCGCGCTGGCCCGCGCGCTGCCGACGGTCACGCTCGGTCACATGCAGCTCCAGTTCATGGTGGATGGCATGATCGAGCGGCTGGAGGCGGCCGTCCAGGCGGTGCCCGCGCTGCGGCCGTACGCCGGCGGGCTGCGGTCGGCGTTCACGGCGCTGGGCGATCTGGCCGCCGAGGGCCGCACCTGGACCGCGCAGCGCGTGCACGGCGATCTGCACCTCGGACAGTGCCTGCGCTCGCCGGCCGGCGAGTGGTGGCTGATCGACTTCGAGGGCGAGCCGGCCCGGCCGCTCGCCGAGCGGCGCATGCCGCAGCCCGCGGTCCGGGACGTCGCCGGCATGCTGCGGTCCTTCGACTACGCGGCCCGCTCGGCCGATCCGCCCCAGCCGGACTGGGCCGAGACCTGCCGGTCCGCGTACTGCTCCGGGTACGCCGAGGCCTCCGGCCTCGATCCGCGCACCGACCCGGTGCTGCTGCGTGCCTACGAGACGGACAAGGCGATCTACGAGGTGGTGTACGAGGCCCGGCACCGCCCCGACTGGCTGCCGGTGCCGCTGGCCGCCATAGACCGGCTGGCCTCGTCCGGCCACCTGACCCGATCTGACTGACCCACCTGCGTCCTGGAGGCTCCGCCCGTGACCCCCCGTCCTGAGTCCAGCGGTTCCCGTCCCAAGGGGACGGCCGGGGAGAAGATCCCCGAGCAGCCCACGGCCGCCCAGAAGAAGAGTGCCGCGAAGAAGACGGCGGTGCCGAAACAGGCCGCCGCCAAGAAGGCGACGGCCCCCGCGAAGAAGGCCGCCGCCAAGAAGACGCCCGCCGCGCAGTCACCCGCGGCGAAGGCCACGGCCAAGAAGACCGCCCCGGCCAAGACGACCGCGAAGAAGGCCGTCGCGAAGAAGGCTGCGGAGAAGAAGAAGGCCGTCGCGAAGAAGGCGGCTCCTGCGAAGGCGACCGCGACGAAGGCCACGGCCGAGAAGGCGGCCCCGACGACGGTCGCCCCCGAGAAGGCGGCCCCGACGAAGACGGCCGCCAAGAAGACGACGGCGAAGAAGACGACGGCGAAGAAGGCCACAGCCACCAAGGCGACGGCCACCAAGGCGACGGCCAAGAAGGCGACAGCCGTGAAGGCGGTCGCCAAGAAGGCCACGCCGGCGAAGGCGGCAGCCACCAAGGCCACCGCCGCCAAGGCACCCGCCAAGAAGGCGCCCACGAAGAAGGCCACCGCCAAGAAGGCCACCGCCGGGACGGCCGCCGCAGCCCCGCCCCAGACCACCCCGCCGGAGATGGAGATCGCCGGCTCCCCCGCCCTCGGAGCGCCGGACCGGGAGCGGCTGCTCAACGGCACGCACCACAACCCGCACTCCGTGCTCGGCGCACACCCCGTGCCCGGCGGGATCGCGTTCCGGGCGTTCCGGCCGTACGCCCTGGCGGTGACCGTCGTCGCCGGGGAGGTGCGGGCGGAGCTGGACGACGACGGGGAGGGGTTCTTCTCCGGGCTGCTGCCGCTGCGGGAGGTCCCGGAGTACCGGCTGCTCGTGGAGTACGAGGGGACGGTCCTGGACACCGAGGACACCTACCGTTTCCTGCCCACGCTGGGTGACCTCGACCTGCACCTGATCGGTGAGGGCCGGCACGAGGAGCTGTGGACGGCGCTGGGCGCGCACCCGATGACCCACCAGGGCGTCACCGGCACCCGGTTCTCGGTGTGGGCGCCGAACGCGCTCGGCGTGCGCGTGGCCGGCACCTTCAACTTCTGGGACGGTACCGGCCACGTCATGCGGTCGCTGGGCTCGTCGGGCGTGTGGGAGCTGTTCCTGCCGGACATCGGCGAGGGCGAGCTGTACAAGTTCGAGATCACCCGCCCCGACGGCTCGAAGACGATGCGCGCCGACCCGCTCGCCCGCCGCACGGAGGTGCCGCCCGCGACCTCGTCGGTCATCACGTCCTCCCGGTACGAGTGGGGCGACGCCGAGTGGCTGGCCCGGCGCGCTCAGGCACCGGCGCACGAGGCCCCGTTCTCCGTGTACGAGGTGCACCTGCCGTCCTGGCGGCCGGGGCTGACGTACCGTCAACTGGCGGAGCAGCTCCCGCGGTACGTGAAGGACCTCGGCTTCACGCACGTCGAGCTGATGCCGGTCGCCGAGCATCCGTTCGGCGGCTCCTGGGGGTACCAGGTCACCGGCTTCTACGCGCCGACGGCCCGGCTGGGCACGCCCGACGACTTCCGGTTCCTGGTCGACTCGCTGCACCAGGCCGGCATCGGCGTGCTGATGGACTGGGTGCCCGCCCACTTCCCGCGCGACGACTGGGCGCTCGCGGAGTTCGACGGCCGGCCCCTGTACGAGCACGCGGATCCGCTGCGGGCCGCGCACCCCGACTGGGGCACGCTGGAGTTCGACTACGGGCGCAACGAGGTGCGCAACTTCCTCGTCGCGAACGCCCTGTACTGGTGCGAGGAGTTCCACATCGACGGGCTGCGCGTGGACGCGGTGGCGTCGATGCTCTACCTCGACTACTCGCGCGAGCCGGGCCAGTGGACGCCCAACGAGCACGGCGGCCGGGAGAACCTGGACGCGGTGGCGTTCCTCCAGGAGATGAACGCCACGCTCTACCGCAGGGTGCCCGGCGTGGTCACGATCGCCGAGGAGTCGACCGCCTGGGACGGCGTCACCCGGGCCACCCACCACAAGGGCCCGAGCGGCTTCGGCGGGCTCGGGTTCGGGCTGAAGTGGAACATGGGGTGGATGCACGACTCGCTCCAGTACATGAGCCACGAGCCGGTGTACCGCAAGTACCACCACCACGAGATGACGTTCTCGATGGTGTACGCGTACAGCGAGAACTACGTCCTGCCGATCTCCCACGACGAGGTCGTGCACGGCAAGCGCTCCCTGGTGTCGAAGATGCCGGGCGACTGGTGGCAGCAGCGCGCGGGCCACCGGGCGTATCTGGGCTTCATGTGGGCCCACCCCGGCAAGCAGCTGCTGTTCATGGGGCAGGAGTTCGCCCAGGGCGCCGAGTGGTCCGAGGTGCACGGCCCGGACTGGTGGCTCCTCGATCCGGGCTACGGGGCCGAGCCGGAGCACCGGGGCGTGCGTGATCTGGTCCGCGACCTCAACACGGTGTACCGCGCGACCCCGGCGCTGTGGCGGCTCGACACGGACCCGGCCGGTTTCGAGTGGGTGGTCGGAGACGCCGCCGACGACAACGTCCTGGCGTTCTTGAGGCTGGACCCGGAGGGCAACCCGCTGCTGTCGGTGTCCAACTTCGCGCCGGTCGTCCGCCAGGACTACCGCCTGGGCGTACCCGAGGACGTCCCGGCCTGGCACGAGGCGGTCAACAGCGACGCCGCCTGCTACGGCGGCAGCGACGTCACCAACCCCGACCCGGTCAAGCCCGAGGCCCAGCCCTGGCACGGCCGCCCGGCGAGCATCCGGCTGACCCTGCCACCGCTGTCGACGGTGTGGCTGCGCCCGGCGTAGGCGGGGTGTGACACCACTGTGACGGGAGGAGTGGCTTCCGTCACAGACCGTCGGCTCGGGCCCTGGTGGGGTGGCGGCATGCGCCGAGCCATCCCACTTCCCGCGCCGCTTCCCGCCGTTCCTCCGCACGGCGGGGAGGGACGGACGTGCTGATCGGTCTCGGTATCTCCGCCGCCTGTGCCGTCGGCGCGCTCATCGCCGCCGCGGGAGTCCTCGCGATGGCCCTTCCGGGCCGGCCCGAGCCCTGGCCGCGGCATCTGCTGGGCCGTGCGGCGGCCATGGCCGCGTGGGCGGCCGTGTCCGTCTACTCCCTGGGGCTCTTCACCGTCTGGGACTCGGAGCAGGCGTTCAGCGACGGCACGGCCTCGGTCCCGGCTCCCGCCTGCCTCGACGGCTTCGACCCGGCCACGGTCCAGGGCCTCACCCACCACCGCTCCTCGTACCTGCCGCTCCGCTTCGACTGCGTCCGCGACGACGGCACGGTCTACTCCAGCGACTCTTTCTACGGGTGGATGAACTGGGCGTCCCTGTCCTGCGCCCTGGCCGCCGCCCTGTTCTGCGTCGGCGCGGGCTACGCGACCGAGCTCCGCGCCCGGAAGGCGGCGGTGTCCTGACCGGGAAGGTCCTGGGAATCTCGCCCGGAGAGGACACCCCGAGGCGGCTCGGCGAACCGCCGCCCTTACCCGAAGTGCTCGGACAGGGCCTTCGGCAGCTCCCCGGTGTGCAGCACGCCGAGCCTCTGGGTGGCCCGGGTCAGGGCCACGTACAGGTCGCTGGTGCCGTAGCGGCCGGGCTCGACCACGAGGACGGAGTCGAACTCCAGGCCCTTGGCCTGGCGCGGGTCGAGGAGGACGACCGTCCGGGTGAGGTCGGGTTCGGCGCCCGCCGTCACGCCGTCCAGCCGGGCCGCCAGGCCTCGGTGGAGGTCGCGCGGGGCGATCACCGCGAGCCGCCCCTCGGCGGGGGTGAGTTCCCCGACCGCCTTGGCGACGGCGCCGGGGAGGTCGTCGGTGGCCCGCGCCCAGGGCCGTACGCCCGTGGAGCGGACCGAGCTCGGCGGCTCGAACTCCGGGTGCTCGGCGCGGACCACGGCCGCGGCGACGTCCATGATCTCGGCCGGGGTGCGGTAGTTGACGCCCAGCCGCGTGTGCTCCCAGCGGTCCTCCACGTACGGGGCGAGGATGCCCGCCCAGGAGCCGACACCGGCCGCCTCCGCCGTCTGCGCGGGGTCGCCGACCAGGGTCATCGAGCGGGTCGGGCTGCGCCGCATCAGCAGCCGCCACGCCATCGGCGACAGCTCCTGCGCCTCGTCGACGATGATGTGCCCGAACGCCCAGGTGCGGTCGGCGGCGGCGCGCTCGGCGGCACTGCGGTGGTCGTCCTCCTCGTGCCGTTCGGCGAACCGCTCGGCGTCGATGATGTCGTGCGCGGAAAGCACCTCGGAGGACTCGGGGTCGTCCTCCTCCTTGTCCTCGAACTCGTAGGTCCGGGAGGCGTACGACACGTCCAGCACGCCCTGCGCGTAGGCGATCTGCCGCTCCCGCTCGCGCTGCGCGCGCTCCCGGGCCAGCCGGTCGTCGTCGCCGAGGAGTTCGGCGGCCTCGTCGAGCAGCGGCACGTCGGCGACGGTCCAGCGCCGGGTCACCGGGCGGCGTACGGCGTCGGCGTCCTCGGGGGACAGGAACTCCTCCGGCGCGGCGAGGAAGTCGGCGACGAGCCGCTGCGGGCTCAGCAACGGCCACAGCTGGTCGATGGCCGCCCACACCTCGGGGTTCTCGGCGAGGTCGTCGCGGATCTGGGTGATGTCGCTGGGGTCGAGCAGGCTGGACCCGTCGAACGGGTCGGTGCCGATCCGCTCGGCGTACAGCTCGGTGAGGGTGTTGAGGATGTGCCCCTCGAAGTGCTCGCGGGCCGCGTTGTGCGGCAGCTTCGCGGCGCGGGTGCGCTCGCGGGCGACGTTCACCAGGCCGTCGTCCAGCATGAGCACTTCGCGTTCGTGCTCGACGGCGATCACCGGGTCGGGCAGCGCCTGCCGGCTGCGCACGACCTCGGCGAGGACGTCGGCCATCTCGGCGCGGCCCTTCACGGCGGCGGCCTCGGGCGTGTCGGTGGCGGTCGCCTTCACGCCGGGGAACAGTTCGCCGACGGTCGCGAGGAGCACGCCGGTCTCGCCGAGGGAGGGCAGCACCTCGCCGATGTAGCCGAGGAACGCCGGGTTGGGCCCGACGATCAGCACCGCCCGCTTGGCGAGCAGCTCCCGGTGCTCGTACAGCAGATAGGCGGCGCGGTGCAGGGCGACGGCCGTCTTGCCGGTGCCCGGGCCGCCCTCCACGACGAGCACGCCACGGTGCGGGGCGCGGATGACGCGGTCCTGGTCGGCCTGGATGGTCTGCACGATGTCGCTCATCCGGCCGGTGCGGGCGGAGTTGAGCGCGGCGAGCAGCACCGCGTCGCCGGACGGGTCCTCGTGGCCGGTGCGGGTCTCGTCGCCGAGGTCGAGGATCTCGTCGTGCAGGTGGGTGACCCGGCGGCCGTCGGTGGCGATGTGCCGCCGGCGCCTGAGGCCCATCGGGGTGTGGCCGGTGGCCAGGTAGAAGGGGCGGGCGACGTCGGCACGCCAGTCGATCAGGACCGGTGTGCGGTCGGCGTCGTCCCTGCGCAGGCCGATGCGCCCGATGTGGTGGGTCACGCCCGAGGTGAGGTCGATCCGGCCGAAGCACAGGGAGCCGTCCACCGCGTTCAGCGCGGCGAGCAGCCCGGATCGCTCGGCGACGAGGATGTCCCGCTCCAGTCTGGCCTGCATGGGGGTGTTGCCCTGCGCGAGCGCGTCCGTGACGGAGGTCTCGGTGTCGCCGCGCAGCGCGTCCACGCGCGCGTACAACCCGTCGATGAATTCCTGCTCCTGCCGCAATTCATCGTCCGGAAATTCGGTGTTTGACAATTCCGCTCCCGCCCGGATATACTGTGCCCACTGAACTTAACTGTGACGTCAATCGACTTGAAGTCACGAACAGACAAATATACGCAAGGAAATCCCCCGAGCGCAATTGCTCGGGGGATTTCCTCGTTTCCGGGCGCGGCGCCTACAGCACGTCGGCGAGCTCCTCCAGCAGCCGCCGCTTGGCCCGCGCGCCCACCATCGACTTCACGGGCTCACCGCCGCGGAACACCATGAACGTCGGCATCGACAGCACCTTGTAGGCGTTCGTGGTCTCCGGGTTGGCGTCCACGTCGAGCTGCACCACCTTCAGCCGGTCGCCCTCCTCGGAGGCGAGGGCTTTCAGCACCGGCCCCATCTGCCGGCAGGGCGGACACCAGTCGGCGGTGAACTCCACCAGCACCGGCAGGTCCGCGCCGATCACCTCCGCCTCGAAGTCCCCGTCCGTCACGTCGATCACCACGTGTGCCTCCCCAACTCGCACCGCGGCTCCGGGCCACCCGGAGCCTCCGCCTCGGCGGCCAGCTCGGCCCGCGCCAGCTGCCGGGCGACCGTCTCCCGCACGGCCGTCAGCTGGCCGAGCAGGGAGTCGAGTTCGTCCAGCTTGCGCCGGTAGACCGCGAGCGAGGCCGGACATGTGTCGCCCTCGGGGTGCCCGGCCCGCAGACACTCCACGAAGGGCCGCGTCTCCTCCAGGTCGAACCCGAAGTCCTGCAACGTCCTGATCTGCTCCAGCAGCTTCAGGTCGCCCTCGTCGTACGCCCGGTACCCTCCCCCAAGCTCTCGGCTTCGCTCGAGCAGGGGGGACCCCCATCCTCACGCCGCGCGGGCAACAGCCCCCGCGACTCGTAGTACCGCAGCGTCCGCGTCGTGGTCCCGGCCCGTGCGGCCAGCTCGCCGATTCGCACGCCGTCGAACGTAGTCCTTGACGCCGACGTCAAGGCAACAGCGGTTTGCGCTCCACCGGGGAGGTCAGCACGATCGACGTCGTCGTGCGGCCCAGTGCGGAGACCGCCTCCAGCACCTCCTCCAGGTGGACGGTGTCCCGGACGGCGGCCTTGAGGATCCAGCAGTCCTCGCCGACCACGTGGTGCACCTCGGTGATCTCGGGCCGCTCGATCAGCTCCAGGGTTCTGGGGTGCTTGAGGGTGTAGCCGCCGTGCGGGTCGACCCGGATGAACGCCTGGATGCCGTAGCCGAGCCGGGCCGGCACGACATGGGCGCCGTAGCCGCTGATCACGCCGGCCGCCTCCAGTCGCCGTACCCGCTCGGTGACCGCCGCGGGGCTGAGCCGGACCCGGCGGCCCAGCTCGCTGAGCTTGATCCGGCCGTCGGTCTGGAGCAGCTGGAGGATCTGCCGGTCCAGCGCGTCGAAGGCCACCGAGGTTTCGTCGGCGGCGGCGCGCGGATGCCGTGGTTCTTTCGGTACGGCGGCCTGAAATCCCATGGTTCCCCCTTCAGGGCGTAGCGGTACGCCGGGAGAATTATGGTCATGGAAAAGGCCCGGGAAATACTGGTCATCGGCGGGAACCGCTACGTCGGAAAGCGTCTGATCGCACGACTGCTCGCCGAAGGGCACCACGTCACCGTGCTGAACCGGGGTTCCTCCCCGCCGCCGGCCGGGGTGGACCATCTGGTCGCCGACCGGGACGACGAGCGGTCGCTGACCGGCGCGCTCGGCTCGCGCCTCTTCGACGTCGTCGTCGACCAGGTCTGCTACACCCCCCGCCAGGCGGCCCTCGCCCGTCGCGTCTTCTCCGGCCGTACCCGCCGCTATGTGATGACCTCCACGGTCGAGGTGTACGAGTACGAGGACTCCCCCGCCCTCGTGCGCGAGGAGGCCGTCGACCCGGCCACGGTCACCGTCGACCTCGAACTGCCCTGGGACGATCCGGCGTTCCTGGAGGCCAACTACGGGGAGGGCAAGCGGCAGGCCGAGGCGGTCCTCGCGGCCGACGGCCCCGTGTTCCCGTACGCGGCGGTGCGGGTGGCCCATGTGCTGGGCGGGGATGACGACTTCACCGGGCGGCTGGCCCACTACGCCGAGCGGATACGCGCCGGCGAGCCGATCGCCGTGCCGGTGGTGAACCGGCCCGCCACGTACGTCCACGTCGAGGAGATCGGCCGCTTCCTGGCCTGGGCGGCGGGCGAGGACTTCACCGGGCCGGTGAACGCCGCCTCGCGCGGGACGCTGACCACCGGGGAGCTGTGCGAGGCCGTGGCCGCGCACGTCCCGGGCGGCCGGACCGTGTTCCGGCCCGTCGAGGTCGGCGAGGTCTCCCCGTTCTCCTTCCGCCGCTCCTACGGCATGGACAACGCCCGGGCCGCCCGGCTCGGCTTCACCTTCACCGACGCCCGGCAGTGGCTGCCGCGTGCCGTCGCCGAGACGCTCGGGAAGGACGACTGACATGCGGTACAGAACACTTGGCGGGCTGCGGGTGAGCGCGGTCGGGCTCGGCGCGATGCCGCTGTCCATCGAGGGCCGGCCGGACGAGAAGCGGGCGATGGCCACCGTGCACGCGGCGCTCGACGCGGGCGTGACCCTCCTGGACACGGCCGACTCGTACCATCTGCCGGGCGCGGAGCCCGGCCACAACGAACGTCTGCTGGCCCGCGCGCTGGCCGCCTACGGCGGGGACACCTCCGGTGTGCTGGTGGCGACGAAGGGCGGCCGTGGCCGCCCGGCCGGCGGCGACTGGACGGTGAACGGCTCCCCGCGCCACCTCAAGGCCGCCGCCGAGGCCTCCCGCAAGCGCCTCGGTGTGGAGGCGATCGGCCTCTACCAGCTCCACAAGCCGGACCCCGACGTGCCCTTCGAGGAGTCGGTCGGCGCCCTGCGCGAGCTGCTCGACGCGGGCACGATCCGGCTGGCCGGGGTGTCCAACACGGACGCGGACCAGATCCGCCGGGCGCGGGAGATCCTCGGCGAGAAGCTGGTGTCGGTGCAGAACCGGTACTCTCCCGCCGTCCGGGACAGCGAGCCGGAGCTGCGGCTGTGCGCGGAACTGGGGCTGGCGTTCCTGCCGTGGAGCCCGCTGGGCGGGCTGGCCCGCAGTTCCCTGGACGGGCCGTCGCGCACCGAGGGCAGGGATCGCCTGGCCGCCTTCCACGAGGTCGCGGCGGACCTCGGCGTCAGTCCCCAGCAGGTCGGCCTGGCCTGGCTGCTGGCGCGCTCCCCCGCCGTCGTCCCGATCCCGGGGGCGAGCCGGCCGGAGACGGCCAGGGACTCGGCGGCCGCGGCGGACCTGCGGCTCAGCTCGGAGGAACGGGCGCGTCTGGACGAGGCCGCCGGGCCCTGAGGCCGGTTACTCGAAGGTGTCGTCGTCCTGGGACGTCTCCGCGTCCTCGGCGCCCCGCACCCCGAGCAGTCGCCGGGTCAGCCGGTCGTGGTCGGAGAGGAGTTCGCCGAGGGCCGCGCGGACGTCCTGCGCCTCGGTGCGGGGTGACTCGCGCTCGGCGGCGATCAGGACGGACCGGCGGACGAGTTCCTTGGTGAAGGAGGCCGTCGTGCCCTCCGTGCGGGCCACGACCTCGTCGGTGATCTCCTGGCCCAGGCCGAGGCCGGAACCGTACAGGCCGAGCAGACGGGCCCGGCCGTCCGCGTCCGGCAGGGGGATCTCCACGGCCAGGTCGACGCGTCCGGGGCGCTGGGCGAGGGCCGGTTCCAGCAGGTCGGCACGGTTGGTGGTGAGCAGGAAGGCGACATCGGCGTCGTCGCCGAGGCCGTCCATCTCGTTGAGGACCTGAAAGAGCAGCGGCTGCTCGCCACCGCCGTGGTCGCGGGCCTCGGC
Organism: Streptomyces caelestis; assembly: GCF_014205255.1. GTDB lineage: Bacteria > Actinomycetota > Actinomycetes > Streptomycetales > Streptomycetaceae > Streptomyces > Streptomyces caelestis. The sequence goes on along the minus strand of NZ_JACHNE010000001.1, from coordinate 6,001,389 downwards.
GATCAGGTCGCAGTCCTCCAGGACGACCAGCGCGGGCTGGAGCATCCGGGCCAGGGCACAGGCGGGGCCGATGGCCTCGATGCTCGTCCCGGACAGGACGACGACCGTGAACCCGGGCAGGCGGGCCAGGAGGTAGCGGATGGTGTGGGTCTTGCCGGTGCCGGGCGGGCCGTAGAGCAGCAGTCCCCGGCGCAGGTGCTGGCCGGCCGCGCGCAGTTGCTCCCGGCGCCGGGCCACGCCCACGACCTGCCGCTCCACCCGCTCCAGGAGCCCGTCGGGCAGCACGATGTCGTCACGGGTGAGTCCGGGCCGGCGGTGGAAGCGGAACGGTCCCAGGCCGGTGCCGAACTCCGAGCCCTCGAAGGACAGGATCTGCCCCCGGAAGATGTTGAGCTCGCGCACCAGCACGTCGATCTCGGCGAGCAGCCGGTCGGCGAACTCCTTCGCCCCGGCCAGCACCTCGATCTCCACCTTGTCGCGCCCGTACTCGTCCTGCGGTCCGCGCAACAGCACGGCGAACCGCTCCTCGCCCTCGGCCCCGAGATAGAAACCGCAGGAGACGCAGGCGAGTTCGGCATCGGGCGAGACCGGCAGCTGGGCGTAGTCGACGGCCCCGACGGTGAACCGGTCGTACCGGTCGGACGCTTCGAGGATGTCGCCGAGCGTCAGGTCACCGTGGTGCTGGGCGCCCCGCATCCCGATGAGCTCGTACGACCGCCCGTCCCCGCCGAACCAGCGCTCCAGCGCGAGATGGACATGGGGCAGGTCGTACGACGGGTAGGCGGCCTTGACCACGGGCCGGTCCCCCGGAGTGGAGCCCAGGTGCTCACGGAGCCGCCGGGACAGATCCCGGCTGCCGTCGCCGTCCCGCCGCTTCGGCCGGGCCACCGCCGTCAGGAACTCGTGGAACAGCCCGCTGATCTGCTCCATGGACAGAGGTGACGCCTCCCGCTCGGCCCCGTACCGCGCCCGGTACTCGTCCGAGCTCATGATCTCGAGCCCCTCCGCCATACGCCCTCCGTTCGTCAGCGGGCACCGACGGACTCCGCCTGCCTGCCCTCCTCGGCAGACTCCTCGACGGCCTTCCCCCTGCCCGGCAGCAACAGCGCCACGGCCACCGTACCGACGCCCAGCACCACCGCGCCGACCAGACTGGTGTGCGCGACCGCGTCGGAGAAGGACGCCCCCACCGCGTCGGCCATCTGCCGGGCCCCGTCGGCCAGTTGCCCGGCCTGCGCCTTGAGCCGCTCCGCCTGCTGCGGGTCACTCGTGTGCGCCGCCTGCTCGGCCAGCTGCCGCGCCTTGTCCCCGAGCCCCTGGGCGACGGCATACCCGGCCCCCACCGAGTCCTGCGCCGTCTCCAGCGAGGAGGCCGGAAGCCCCCGGCCGGCCGTCGCGTCCGAGAGATGGCCGGAGTACGACGTGGCCAGCAGCGAGCCGAGGACGGCGATGCCGAGCGAGCCGCCGAGCTCCAGCGACGTGTCGTTCACCGCACCGCCGACGCCCAGCTCGGACTCCGGGAACGCCCCCATGATCGCGTCCGTGCAGGGCGACAGCGCCAGCCCGATCGCGAGGCCGAGCACGATCAGCGGCGCGACGAAGTCGCCGTACGACGACCCGGAGTCGACCTGGGTGAGCAGCGCCAGGGCCGCCGTACCGCCGACCATGCCGGCCGTGACGGTCCACTTCATGCCGACCCGCGGGGTGAGCCAGCCGGTGAGCGCGGAGCCCACGAAGACGGCACCGGCCAGCGGCAGCATGCGCAGGCCCGTGTCCAGGGCGTCGTAGCCGAGGACGAACTGGAGGTGCTGGGTCAGGTAGTAGAAGGCTCCGAAGACGGCCAGGAAGAACAGGGCGACGGCGAGGTTCGAGCCCGCGAAGCCGCGGTCGGTGAAGCGGCGCACGTCGAGGACGGGACGCGGGTGGCGCAGCTCCCAGAGCACGAAGGCCACGAGCGCGACGCCCGCGACGACGGCCGCCGTGACGGCCTTGGCGCCCCAGCCGAAGTGCGGACCCTCGATGATCATGTAGACGAGTGCGCCGATCCACACCACCGACAGCAGTCCGCCGCCGTAGTCGATACGCCCGTGGTGGCCGGCCCTGGACGGCGGTACGAGGACGAACGCGCCGACGATGGCCAGGACGGCGACGGGGACGTTGATGAGGAACGTCGACGACCAGCCGTGGTGCTCCAGCAGCGCCCCGGCGACCAGCGGACCGGCCGCGATGGCGAGCCCGGCCGTGGCGGTCCACAGGGTGATGGCCTTGGCGCGTTCGGCGCGCGGGAAGGTCGCCGCGAGCAGGGACAGCGTGGCGGGCATGATCATCGCGGCGCCGGCGCCCATCACGGCACGTGCGGCGATCACCGCGGTGGCGCTGTCGGCGAGGTAGCCGGAGACGGCGCCGCCGCCGAACACGACCAGCCCGAGGACGAGCGCGCCCCGGCGGCTGTACTTGTCACCTATCGCGCCGAGCAGCAGCATCAGCGCGGCGTACGGGACGGTGTAGCCGTCGATCACCCATTGGAGGTCGGCGCTGGACAGGCCGAGATCCTCGGTCATGTCGGGCGCGGCGACGGTGAGGGCGGTGTTCGCCATCACGATGATCAGCAGGCTCAGGCAGAGCACGAGCAGCGCCCACCACCGCCGGGCGTAGGGGCGGTCCATCCGCTCGGCCGGTTCGGTCATGACGAGTCGCATGGCAGAGGTCGCCTTCCTCACTGACTTGCACAGGGGTGTGCATTTGCACAACGCTGTGCAATGTACGCCGTTGCACAGCGCTGTGCAAATCGATGGAGGAAGGGGCACAATGGCGGCCATGACCACGGGCACCACCAGCCGCGCCGACGCCAACCGGCGCCGCATCCTCGACGTCGCCCTCGGCGAGCTGCTGCGCGACCCCGACGCGTCCATGGACCAGATCGCACGCGCTGCGGGCGTCGTACGGCGGACGGTGTACGGGCACTTCCCGAGCCGCGAGGCGCTGATCAGCACGCTCGTCGACGAGGCGGTTCAGGCCCTGTCGGCCGCGCACGCGGCGGGCCGCGAGGGCGTGCAGGATCCGGCGGAGTCCGTGGCCCGCTCGGTGCTGGCGGTGTGGGAGCTCGCCGACCGCTACCGGCTGCTGATCGCGCTCGCCCAGCGCACGGTCACCATGCAGGGCATCAGGGAGCGGCTCACCCCGGTCCGGGAGGCCGCCACCGGGGTGCTCCGGCGCGGCCTCGACGAGGGCGTCTTCAGCTCACCGCTGCCCGCGCCGGCCCTTGCCTACGTGCACGAGCAGATTCTGGTCGCGCTGATGGAAGCGGTGAACGACGGACTCGTGGCAGCGCGAGAGGCGGGCCGCTGCGCCGCGGTCACGGTGCTGACCGCGGCGGGCGTGCCCGCCTCGAGGGCCACCGAGCTGGTGGCGAAGCTGAACGATTGATCTCGTCTGCGTACGGCTGATCGTACGGATGGTCTTCTCTGCGTACGGACCGGGCGGCTGAGCGACGGGGGGACACTCAGCCGCCCGGAGTCTCGCGGGGCGCGGCGCGGGGCCGTCAGGCCTTCGCCAGCTCCTTCTCGCCGCCCTGCTCGGGCACCTCGACGTGGTCCTCGGCCGGACCGCCGTGGCCGTCGTCCAGCAGCGTCTTCTCGTCGAAGGGGATCTGACCGGCGAGGACCTGGTTCACGCGGTCCTTGTCGATCTCCTTCGTCCAGGTGCCGATCAGCACGGTGGCCACGGCGTTGCCTGCGAAGTTGGTCAGCGCGCGGGCCTCGCTCATGAAGCGGTCGATGCCGACGATGAGGCCGATGCCGTCCACCAGGGCCGGCTTGTGCGACTGGAGACCACCGGCCAGCGTCGCGAGGCCCGCGCCGGTGACACCGGCGGCGCCCTTGGAGGCGACCAGCAGGAAGAGCAGCAGCGGGATCTGCTCGCCGATCGACATCGGCGTGCCCATCGCGTCGGCGATGAACAGGGACGCCATGGTCATGTAGATCATGGTGCCGTCGAGGTTGAAGGAGTAGCCGGTCGGGACGGTGATGCCGACCACCGGCTTGCTGACGCCCAGGTGCTCCATCTTCGCGATGAGCCGCGGCAGCGCGGACTCGGACGAGGACGTCGACAGGATCAGCAGGAACTCACGGCCCAGGTACTTGAACAGCGTGAGGATGTTCAGGCCGGAGATCACGCGCAGCAGGACGCCGAGCACGATGAAGACGAAGAGGAAGCAGGTGACGTAGAAGCCGAGCATCAGCACGGCGAGGCTCTTGAGCGCGTCCAGGCCGGCGGAGCCGGTGACGGCGGCGATGGCACCGAAGGCACCGATCGGGGCGGCCCACATCACCATGGCGAGGATGCGGAAGACGAGCCGCTGGATGTGCTCGATACCGCGCAGGATCGGCTCGCCGGCCGAGCCCATGCCCTGGAGCGCGAAGCCGGCGAGCAGGGCGATCAGCAGGGTCTGGAGGACCGACTCGTTGGTGAAGGCGGAGACGATCGTGGTCGGGATGATGCCGAGCAGGAACTCGGTGGTGTCCTTGGCCTCGGCGTCGACCTGGGCGTGACCGGCGTCCTTGATCGCGTCGGTCACCGCGAGGCCGGTGCCCGGCTCCAGGATGTTGCCGACGACCAGACCGATGCCCAGCGCGACCAGCGACATGATCGTGAAGTAGACCAGGGCGATACCGCCGACGGCACCGACCTTGGCGGCCTTCCGCACCGAGCCGATACCCAGCACGATCGTGCAGAAGATGATCGGCGAGATCATCATCTTGATCAGGTTCACGAAGCCCGTGCCGATCGGCTTCAGCCCGACCGCGAAGTCGGGTGCGGCCAGACCCACCGCGATACCGGCTGCGACTGCGATGATCACCGCGATGTAGAGATAGTGCGTGCGGTCCCGCTTGGCTTTTGGTGCGGCAGGTGCCGTATCGGCTGCGCTGGTCACGGCGGCCCTCCTTGACGACGTCGTCGGCATCACCGGCGTGCGGCTCACGTCCGGGAAAAAGGGAGCGGGGCTCCCGGAGATGCGTTATGGGGAATGCCGTGACTATGTCCTGCTGTGTGAGCGCGGTCACCCTTCCGTTCATATAGTTCACAATCAGCCACGAGGCAGACTGACGACATGCGCTTCTCCGTCCCCGGTCCCCGCAGCCTGGCGGGCCAGCTCTTCGCCATGCAGGCCGTCCTGATAGCGGTCGTCGTGGCCGGATACGCGCTGTTCACTTATGTCAGTGACCGCAGCCAGGCCGAAGAGGCGGCGCGGCGCCAGGCCAGGGCGGTGGCGCGATCGGTCGCCGACTCCCCTTCGGTGCTTCAGGCGGCCCGCACCTCCGACCCGACCGCCGAGCTCCAGCCGTACGCGCTGAAGGTCATGCGGGACACCGAGGTCGACTTCATAACGATCATGGATCCGCGGGGGATCCGCTGGACTCATCCCGATCCGGCCCAGATCGGCCAGCCCTTCCGGGGCCACACCGAGAAGGCCCTGAAGGGCCAGACCTTCACCGAGACCTACACCGGCACGCTCGGCCCCTCGGTCCGCGCCGTCACCCCGATCCAGGACGGCACGCAGATCGTGGGCCTGGTCAGCGCGGGCATCCGGGTCGAGGAGATCACCCAGCGGGTGCAGGACCAGCTCACGGCCCTGCTCGGCGTCGCGGCCGGCGCGCTGGTCCTGGGCGCCGTCGGCACCTACGTCATCAACGCCCGGCTGCGCCGCCACACCCACGGCATGAACGCGGCCCAGCTCAGCCGGATGCACGACTACCACCAGGCCGCCCTGCACGCCGTGCGCGAGGGGCTGCTGATGCTGGACGGGCAGTACCGTGTGGCGCTGATCAACGACGGAGGGCGCGAGTTGCTCGGCGTGGCCGGGGACGTGGTGGGCAGGTCGGTGGCGGAGCTGGGGCTGCCGGCCCCGCTGACGGGCGCGCTGCTGGCGTCGGAGCCGCGGGTGGACGAGGTGCATCTGACGGCGTCGCGGGTACTGGTGATCAACACCTCGCCGGTGTCGGGCGGTGAGCGGCGCGGTACGGTCGTCACCCTGCGCGATGTCACCGAACTCCAGTCCCTGATGGGCGAGTTGGACTCCGAGCGGGGCTTCACGCAGGCGCTGCGCTCGCAGGCGCACGAGGCGGCGAACCGGCTGCACACGGTCGTCTCGCTGATCGAGCTGGGCCGGGCGGAGGAGGCGGTGGAGTTCGCGACGGCCGAGCTGGAGCTGGCGCAGGCGTTGACCGACCAGGTCGTGGCGGCGGTGAGCGAGCCGGTGCTGGCGGCACTGCTGCTGGGCAAGACGGCCCAGGCGAACGAGCGGGGCGTGGAGCTGATGGTGTCGGAGGACAGCAGTCTGGACGACGGCCTGCTGCCGGAGTCCCTCCCCTCGCGGGACCTGGTGACCATCCTGGGCAACCTGATCGACAACGCCGTGGACGCGGCACAGGGCAGCGTGCGGGCACGGGTGACGGTGGCGGCCTACACCCAGGACACCGAGGATCCCGAGGACCCCGAGGCCCTCGATGACCCCCCGGAGCTGGTGCTGAGGGTCTCGGACACCGGCCCGGGCGTGGACCCGGAGCACGCCGAGGCCGTCTTCCAGCGGGGCTTCTCGACCAAGCCGGCGGGTCCGGGCGGCCGGGGCCTGGGGCTGGCCCTGGTACGTCAGGCGGTGCAGCGGCACGAGGGCACGCTGTCGGTGTCGGAGGCCGACGGGGGCGGGGCACAGTTCGAGGTACGGCTGCCGCTGCGGGAGTCGGGGGCGGTGGCCGAGGGCGTGACATCCAGGACCTCGGTGTCCAGAGGCGCTGGAGGCTACGTATGACGAGCGACACCACCCCCGAGAGGGACATCCGCGTCCTGGTCGTGGAGGACGACCCGGTCGCCGCGGACGCGCACGTGATGTACGTCGGCCGGGTCCCGGGCTTCGTCGCCGTGGGCAAGGCGCACACGGGCGCGGAGGCGCGCCGGGCCCTGGAGCGCACGCCCGTCGACCTGCTCCTGCTCGACCTGCACCTGCCGGACGTCCACGGACTGCAACTGGCACGGTCGCTCCGGACGGCCGGGCACCACGCGGACGTGATCGCGGTGACGTCGGCGCGCGATCTGGCAGTCGTGCGCGAGGGTGTCTCGCTCGGAGTCGTGCAGTACGTCCTGAAGCCGTTCACCTTCGCGACCCTGCGGGACCGCCTCGTGCGGTACGCCGAGTTCCACGCCGCGGTAGGCGAGGCGAGCGGGCAGGACGAGGTGGACAGGGCGCTGGCGGCCCTGCGCGCCCCGGGCCCGGCCGCCCTGCCGAAGGGGCTGAGCGCGCCGACGCTGGAGCGGGTGACGGTGGCCCTGCGCGACAGCGCGGAGGGCCTCACGGCCGCCGGCGTGGCGGAGACCGTGGGCATCTCCCGCATCACGGCCCGCCGATACCTGGAACACCTGGTGGACGCGGGCCGCGCGGCCCGCCGCCCGCAGTACGGCACGGTGGGGCGACCGGAGCTGCAGTACCGCTGGGTCACGGGCTAGTGACGGGTCGTCAGCTGGCCTCGGTCGCGATCGAACCGGCGCACACGCATTGACCTGACCAGACCACCCAACTTACGTTCACCACGCAGCCGTCCCGGCCACAACGAAGTGCGTCCGTAGGAGGTTCCTGCCGTGCGCCCCACCGCCGCTTTCACACCTCTCCTCGCCTTAGCCCTCGCCGCGACCACCCTCACCGCCTGCGGTGGCGGTTCCGGCAGCGGCCCCGACACCGTGAAGGTCTCCTTCAAACAGTCCACGGACAACTCCGTCAAGGTGATGGACACCTATCTCGCGGACGTCAAGAAGCAGTTCGAGAAGGCCCACCCCGGCAAGAAGGTCGAGCTGGTCCCGATCAAGGCCCCGGACTCGGAGTACTACACCAAGCTCCAGCAGATGCTCCGCTCCCCCAAGACCGCCCCCGACCTGGTCTACGAGGACACGTTCCTCATCAACTCGGACATCACCAGCGGCTACCTCAAGCCCCTCGATCCCTACCTCGCCAAGTGGCCGGACTGGAACCGGTTCATCGACACGGCGAAGGCGGCGGCCAAGGGCGAGGACGGCAAGACGTACGGCGTCCCCGACGGCACCGACACCCGCGGACTCTGGTTCTCCAAGGACATCTTCGCCAGGGCCGGCCTCCCCGCCGACTGGCAGCCCAAGACCTGGAAGGACGTCCTGACCGCGGCCCGCACCATCAAACAGAAGGTCCCCGGCGTCATCCCGCTCAACGTCTACACGGGCAAACCGGTCGGCGAGGCCGCCACCATGCAGACCTTCGAGATGCTGCTCTACGGCACCAACGACGGCCTCACGGACCCCCTGTACGACAAGGCGAGCAAGAAGTGGATCGCCGGCGGCCAGGGCTTCGAGGACGCCCTGGGCTTCGTCGAGACGGTCTACCAGGAGAAACTGGGCCCGGACGTCTCCGACGCGCTCGACCCGAACGTCATGACCCGGGTCCGCGGCGAGTGGCTCCCGAAGGGCAGACTCGGCATCGCCCTCGACGGCTCCTGGCTGCCGCAGGACTGGCTGCCCGGCAGCGGCCACGAGTGGCCCGAGTGGTCCGAGGAGCTCGGCCTCGCCGCCATGCCCACGCAGCACGGCCAGGCCCCCGGCGAGGTGAGCATGTCCGGCGGCTGGACCTGGTCGATCCCGGCCAAGGCCGGCAACCCGGACCTGGCCTTCGCGTTCATCAAGACGATGCAGACCAAGGCCAACGCGCAGAAGTGGTACGTCGCCAACTCCGGCATCGCGGTCCGCGAGGACGTGGCGAGGGACCCCGAGTACGTCACCGCCCAGCCCGGCATCAAGTTCTTCACCGACCTGGTGCGACACACCCACTACCGCCCCGCCTACCCGGCCTACCCCAAGGTCTCCACGGCCATCCAGGAGGCCATGGAGGGTGTGACGACGGGTGACATGTCGGTGGACGAGGCGACGAGCACCTACGTGGACGCCTTGCAGGACGCCACGGACAACCAGGTCGTCGAGCGGTAGGCGGCGGTACGCCCGATGACGACCACGGCACCGCACACCGACCTCGGAAAGACGTCCGGCCCCACGGCTCCCCGCCGCCCCCCGCGTCGGCCGGGCTCGCTGGTCCGGGCCCTCCCCCTCACCCCCGCCGTCGTCCTCCTGCTCCTCTTCCTCGCCGGCCCGATCGCCTACTGCGTCTACATCGCCTTCACGGATCTCCAGCTCACCGGCCAGGCCCAGGACTCGTTCGTCGGCTTCGAGAACTTCACCCGGGCCTTCGGGGACGAGGCGTTCCTCAACGCCGTATGGCTGACGCTGGTGTTCACCGTCCTGTCGTCACTGGTCGGGCAGAACACGCTCGGCCTCGCCCTGGCGGCCCTGATGCGGCGCGCGTCGAAACCGGTCCGCACGCTCACCGGCGGCATCGTGGTCACGGCCTGGGTGCTGCCGGAGGTGGTGGCCGGCTTCCTCCTCTACGCCTTCTTCCGCCGCGAGGGCACCCTGAACGCCGTCCTCGACCAGCTCCACCTGCCCGCCCAGAACTGGCTGTTCACGCTGCCCATCCTGGCGGTGTCCTTCGCCAACGTCTGGCGCGGTACGGCGTTCTCCATGCTGGTCTACTCGGCCGCGCTGAACGAGATCCCCAAGGAGATCACCGAGGCCGCCGAGGTCGACGGGGCCGGGGGCTGGCGCCGCCTGTGGCACATCACCCTCCCCATGATCCGCCGCTCCATCGGCACGAACCTGATGCTCAACACCCTGCAGACCCTCTCGGTCTTCGGCCTGATCTGGGTGATGACGAGAGGCGGCCCCGGAGGCAGAAGCCAGACACTGCCCCTCTTCATGTACGAACAGGCCTTCCAGAACAGCCTGATCGGCTATGGCACGGCGGTGGCCCTGCTTCTCCTCCTGGTCGGCTCCCTCTTCTCCCTCGTCTACCTGCGCCTGCTGCGGACGGAGGTCTGACCCGCATGGCCCTCACCCTCGCCTCCCGCCGCACGACCCGCCGCCTGGCGGCGGACGCGGGCCTCCTGGTGGTCGCCGCGGCCTTCGTCCTCCCCCTGGCCTGGGTGGGCCTGTCCTCCCTGGACTCTCACGCCGACCTCCGGGTGAAGGCACCCGACGGCCTCACCCTGGACAACTTCGACGCGATCCTGACCTCTGAGATCACCTTCACGCCGTTGCTGAACAGCCTGGTCCTGTGCGGCAGCGCGACGCTGCTGACGGTGGTCTGCGCGGCCCTGGCGGCCTACCCTCTCTCCCGCTTCCGCTCCCGCTTCAACCGCCCGTTCCTGCTGACGATCCTCTTCGCGACGAGTCTGCCCATCACCGCGATCATGGTCCCGGTCTACGCGCTCTTCGTCCAGGTGGACCTGATCGACACCACGCACGGCACCGTCTTCTTCTTCACCGCCTCCCAACTGCCGTTCGCCATCTGGCTGATGAAGAACTTCATGGACGGCGTACCGAAGGAACTGGAAGAGGCGGCCTGGACCGACGGGGCTTCGTCCCTCCAGTCACTGATCCGCGTCGTGCTGCCCCTGATGGGCCCGGGCGTGGCCGTCGTGACGGTCTTCTGCTTCGTCATGATGTGGGGCAACTTCTTCGTCCCCTTCATGCTCCTGCTCACACCCGACCAGATGCCGGCGTCCGTCAGCATCAACGACTTCTTCGGGAACCGGGGGATGGTGGCGTACGGGCAGTTGGCGGCGTTCTCCCTCGTCTACTCGACGCCGGTGATCCTTCTGTACGTACTGATCGCCCGGCGCCTGGGGGGCGGCTTCGCACTGGGCGGCGCGGTCAAGGGCTGACCGGCGTCGTTGCCGGGGCCGGGTGGGTCCGCAGCCCGGCGGGGCGGGGTCCCGCCTCTTGCGACGGGTGCCGCCCTCAGCGGCACGACTGCCCGCAGCCGGGGCAGCTGAGCGGGACCACCGCCTCGCCGCACCCACGCACGGCGAGAAGGGGACGTGGCGTGGGGGGGGGGCCGCCCGCAGCGGTTGGCGCGTCAACGGACAGTCAGCCGGCGTCCGACCCCATCGCGCCGTTCCGAGGGCGGACCACCCCGCGCGGCCCCGCCCCACCGCACCCGGTGGGCGCACGCGGCGCGCGCCCCCACTCAGCCGGCCGCCCCGTCCGGCAGGACCCCGGCCCGGAACGGCTCCACACCCTCCAGCCTCCGCACCCGCGTCGGCTCGATCAGCAGCATCACCCGGCGCTCCCCGGGCAGCAGCCACGGATAGCGGTCCTCCCCGAGGTACTTCCGCGCGAGCCGGTCCATCGCCCGCTCCGCCTCCTCGCCCTCCACGAACCGGACGACCTTCCCCCGGATCTCCGCCCGGTCGTACGGGTTCTCAGGGTCGTGATGGGAGAGCGAAACGTACGGATTGCGCCGCAGATTCTCCTCCTTCACCCGCCCGATGGAGGTGTTGACCATGACGTACTCCCCTTCGATGTCCGCCCACATGGGCGACACCTGGGGCGCCCCGTCCGCACCCACCGTCGCGAGGTGCCAGAAGTTCGTCGCGAGAAGACGCTCGCGAATATGCCCGTTGAGCTTGCCGTTCACCTGACCGACCACCCTTTCCGGGCCCGCGATCACCGGGCCCGGCGTCATCCTCGCCGCACCTCCGCCCCGGCCGACAGACGATCTTCGGCCCCGGTCGAACCCGCCGGTAGCCGTAGCTTCCTACAATCCGTGATCCTGGCCGAACAGACCGTAGTCACCACAGCCCCGCACCCCTAGCTTGTGGCCCGTGCGCCGACCTTCAGCCCGCCCGAGCCAGCCCACACCCCACCCTCTGCCCGCCACCCCGACGCCCCCGCCCTTCAACGCCCCCGCCGCCCGCCGCCTGCGCGCGGGCCTCGGTATGACACCCGAGCACGTCGCCCACGGCATGCGCGTCTCCTACGGGCACCCCCACATCACCCCGGACCACGTCATGGCCTGGGAACGCGAGGCCGCGTCCCCTTCCGGCTCCGAACTCACCGCGCTCGCGGGGGTGCTGTGGTGCTCGCCCGGCGAACTCATCGGCAGACCCCGCACGCTGCGAGAGCACCGCACCGCCCGCGGCTTCGCCCCCGAGGACGTGGCCCGTGCCGTGGGGCACGAACTCCACGCCTATCTGCGCATGGAGGAGACCGACACCTGGCGCGGCACCGACCGTCAGTCCGCCGCCCTCGCCGATCTGCTCGGCCTCCGCCTGCCCGACTTCGTCACCGTCACCGGCCGCGACGCCAAGCTCGGCGAACTGCTGCGCAACGCCGTCACCACCCGCTGGCAGGCCTACATACGCCCGGTGGCCAAGGTCGTGCCCCTGGACCGGCAGTTCCTGCAGGACGCCCTCCAGGGCCTGCACCAGGACTACCAGGGGCACATGGCCGCCACGCTGAGCTGGGGCGGCGGCAGCAGCGACGCCGGCGACGCCGCCCGCGACTTCCTCGACCGGATCGTCGAGCACTTCTGGACGAGGATCCAGGAGAGCCCGGTCTAGGCCCGCCCGCTCCGGAAGACCCGCCCGCTCCAGAACACCGCCCGCCCTAGAAAACCGACTCGGCCTCGTCCATCCGGTCCTTCGACACGGTCTTCAGCTCGGTCACGGCCTCCGCGAGCGGCACCATCACGATGTCCGTCCCGCGCAGCGCGGTCATCCTGCCGAACTCCCCCCGGTGCGCCGCCTCCACCGCGTGCCAGCCGAAGCGCGTGGCGAGCACCCGGTCGTACGCGGTCGGTGAGCCGCCGCGCTGGACGTGGCCGAGAATGACCGGCTTGGCCTCCTTGCCGAGCCGGCGTTCCAGCTCGTGGGCGAGTGCCGTGCCGATGCCCTGGAAGCGCTCGTGGCCGAACTTGTCTATGGCGCCCTTGCCGTAGTCCATGGTGCCGTCGGCGGGGTGGGCGCCCTCGGCGACGCAGACGACCGCGAACTTCTTGCCGCGGGCGAAGCGCTCCTCGACCATCTTCACGAGATCGGACGGGTCGAACGGACGCTCCGGCAGACAGATCCCGTGCGCGCCGGCCGCCATGCCGGACTCCAGCGCGATCCAGCCGGCGTGGCGCCCCATGACCTCCACCACCATCACCCGCTGGTGGGACTCGGCGGTGGTCTTCAGACGGTCCATCGCCTCGGTGGCGACGCCGACCGCCGTGTCGAAGCCGAAGGTGCGGTCCGTGGACGAGATGTCGTTGTCGATCGTCTTGGGGACGCCCACGACCGGCAGACCGGCGTCGGACAGCATGCGGGCCGCCGTCAGCGTGCCCTCGCCGCCGATCGGGATCAGCGCGTCGATGCCGAACTCGTGGATCATGTCGGAGGCGTTCTCGCAGGCCTCCCGGAGCCGGTCGCGCTCCAGCCGGGACGACCCCAGGATCGTGCCGCCGCGGGCGAGGATGCCGCTGACCGCGTTGAGGTCGAGGCCGCGGTAGCGGCCGTCCAGCAGGCCCGCGTAGCCGTCCTCGAAGCCGATGACCTCGTCGCCGTAGTTGTCGACCGCCCGGTGCACGACCGACCGGATCACGGCGTTCAGGCCGGGGCAGTCGCCGCCTGCGGTGAGAACTCCGATACGCATCGTGCTGTGTCTCCTGCTCGCTGTTGATACCGGTGAGCCTCTGCCGATTGTTTCACGCTCCACAGCCCGGTGCGGCACCCTGGGCTGACGGGCGCCTTATCCATCGGCGGAGGTATTGTCAAGAGGGTTCTGCTCACCTCGGTGGGCGATTTTTGTGCCCCTGGCTGGACAGTCATTGGCTTGATGTGTACCCCCATTCGAGACGAAACGGAGAGCGCGCGTGACCCGCAGCGTGTACGTGACCGGCATCGACCGCGGCGACGGCCGCCAGGTCGTCGAACTGGGGGTCATGGAGCTCCTCACCCGGCAGGTCGACCGGGTGGGTGTCTTCCGGCCCCTCGTCCATGACGGCCCCGACCGCCTCTTCGAGCTGCTGCGCGCCCGCTACCGGCTCACCCAGGACCCGGCGACCGTCTACGGCATGGACTACCAGGAGGCGTCCGCCCTCCAGGCCGAGGCCGGCACGGACGAGCTGGTGTCCACGCTCGTCGACCGCTTCCACCTGGTCGCCCGCGACTTCGACGTGGTCCTGGTCCTCGGCACCGACTACGCCGGCACCCAGCTCCCGGACGAACTGGCGCTCAACGCCCGGCTGGCGAACGAGTTCGGCGCGTCCGTGATCCCGGTCGTGGGCGGCCGCAAGCAGACCGTCGAGTCGGTGCTCGCCGAGACGCGCAACGCCTACCGGGCCTACGACACGCTGGGCTGCGACGTCCTGGCCATGGTCACCAACCGGGTGGCCCGCGAGGACCGCGACGAGATCGCCGGCCAGCTCGACTCCCGGCTTCCCGTGCCGTGTTACGTCCTGCCCGACGAGCCCGCGCTGTCCGCCCCGACGGTCTCGCAGATCGGCCACGCCCTCGGCGCCAAGGTGGTGCTGGGCGACGACTCGGGGCTGGCCCGGGACGTGCTCGGCTTCGTCTTCGGCGGCGCGATGCTGCCGAACTTCCTGGGCGCCCTGACCCCGGGCTGCCTCGTCGTCACCCCGGGCGACCGGGCCGACCTGGTCGTCGGCGCGCTCGCCGCGCACAGCGCCGGCACCCCGCCGATAGCGGGCGTGCTGCTCACGCTGGACGAGGTGCCCGGGGACGACATCCTCACCCTCGCCGACCGCCTCGCCCCCGGCACCCCGGTGCTGTCGGTGACGGGCACCAGCTTCCCCACCGCCGAGCAGCTGTTCTCCCTGGAGGGCAAGCTCAACGCGGCCACCCCGCGCAAGGCGGAGCGGGCGCTCGGCCTGTTCGAGCGGTACGCCGACACCGCCGACCTCGCGCGCCGTGTCTCCGCCCCGAGCAGCGACCGCGTCACGCCGATGATGTTCGAGCACAAGCTGCTGGAGCAGGCCCGCTCCGATCTGCGCCGCGTGGTGCTGCCCGAGGGCACCGAGGAGCGCGTGCTGCACGCCGCGGAGGTGCTGCTGCGCCGGGGCGTGTGCGAGCTGACCCTGCTCGGCCCGGTCGACGTCATCCGCAAGAAGGCCGCCGACCTCGGCATCGACCTCGGCGAGTCCCAGCTGATCGACCCGGCCACCTCCGACCTGCGCGACGCCTTCGCCGAGAAGTACGCGGCCCTGCGCGCCCACCGGGGCGTCACCGTGGAGCTGGCGTACGACGTCGTCTCCGACGTGAACTACTTCGGCACGCTGATGGTGCAGGAGGGCCTCGCCGACGGCATGGTGTCCGGCTCGGCGCACTCCACGGCCGCGACCATCCGCCCGGCCTTCGAGATCATCAAGACCAAGCCGGACGCCGACATCGTCTCGTCGGTGTTCTTCATGTGCCTGGCCGACAAGGTTCTCGTCTACGGCGACTGCGCGGTCAACCCGGACCCGAACGCCGAGCAGCTCGCCGACATCGCCATCCAGTCGGCGAGCACGGCCGGCCAGTTCGGCGTGGAGCCGCGGATCGCCATGCTGTCGTACTCCACGGGTACGTCCGGCTCCGGCGCCGACGTCGACAAGGTGCGCGAGGCCACCGAGCTCGTCCGCACCCGCCGGCCCGACCTGAGGATCGAGGGCCCGATCCAGTACGACGCCGCCGTGGAGCCGTCGGTCGCGGCGACCAAGCTGCCCGGCTCCGAGGTCGCCGGACAGGCGAGCGTGCTGATCTTCCCCGACCTGAACACCGGCAACAACACCTACAAGGCCGTGCAGCGCTCGGCCGGCGCGATCGCCGTCGGCCCGGTGCTCCAGGGCCTGCGCAAGCCGGTCAACGACCTGTCCCGGGGCGCCCTCGTCCAGGACATCGTCAACACGGTCGCCATCACGGCGATCCAGGCCCAGTCCCCCGCCCCGTCCCCGAGCGAGAAGGCGACCGCCCAGTGAGTCCCACCCGTGTCCTCGTCCTCAACTCCGGCTCCTCGTCGGTGAAGTACCAGCTGCTCGACATGCGTGACGACAGCCGGCTGGCGATGGGTCTGGTCGAGCGCATCGGCGAGCAGACCTCCCGCCTGAAGCACACCCCGGCCGGCGGCGAGAGCCGGGAGCGCGGCGGCGCGATCGCCGACCACGACGCCGCCCTGAAGGCCGTGGCCGAGGAACTCGCCAAGGACGGCCTCGGCCTGGACTCGCCCGAACTGGCCGCGATCGGGCACCGGGTGGTGCACGGGGGCAAGTCCTTCACCGAGCCGACCGTGATCGACGAGGCCGTGCTCGCCGAGATCGAGCGGCTCATCCCGGTCGCCCCGCTGCACAACCCGGCCAACCTCACCGGCATCCGCACGGCCCGGGCGCTGCGCCCGGACCTGCCGCAGGTCGCCGTCTTCGACACCGCCTTCCACACGACGATGCCGGAGTCGGCCGCCCGCTACGCGATCGACGTGAAGACGGCCGACGAGCACCGCATCCGGCGCTACGGCTTCCACGGCACCTCGCACGCGTACGTCTCCCGTGCGACCGCCGAGCTGCTCGGCAAGGCACCGGAGGATGTCAACGTCATCGTGCTGCACCTGGGCAACGGGGCGTCCGCCTCGGCCGTCAGGGGCGGTCGTTGTGTGGACACCTCCATGGGACTGACGCCTTTGGAGGGGCTCGTGATGGGTACGCGCTCGGGAGACATGGACCCGGCCGTCATCTTCCATTTGATGCGTGTTGGTGGAATGTCCGCCGACGAGATCGACACTCTTCTCAACAAGAAGAGCGGTCTGATCGGACTGTGCGGCGACAACGACATGAGGGAGATCCACCGCCGCGTCGAGGCGGGCGACGAGCAGGCGGCTCTGGCGTTCGACATCTACATTCACCGCCTGAAGAAGTACATCGGCGCCTATTACGCCGTACTCGGACGGGTGGACGCGGTGGCCTTCACCGCCGGCGTCGGCGAGAACGCCGCGTTCGTGCGGGAGGCCGCCCTGGCGGGCCTGGAGGAGCTGGGCCTGGCGGTGGACGGCGAGCGCAACGCCGTACGCGGTGACGAGGGACGGCTGATCTCGCCCGAGGGCGCCCGGGTCGCGGTGGCGGTGGTGCCTACTGACGAGGAATTGGAGATCGCGACACAGACCTACGCGCTGGTAATTGGTTCGGGGAATCACACCTGAGCGGCAACCCGCCCTTTTGTATTTTCCGCCAGACGGAATATTCCGTTGCGAAACAAACCGATAGGATCGCCCCCATGCGCCGTTCGAAAATCGTCTGTACTCTCGGCCCCGCGGTCGACTCCCACGAGCAGCTTGTCGCGCTGATCGAGGCCGGCATGAACGTGGCCCGCTTCAACTTCAGCCACGGCACGCACGCCGAGCACCAGGGCCGGTACGACCGGGTCCGTGCCGCCGCCAAGGAGACCGGCCGGGCCATCGGGGTCCTCGCCGACCTCCAGGGCCCCAAGATCCGCCTGGAGACCTTCGCCGAGGGTCCCGTGGAGCTGGTCCGCGGTGACGAGTTCACCATCACCACCGAGGACGTCCCGGGCGACAAGACGATCTGCGGGACGACCTACAAGGGCCTGCCCGGTGACGTGACCAAGGGCGACCAGGTCCTCATCAACGACGGCAACGTCGAGCTGAAGGTCACCGAGGTCGAGGGCCACCGGGTGAAGACGATCGTCATCGAGGGCGGCGTCATCTCCGACCACAAGGGCATCAACCTGCCCGGCGCGGCCGTCAACGTGCCCGCGCTGAGCGAGAAGGACGTCGAGGACCTCCGCTTCGCCCTCCGCATGGGCTGCGACCTGGTCGCGCTGTCCTTCGTCCGCGACGCCAAGGACGTCCAGGACGTGCACCGCGTGATGGACGAGGAGGGCCGCCGCGTCCCGGTCATCGCCAAGGTGGAGAAGCCGCAGGCGGTGGAGAACATGGAGGACGTCGTGATGGCGTTCGACGGCGTGATGGTCGCCCGTGGTGACCTCGCCGTCGAGTACCCGCTCGAGAAGGTCCCCATGGTGCAGAAGCGCCTGATCGAGCTGTGCCGGCGCAACGCCAAGCCGGTGATCGTGGCGACCCAGATGATGGAGTCGATGATCACCAACTCCCGTCCGACCCGCGCCGAGGCCTCCGACGTGGCCAACGCGATCCTGGACGGCGCCGACGCGGTCATGCTGTCCGCCGAGTCGAGCGTGGGCGCCTACCCGATCGAGACCGTCAAGACGATGTCGAAGATCGTCACCGCGGCCGAGCAGGAGCTGATGTCCAAGGGCCTCCAGCCCCTCGTCCCGGGCAAGAAGCCGCGGACGCAGGGCGGTTCGGTGGCCCGGGCCGCGTGCGAGATCGCCGACTTCCTCGGCGGCCGGGGCCTGGTCGCCTTCACCCAGTCCGGCGACACCGCGCGCCGGCTGTGCCGCTACCGCGCGGTCCAGCCGATCATCGCGTTCACCACGGACGAGTCCACCCGCAACCAGCTCACGCTCAGCTGGGGCGTGGAGCCGCACGTCGTGCCGTTCGTGAACAGCACGGACGAGATGGTCGACCTGGTGGACCAGGAGATGGTGAAGCTGAACCGCTTCAACGAGGGCGACATCGTGGTCATCACGGCCGGCTCGCCCCCCGGCGTCCCCGGCACCACCAACATGGTGCGCGTCCACCACCTGGGCGGCGCCAAGAGCTGATCGGAAACGGGCCTGAGGGCCCGTGTACGGCGCCGAGGGCGCCCCCTGGGTCAACAGGGGGCGCCCTCGGCGTGTGCGGCTCCCGAACGGGCCTGGAGAGGCGTTCAGTCGGTGACGAAGTTGTGCAGCCCGGGCACGTGCAGGGTCCCGCCGAACTGGCCGGCCTGCTGGACCTTCACGTTGGTGAAGTAGATCAGCGGGATGTTCAGCGGCGGCGGGTGCTCCGGGTCGAACGTGATCGGGATCAGTCCGAGCAGGTTGCCGGAGATGCTCTCCGTGTACATCACCGTGTCGCCGTCGCGGATCGTGGACGTCGAGCCCTTGGCCGCCTGCACGTGGTAGGTCTTGCCGGACTGCTTGTCCTTGACCGTCTGGTGGAGGTCACCGATGTCGGTGCCGCCGGAGATGACGTACTTCAGGACCTTCTTGACGGTGCCGTTGGCGGTCCGCACCTCGACGACGCCCTGGTAGTCGGCGCCCTTCAGCGTCAGCGAGCTGGCGTTGAGGAACCACGGGTCGTCGGGCAGCGGCACCTTGTTGTCGACGCCGCCCTCGGCGTCGGTGGCGGCCGGGCAGTCCTCGGGATCCGTGGTGGAACTCGGGGACGGGCTGGGCGAGGCCGTGGCCTCCTCGGCCGCCTTCGCCGCCTCCGCCGCCTTCTCGACCGCCTTGCCGGTGTCCTCGACCGCCTTGGACGCCTTGTCGGTGGTGTCCTTGACGGTGTCGTCGACCGTGCCGGCGACCTTCTCGGTGGTGTCCTTCACAGCATCGGTGGCGTCCTCGGCCGGCTTCCCGGCGCTCTGGGAGGCCGAGTCGGACGGGGTGGGGCTCGGGCTCGGGCTCGCGCCGGCCTTGTTCCCGCCGTCGAAGATGCCGCCGATGGCGTCGCCGATGTCCTCCAGCAGGTTGCCGCCGCTCTCGGACGGCGACGGGGACGGTGTGGCGGCCGAGTCGCCGCCGCTCGGCGTGCTCGTGGACGGGGCCGGCTCGGGCTCGCCCTTGTCGCCGGCACCTGAATCCGGCGAAGAGGGATCGCCCTCGTCCGCGCCCGTGCCGCCCTCGGTGGCCGAGGGGGACGGGGTGGGGGCCGTCTCGCCCTTGTCGCCCTCGTCCTGCGCGCCGTCGGTCCCCGAGGGGGACGGCGTGGGCGAGGCGGAGTCGTCGCCCTTGGAGTCGCTGGAGTCCTTGGCGTCCTCCAGGGCCGCCACGCACTCCTTGTACTCGTCGGCCGTCAGGCTCTTCGACGTCGGCGTCGCCGGGTTGTCGCTGTCGGCGATGGCGAGTGTCGATGTGAAGCCCATGCCCATGAGGACAGCCGTCGGCATCGCCGCCATGGCTATCGCCTTGCCCGCAGGCCTGTTGAACCTGGTGAACAGCGGCTTCTTGGGTGCCGCGTGGCGCGGCCCGGTTCTCACACGGGACGCCTCCACATCAGCCCCGTGGGTCACCTCGTCAGCCGGCACTGTGCCTCCCGTTCGCCCCGTTCGCCGGGCTCGTTCCTGACAGATCGTTCGGCTCGCCCACCGGATCCACGGGCCGGAGCACCGTGGTGTCGTGGTCGGAGGCCTCGGGGGCCCCGCCGGTACCCTTCGCGGGCTCGCCCGGGGGCTGCTGTGCGGGCGGTGCGCCCGGCGCCCAGGCCACGGCCATCGCCCCGCCCACGAGGGCGAGGAGGAAACCGATGAGGAACCCGCCGAGGTTGGACACGGGGATGGACACGAGCGCCAGCAGGATCGCCGCGACTCCCGCGAAGACGCGGACGTGCTTCTGGAACCAGAGGCTGACGCCCAGCACGACGAGCAGCACACCGATGATCAGGGACCCGGCACCCGCGGTGGTCGCCATCGCCAGCGTCAGGTGACCGATCCGGAGGTTCGCGTACGGGAAGTAGGCGATGGGCAGTCCGCTGAGCAGTACGAACAGCCCGGCCCAGAACGGCCGCGTACCCCGCCAGGCGCGGAACTGCTGCCTCCGGAGAGTGAACTGGCCGTCTGCGGCAGGAGTCTCGGCGCTCATGGAAAAACAGCTCCCTGGTACGGCTTTGCTGTGGTGGTGATGTGGGCCGCGCGTGACGGCGCGACCGGAAGGTGGACGGGCGGGGGCGCCACCGGCTCCCCCGCCCGTCATCGAGTGCTTAGTAGCACTCCTTGACACCCGTCGACAGCGACATCTTCAGGCCGCTGAGCTTGAAGGTTCCGGCGGTGGTCGCCCACGCCGTCTGCTTCACGTCGGTCAGGATCGCCCGGTCCGCCTGCTGGGCGAAGCCGTACGGGTTCGACGTCTCGCCCTTCCTCATGGCCGGACCCTTGTTGGCGTCCTTGGCGGCCACACCGATGTCGATGTTCTCGAACGTCGCGTCGGCGCTGAGGTCGGCGACATCGATGTAGAGGTTCTGCGCCTCGACCGGCTTCGCACCCTGGCCGGCCCGCAGAATCAGGCTGACGTTCCCGAGCACCGGAATGTTCGGGGTGACGACCGACTGGCACAGGTTCTTGATCGTCGCCGTCCTGAACGACGAGACCGCGACCGGGTGGACGGCCTTCTTGCCGTCCATCGTGTAACCCTCGTCGAGGGCGCCGTACTGCGAGAAGCCCTCACCGACGAGTTGGTCGGTCGTGACCTTGAACGACTGCCCGGAGACACTGAACGACGCGGCGAGAGCGCCCTGCGCGAGGGCGACACCTATCGCAGCCGTGGCGGCGACGCTGGGCACCATCACCACAGCGAACCGCTTCCATCTGGTCCCGCCACGCACCTGGGACTCCATATTTCCTCCTTCTCGGACGTACATCTCCTGTCCTGGCTCGCCCCGAGTCGCGGTTCAGCCGGGCAGGGATGGGAGAAGTGCTACGTCCTCGGGAAGGAGAGCGCCTGCACTCGGCGGCGCAACACGCGCCCGAATCACCGGCGATCACCCCCGAGCGACAACCACTGGTCGCGCCTGACACGCATCACGCACAACCCTGCTGGACAGGCTTCGCCGGAAAGACGAAGACCCCCCTGTCCAAGAGCCGGCGCCACTGCCGCCGGCTCTGCTCGGTGGGGACCCAGGATGTCCCGCGACCCAACCGGCTGCCGGGGTACGGGAATGGACCGAGCGTGGCCGATCGTGGTGCATTCTCGCCGCCCGCACAAGGGGGTTCGTTACTCGCTAGTAACGGCCGGATAACCGAACAACGACCCCCCGGTCTCGGACGACGACACAGGGTGGTGTCGAACGCCGGCACAAAGCTGTTGATCGCTGGACAGAAACCGACAGATCAGCGCCCATGGCTTACTTGCAGTAACAGCGGCCGCGATTGCCAAGATTTGGCAAAGCGCGGCCGCCGTGACGCTCTGTTGGCGAATTTTCACGCGGGCATCACAGGCCCGCATGTTTAGCGACTGGTCAGAACAGGGCCCGGGCCAGAGCCCTGCGGGCCGCGATCACGCGCGGATCCTCGGGTCCGACCACCTCGAACAGCTCCAGCAGCCGCATCCGCACGGTGTCCCGGTCGTCACCCACCGTACGCCCCACGGTCTCGATGAGCCGGCCGAAGGCGTCCTCCACATGGCCGCCCACCAGATCCAGGTCGGCGGCGGCGATCTGCGCCTGCACGTCGGCCGGCTTCTCGGCCGCGTCCCTGCGCACCTGCTGCGGGTCGACACCCTGCACGCGCTGGAGCAACTCGGCCTGCGCGAGGCCCAGTGTGGCCTCCTCGTTGCCCGGGTCCTCGCTCAGCACGTTCTTGTAGGCCTGGACGGCACCGCTCAGGTCACCCGAGTCCAGCGCCTGCACGGCGGCTTCGAGGAGCGCGTCGTACGGACCGGCCGGCCGCTCGGGAGCCGCCTGGGCACCGCCCGGATCGGCTTCGGGGTCGACGACGAGGCCGGTCAGGCCGAAGCGCTGCTCGGCGACCTGCACCAGCTGGTCCAGGGTCTGCCGGATCTGCGCCTCGCCCGCGGCCCCCTGGAAGAGCGGCAGTGCCTGCCCCGCGACGACAGCGAACACCGCGGGGATCCCCTGGATGCCGAACTGCTGCATCAGCATCTGGTTGGCGTCGACGTCGATCTTGGCGAGCAGGAAGCGGCCGTTGTACTCGACGGCCAGCCGCTCCAGGACCGGGCTCAGCTGCTTGCAGGGCTGACACCACTCGGCCCAGAAGTCGATGACGACGGGCACCTCGGCGGACCGCTGGAGGACGTCCCTCTCGAACCCCGCCTCGTCGACGTCGATGACGAGATCGGCCGGAGAGATCGCCCCCGCGCCGCCCTCCCGGGCGGCTTGCGCACGCGCCTGCTCCGCCTTCGTCTTGGCCTCCTGGGCCGCCTTCACCGCGGCGAGGTCGACGACTCCGCTCATGGACATGTTCCGTGGCTGCATGCGCCTATCCTCCCCCGTACTGCGCGCGCGTGTGAAAAACGGTGTGAAAGCCGGGCCGGTCGAGTGCCCCTCGGCGCCGGGTCCCCACCCCACGCCGTGTCGCCGAAGCCCGTGTACGTCCCTCACGGGCTTTCGCTACGAGCCGTAGCGTAATGCCACACCGACCCGCTGGAACACCGCCCCCCGGTGATCTCCCTCACGGCCGCACGGGAAACGCCGGTTTATGGTCAGGACATGCACAGCCGCAGCCCTGCCAGCCGCACCGGGCGCCCGCGCAGCGCCACTGCGGACGCCGCGATCCTGGCCGCGACGCGAGCTGCGCTGGTCGAACTGGGCTGGTCCAAGCTCACCCTGGGAGACGTCGCGACACGCGCCGGGGTTGCGAAGACGACGCTGTACCGCCGCTGGGCGGGCAAGAACGAACTGGTCGTCGACGCGGTCGCGGAACTCTTCGACGAGCTGGAACTCCCGGACAGCGGCTCACTGGCCGCCGACATCCAGGGCGTCGTCCTGCGGTTCGCCACGATCCTGGCCCGCCCGGAGGCGAGAAGCGGCCTGATGGCAGTGGTGGCGGAGGCCACCCGCGACGACGCCCTGCGCGAACGCATCCGCGAGTCGGTGGTCGACCGCCAGAAGCGTCTGGTCCTGGAGGGCAGATCCCGGGCCCAGGCGCGAGGCGAACTGCCGACCGAACCGGACCCCGCCACAGCGTCCCGCACGGCAGACCTGATCTTCGACATGGTGGCGGGGGCGGTGGTCCACCGCACGCTGGTGAGCGGGCAGCCGGTGGACGAGGAGTGGGTACGCGGCTTCACCCTGGTGCTGCTGCGGGGACTGACGGGGCAGGCCGCGCACACGGCCTCCGGCTGAGCCGTGCCCGTCCGCCACCCGCCGCGCCGGCGTGCGGCCCGCTCAGGAACCGCCTCCGATGGTGAAGTCGCCGTGGAAGTCCCGGCCCTGGATCACCGTGCCCTGAGTGCCGCCGGTGATCTCGTTCCGCACGTCCCCGGACCGTGACGCGACCTCCGTGTCCGCCCGCCGCCGCCACATCTCCAGCGCGGCGGCGAAATCGGGGTCCTGCCGGGCGCGTTCGTTGAGCAGCTCGGCGAGCTGCCCGGCCCGCTCCTCGGTGCGCGGGGGCTCGGCGGGCACCGCCGGCTCCTCTTCGCCGGAACGGGCCCCCCTTCGGGTGACCAGGTCGCGCAGGGACGCCCAGATCTGTTCGCCGGCCGCACCCGCCGTCCCTGAGGCGAGAGCCACGAGCAGTCCTGCCGTGATGGGCTCCACGGAGGTCCTCCAGTCGTTCGCGAAACGTGCACTGATGGGTATGGTGCCGCACGATGGTCTGCTCGCGGGGGCGTATGGCGGCTGAACCGGCCGGGGAGCCCGACGAGTTGAAGGGCCGCCGACAGTCATGAAGAACGTGTTCAGCGGCACGCCCAGGTCGTCGTACAGGCCCGTACGATCGTCGGGCGTCGCGTACGGCGAACCCCCGTCCAGCATGCTCCTCGGGTGCAGGAGCTGAACCCCGCTGACAGGGCGGAGGACGTACTCAGAAGCCCGCAGGCTCGGTGTACACGCCCCACTCGTCCCGCAGCACTCCGCAGATCTCGCCGAGCGTCGCCTCGGCCCGGACCGCCTCCAGCATCGGCTCGATCATGTTCGCGTCCGACCGCGCCGCGGCGATCATGCCGTCGAGCGCCGCACGGACCCGCGCGTCGTCACGCCCGGCCTTCCGCTCCACGAGCACCCGCACCTGCTCCCGCTCCACCTCGTGGCTGACCCGCAGGATCTCCAGATCCCCGGTCACCGACCCGGTGTGGACGTTCACCCCGACGACCTTCTTGTCGCCCTTCTCCAGCGCCTGCTGGTACCGGAAGGCCGACTCCGCGATCTCCCCGGTGAACCAGCCGTCCTCGATGCCCCGCAGGATCCCGGAGGTGATCGGCCCGATCGGGTGCTGTCCGTCGGGGTGCGCCCGCAGCCCCCGCTCCCTGATCTGCTCGAAGATCTTCTCGGCGTCGGCCTCGATCCGGTCCGTCAGCTGCTCGACGTACCAGGAACCGCCCAGCGGGTCGGCCACGTTGGCGACGCCGGTCTCCTCCATCAGCACCTGCTGCGTGCGCAGCGCGATCTCCGCCGCCTGCTCGCTCGGCAGCGCGAGGGTCTCGTCGAGGGCGTTGGTGTGCAGCGAGTTGGTCCCGCCGAGCACAGCCGCCAGCGCCTCCACGGCCGTCCGTACGACGTTGTTGTACGGCTGCTGCGCGGTGAGGGAGACACCCGCCGTCTGCGTGTGGAAGCGCAGCCACTGCGCCTTCTCCGACGTCGCGCCGTACACGTCCCGCATCCAGCGGGCCCAGATCCGCCGGGCCGCCCGGAACTTCGCGATCTCCTCGAAGAAGTCGACGTGGGCGTCGAAGAAGAAGGACAGGCCGGGGGCGAAGACGTCGACGTCCAGCCCGCGCGACAGCCCCAGCTCCACGTACCCGAAGCCGTCCGCCAGCGTGTACGCCAGCTCCTGCGCGGCCGTCGCCCCGGCCTCGCGGATGTGGTAGCCGGAAACCGACAGCGGCTTGTACGCGGGGATGCCGGCCGCGCAGTGCTCCATCAGGTCGCCGATGAGCCGCAGGTGCGGCTCGGGCTGGAAGAGCCACTCCTTCTGGGCGATGTACTCCTTGAAGATGTCCGTCTGGAGCGTGCCGTTCAGCACGGACGGGTCGACGCCCTGCCGTTCGGCGGCGACCAGGTACATGCAGAAGACGGGCACGGCCGGTCCGCTGATGGTCATGGACGTCGTCACGTCACCCAGCGGGATGTCCTGGAACAGGACCTCCATGTCGGCCGCCGAGTCGATCGCGACCCCGCAGTGCCCTACCTCGCCCAGCGAGCGCGGGTCGTCGGAGTCGCGGCCCATGAGCGTCGGCATGTCGAAGGCGACCGAGAGCCCGCCTCCGCCGTTGCGGAGGATCGTCTTGTAGCGCTCGTTGGTCTGCTCGGCGTTGCCGAACCCGGCAAACTGCCGGATCGTCCACGTACGCCCCCGGTAGCCGGTCGCGTACAGGCCGCGGGTGAAGGGGTACTCCCCGGGCCAGCCGATCCGCTCGAACCCCTCGTACCTGT
The DNA here is from genome assembly GCF_014205255.1 of Streptomyces caelestis. Classification (GTDB taxonomy): domain Bacteria; phylum Actinomycetota; class Actinomycetes; order Streptomycetales; family Streptomycetaceae; genus Streptomyces; species Streptomyces caelestis. The sequence goes on along the minus strand of NZ_JACHNE010000001.1, from coordinate 5,975,328 downwards.
CGCCGGGCCGGGGCCCGTACACCGGCTCCACGGGATCGCCGGAGAGCGTCGTGAAGTCGGCCTCGCGCTTGCGCGCGGCGTCGTACCGGGCCTGCCAGCGGCGGCGGCCTTCCTCGATGGCGTCAGCGTCCATACCATCGAATTTACTAGGACGTCCAAGTAAATGTCGACGGCAGACCGCCGTACGTTCCTCCGTACGGCGGTGCGGTTACGCCTTGGCGGTCGCGGGCGAGTCCTCCGCGACCCTGGCCTCGAGCTCGTGGCTGATCTTGCGCTCCACGAAGAAGGCGGCCGTCGGGATGGTCCCGGCGAGCAGCACCCAGATCTGCTTGCCCACCGGCCACTTCGCCTTGGAGCCCAGGTCGAAGGCGAAGATCAGGTACACGACGTAGAGCCAGCCGTGCGCGATGCTGACGACGCGCGTGAAGTCGGCCGCGCCGTTCAGGTCGAGCACGTACTTGCCGATCATGCCGAAGGTCAGCAGGACCAGCAGTACGCCGGTGACGTAGGCCATCACGCGATAGCGGGTCAGCACGCTCTTTTTCATGCGGTCGAGCGTAACGACCCGTTCCGGGAGATCTTGGCCCGGGTCACCCCTCCTCGAAGTCCCCCGCGGCGATCCGCAGCGGCCGCAGCATCGCGAAGATCTCGGCGCACTCCTCCGCGTCGTACACGCCGAGCCCGAAGTCCATCGCCATCAGGTCGCGGGTGGCCGCCTCCACCACCTCACGACCCTTTTCGGTGATGCTCGCGAGGGTGCCACGCCCGTCGTTGGGGTTGGGCCGCTTGTCGACCAGACCCGACTTCACCAGCCGGTCGACGGTGTTCGTCACGGACGTGGGGTGCACCATGAGCCGCTCACCGATCTTGGACATCGGGAGCTCGCCCGACTTGGAGAAGGTGAGCAGCACCAGCGCCTCGTACCGCGCGAACGTCAGTCCGTACGGCTTGACCACGGCGTCGACCTCGGCGAGCAGGATCTGCTGCGCACGCATGATCGAGGTGATCGCGGCCATGGACGGCACGTTTCCCCAGCGCTGCTTCCAGCGTTCGTCGGCGCGGGCGATGGGGTCAAAGGGAAGACTGAGCGGCTTCGGCACGGCACCAGACCTTACCGGCCGGTCACATGCCGGTCAGCTCCGTCTCGGCTTTCGGGCACCCTCGGGCATGATCTCGAAGACCCCGGTCCACCGGTCGTCATGCAGGCACGCGTTCATCGGCCCGACCAGCGTGGCGTGATCGGGGTCGGCGCGCCACCGTTTGACGGCGTCCAGGCTCGCCCACTCACTGGTGAGCAGCCATTGACCGGGGTCGTCGACGGAGCGGCAGAGTTGTTCGCGCAGATGCCCCGGAGACCGCACGGCGCGTTCGAGCACGCCGTGGTAGGACTCCACGAAATCCGCTTCCCTGCCCTCCCGGACGCGCAGCAGTCGAACTACCCGTACGGGCGCCGACGCCGGAGTCTCCCCCGTCACGACGGGTCGAGGACGACGGGGAGTTCCGCGAGCCCCCGGAAGGCGGGGAACGGCACGGTCAGCCAGCGCGCGTCCTCCGGCTCCCCGACCAGGGCCATGCGCGGATACCGTCCGAAGAGCGTGGCGAGGGCGATCTGCATCTCCAGACGCGCCAAAGGAGCGCCGATGCAGTAGTGCGGGCCCAGGCCGAATGCGAGGTGCGTCGCCTGGACGTTCGGGCGCTCGACGTCCATGCGGTCCGGGTCGGGGAACATCTCCGGGTCCCGGTTGGCCGCCGTGAGCGAGATCTGCACCAGCGCCCCCTTGGGAATGCGCGTGTCGCGGATCTCGATGTCTTCCGTCGCGTAGCGGAACGTCGAGTTCTCCACGGAGGTCTCGAACCGGAAGATCTCTTCGACGGCCGCGGCCGTCGCCTTCGGGTCCCGGAAGGCCAGGCGCTTCTGCTCAGGCTGGCTGAGCAGGTGGTAGACGGCGTTGCCGATCTGGTACGCGGTCGACTTGTGGCCCGCGAACAGCAGCACCCACGCGGTGGAGACGAGTTCGTGGTCGGTGAGCGCGCCGTCCTGGTCCTGCGCCGTGACGAGTGCGCTGAGCAGAGCTCCGTCCGGCTCCTTCCGCTTCCGCGCGATCAGGTCCACCAGATAGTCGCGCAGGTTTCCCTCGGCCAGTTCCAGCGCCTTCCTCGCCTCCGGCCCGAAGCCGGTCTGAGCGACGGTGGCGGACCATTCCTGGGCCTGCTTGCGTTCGTTCTCCGGGACGCCCAGGAGCTCACAGATCACGTGGAGCGGAAGCGGGAAGCAGAACTCCGGGAGGAGGTTCACGGGCTCGGACGCCGGGCACCGGTCCAGCAGCTCGTCAGTGATCTCCTGGACCCGCTGACGCAGCGACTCCACCCTCTTGGGGGTGAAGGTACTGCCGACGATCCTCCGGAGCCTGGTGTGCTTCGGAGGGTCCGAGAAGAGCATGTTGTCGTCCAGCGCGATCGACGAGTCTCCGAAGATGCGGTGATAGGCGTCGATGGCGCCGTACATGTCCTTGCTCAGCCGGGGGTCGGCCAAGGCGGCACGGGCGTCGTCGTACCGGGTGATGAGGTACGTGTCGACCCCGTGAGGTGGCGACAGCGGGCATACGGGCGCCGTCTCCCTGAGCGCAGCGTAAACGGGATGCGGGTTGGCCCGAAACTCCCGGCTACAGGCGGAGGCCGCGGCGGCGGCCTCTTCGGACGACATTTCCTCGGATGCGAACGCTTGCGTCATGGCTGGTCCCGGGGGTCGGCAGTTCCGTCGGTTCGGTCACACGTTTTCCCGGTCGGCACTGTGCCGCAAACGCTGCTGGGCCATATGAGTTCGAGCGCCGCAGGATCTGTGAAAAATCGCTCCGATTACCCGGCCGGCGTACCCCAGGGCGCCTCGGATCGCGCGCTCAAGTCCTGCTTGGTAAACATCATGGACGGGCCAGTCCACCGTTTACCGGGCTGGGCAGTCGCCGGAGGACGGGGAAACCAGTGAGCGGACGCGGAGTGGAATCTGTACCAGTTCTCATCGTAGGTGGGTCCCTGGTGGGTCTTTCCACCTCCGTTTTCCTGGGGCGTCTCGGAATCGAGCACATGCTCGTGGAGCGGCATGCCGAGACATCGACGCACCCGCGCGGCCGTGGGAACAACGTGCGCACCATGGAGATCTTCCGGACCGCCGGACTCGAGCAGAGCGTGCGGGAGGCGGCCTTCGCTCTCGCCGGAAACGACGGTGTGCTCCAGGTGGACACCCTCACCGGGGGCCAGCGCCGCTGGATCATCGAGGACATCTCCGCAGGCATGGACGTCTCCCGCATCAGCTCTTCGAACTGGTGCCTGTGCAGCCAGAACGACCTGGAGCCGGTCCTGCTGGGCCGCGCCCGCCGGGGCGGAGACATCCGCTTCGGTACGGAGCTGCTTTCCTTCACCCAGGACGAAGGCGGAGTCCAGGCCCAGGTCATAAGCCGGGAAACCGGTGAGACGTATACCGTGAACGCCGATTTCCTGGTGGCTGCCGACGGCCCCAGAAGCCCCGTTCGCACACACCTGGGAATCGGCCAGTCGGGGCCCGGTGCTCTGTTCCACAACATCAGTGTCACGTTCCGGAGCAAGGCACTCAAGGAATACGTCGGACCGAAGCGCTTCATCGTCTGCTATATCACCGACCCACAGGGGGAAAGCGCCCTGCTGCCCGTGGACAACGAGGAGCGATGGGTCGCCCATATCCCTTGGTTCCCTGATCGAGGCGAGTCCCTGGAGGACTTCGGCAACGAGCGCTGCGCGGCACATATCCGCGCGGCCGTCGGCGTGCCGGACGTTGATGTCGAGATCACGGGAAAGGCCCCTTGGCATGCGGCGAAGCGGGTCGCGGACAGTTACCGGCAGGGCCGGGTCTTTCTGGCCGGAGACTCAGCGCATGAAATGCCGCCCACCGGGGCGTTCGGCTCCAACACCGGAATCCAGGACGCTCACAACCTCGCCTGGAAACTCGCTGCGGTACTCCGCGGATGGGCCGGCCCGCAGCTGCTCGACACCTACGAGTGCGAACGCCGGCCCGTCGCCGTCACGACGAGCACACGCGCCTCCCAGCAGGCAGCCGAGGAGGAGCACCCCGGATTCAGTCCGGCAGCGGGACGCAACGACAACCCGGCGGACCTCATGACGGTCGCGCTCTGCTACCGGTACGCGTCGAACGCCGTGGTGGGGGACTCCCCTCAGCTGCCGGTCGTCCCGGAAGCCTTCCGGCTCGGCGGAGAGCCGGGCACGCGCGCGCCCCACATGTGGGTCAGGAGAGACGGCGCCAGGATCTCCACTCTGGATCTGTACGAGCGTTCCTTCGTCCTGCTCGCCGGGCCCGCGGGCCAGGAGTGGCGCCGCGCGGCGGAGCAGGCCTCCCGGAATCTGGGCGTACCGGTCGAGGCGTATCTCGTGGGAGACGGCCCTGACCACGACCTGGCTCCCGAGCCGGATGCCGACTGGGCGGCGCTGCACGGCACGGCCGAGGACGGTGCCGTCCTCGTGCGCCCGGACGGTTTCGTCGCATGGCGCGCGCACACCGGCATGCCGTCTGCGGACGGGGCGCTGACGAACGTGCTGCGGACCGTGCTCTGTCGCGACTGAACACCCCTCATCACCCCACACCGAGGACACGCCAATGACATTCGAAGACGGCCCCGTCGCGGGCCGAGTGGACGTCCACCACCATTTCACCGCGCCGGCCTGGCTGGACTGGGCCGAGGAACGCGGCGTCGTCGACCGCGGAAAGCTGCCCTGGTGGACACACTGGGACATGAACGCGGCCCTGGAAGTCATGGACAAGACGGGCATCAGCACCGCCGTCATGACCGTCGCGATGCTCGGACGGTTCAGCGAGCGCGCGCAGCGCCAGGAGAGCGCGCGGATCGCCCTGCGGGCAGCGGCCGATGTCGTCGCGGAACGTCCCGCACGCTTCGCCTTCTTCACCCCGGTGTTCCTCGACGACCTGGAACTCTCCCGGTGGAGCCTCCGTTACGGACTCGACGAGCTCGGCGCCGTAGGGGTGAGTACCAGAACGAGCATGGACGGTGTCTATCTGGGCGACGACTCCCACGACCGCCTCCTGCGGGAGCTGAACGACCGGTCCGCCGTGATCAGTACGCACCCCATGGAAGTGCCGGCCGGCAAGGGCGGCGGTCCCGGACTGCCGGGGATGCCGCCCTTCCTGTGCGACTTCCTCATGGACACCACACGTGCGGCCGTCAACCTGATCAAAAACGGCACGCTGGACCGCTACCCGAACCTCAGCTTCGTCCTTCCTCACGGAGGAGGCTTCCTTCCGTACATCGCCACCAGGCTCGAACTCTTCGGCGGGCACCTCACCCCCGAGATCGAGCCGGGCAGGGTCCGTGACTACCTGCACCGGTTCTACTTCGACACGGCGGGCCCCATGTCTCCGTCCTCCACGCCCACTCTGCTGGCCACGGTGGACCCCGGCCGCATCCTCTTCGGCACGGACTGGCCGCCCACGCCCGCACAGGTCGTCGCCGACATCGCGGCACCTGCGCTGGACAGCGATCCCTCCCTCTCACCGGAGCAGCTCCGGGGCATCAACCGGGACAACGCGCTGCGTCTGCTGCCGGAACTGGACCACACCTCCTCGTAGCCGCACGCACGGCCGCACGCACGAGAAAAGAACAGCACGCACGAGAAGAAAGGCCGCTGCCCGCGCTTCGTCCGCGCGGGCAGCGGCCTTTCTTCCGCTGCTTTACCGGGTGGCCGGGGCCGGGTCCCTCTCCCAGTGGTAGAAGCACTGCGCCATCGCGTCCTTCGGACTCCGCCAGGTCTGCGGGTCGTACGGGCTGACGTGCGCCTCGAGCCTCCTGCTGATGTCGAGGAACTCGGGGTGCCCGGCCACCCGTGCGATGGCGGGGCCCGGGTCCTGCTCGGCCTCGATGAAGTGCATGTACACATCGCCGAACTGGAAGAGGGAACGCTGGGTCACCCCGACGAGGCGGGGCAGGTCGCCGCGGTCGGAGGCCGCGAAGACCTCGGCGATGTCCGGAGCCGACTGCGGGGCCATCCGGGCGACGATCAGGGCGTGGTGCATGAGGTCTCCTTACGCGGCGGCGTCGTTCAGGCGGGCGAGACGGGCGCGGTCCGCCGCTCGCCGGCGGCCTGCTCGATGCGGTCACGGATGAGGGCCATCTGGACGGGCGAGTTGCGGTTGATGATGTCCGTCATCCCGGCGTCGTCGACGGGCGCGTCGGGCTTCATGGCGAAGTCCTGCGTCCAGCGCATCCGGGTGCCGTCGGGGGTCTCCTCGTACTCCCACCGGATGTTCATGAACTCGAACGGGCCGGGTTCGACGCGGCGTGCCCGGACGGTGAGCTTCTCGCGGTCGGTGGTCCGTTCCGACACCCAGCTCCACACCTTGCCGTTCTCGTCGGGGTGCATGGTCAGGCGGAAGGTCACCGTGTCGCCCTGCCGGGACAGCACCTCGGCGGCCGCGTACTCGCTGAACAGCTGCGGCCATCTCTCGATGTCGTTGGTCATGTCCCAGACCAGGTCGAGGGGTGCGGCGATGGTGATCTCGTTCTCGGTGTGTCCTGCCACTTCAGGCTCCTGACATGAGGGTGCTGTTGACGAGGTCGAGGAAGTCGCGGGGGGTCTTGCACCGTTCCGCGTCGGTGGGGAGCGCCCGGGCGTGCCGGTTCTCCAGCTCGCCGACGATGCCGAGGAGGCCGAGTGAGTCCAGTCCGAACTCGGCGAAGGGAGTGTCGATCCGGGCTTCGAGGTCGTGCGGGTCGACGGTGACGCCGGCGGCCTTCTTCATCAGCGCGGCCAGCTCTTCGAGGGTCACTTCACTGTTCATGCGCGTTCTCCTTGTCGTACGGGTGCGGTGGGCTTCACCGGGCGGCCGGGCCCGGGTCGCGGCGCAGTACCAGCGCCGCGTTGGAGCCCATGAGTCCACGGCTGAGGACCAGGGCCGTGCTCAACTCGGCCGGGCGCGCCGTCGAGGTCACCAGGTCGATGTCGTGGCAGATGTCGAAGACGTTGGGCGTGGGCGGGATCTGCCCTTGTTCCATGGTCATCACCGCTGCCGCGACGTCCAGCAGAGGTGCCCCGCAGTAGGACCGGCCGATGCCGGTCTTGGGGGCCGTGACGGGCACGCGGGTGCCGTGCGGGCCGAGGGCGTCGGTCAGGGCGAGGACCTCGGCACGGTCCGCCTCCGGGGAACCCATCGCGTCGGCGAAGACCACGTCTATCTCCTCCGGTGCGCAGCCGGCCTCGTCGAGGGCGCCGCGGATCGCGTGGGCGAGTCCCTCGCGTGAGCGGTCCCAGCGCGAGGCGCCGGTGAACGTGGCCGCATGTCCCGCCACGACGGCGCGGACGGCCGCGTCGCGGCGGCGTGCCCGGTCCACGTCCTCGACGACCAGCACGGCACCGCCCTCGGCCGGCACGAAGCCGCAGGCCGACGAGGTGAAGGGACGATAGGCCCGCGCCGGGTCCTCGACCGTGCTGAGTTCCGGGTATCCGAGCTGACAGACCATCGAGTACGGTGCGAGCGGCGCCTCGGCCGCCCCGGCCACGACCACGTCGGTTCCCCGGCCCACGGTCCGGGCGGCGTGCGCGACGGCGTCCAGGCCCCCGGCCTCGTCGCTCGCGACCACGCCGCAGGGACCCTTGAAACCGCTGCGGATCGATATCTGGCCGGTGCTGGCCGCGTAGAACCAGGCGATGGACTGGTAGGGGCCGACGAAGCGGGACCCCTGACCCCACAGCCTCTGCAGCTCCCGCTGGCCGAACTCACCGCCACCGGATCCGGCAGCGGTGACCACACCGACGGAGTACGGGGAGTCGGCGGCGGCGTCGCTCAGTCCCGCGTCCTTCATGGCCGCGCTGGCGGCGGCCATCGCGAAGTGGCTGAACCGGTCGGTCTGGACGAGGAAGGTCTCCTCGATGAGTGCCGAGGGATCGAACCCCCGCACCTCGCCGGCGACGCGGAGCGGAAGGTGCCCGCAGCCCTCCCGGGTGATCCGGTCGAGTACGAACAAGCCCTCCTTGACGGACTTCCAGTAGGTCTCCGTATGCAGTCCGTTGGGCGCGACCACACCGATCCCGGTGATGGCCGTGCGCCGGGTCAGCTGAGCACTCATCGTTTCCTCCCGCCCGGCCCCGTCAGGAGCACCGCGGACTGGAACCCGCCGAAGCCGCTGCCCACGGAGAGCACGTTGTCGAGCTTGTGCGGGCGTGCGGTGCGCGGTACGTAGTCCAGGTCGCACTCGGGGTCCGGGGTCTCGTAGTTCGCCGTCGGCGGGACCACCTGGTGGGTCATGGCCAGCACGCAGGCGACGACCTCGATCGCGCCGATCGCACCGAGCGAGTGGCCCACCATGGACTTGATCGAACTCATGGGCGTGTCGTAGGCGTGGGCGCCCAGGGACCGTTTGACCGCGGCGGTCTCGTGACGGTCGTTCTGGCGGGTGCCCGAGCCGTGCGCGTTGACGTAGTCGATGCGTGAGGGGTCCAGGCGGGCCTGGCCGAGCGCGGTGTCGATGGCCCTGGCCATCTCCAGGCCCTCGCTGGTCAGTCCGGTCATGTGGTAGGCGTTGCCGAACGTGGCGTAGCCGCCGATCTCGCAGTAGACGTGCGCGCCGCGGGCACGGGCGTGTTCGAGCTCCTCCAGGACCAGCACCGCGGAGCCCTCACCCATGACGAATCCGTCGCGGTGGGCGTCGAAGGGCCGGGAGGCGTGCGCCGGGTCGTCGTTGTTCGGCGACGTCGCCCTGATGGCGTCGAAGCAGGCCATGGTGATCGGGGAGATCGGGGAGTCCGACGCTCCGGCGATACAGATGTCGGCGCGGCCTTCCTCGATCGTGTGGAAGCCGTAGCCCACCGCGTCGAGTCCGGAGGTGCAGCCGGTCGACACGGTCTGCACCGGCCCCTGGGCGCCGAAGTACTCGGCGACGTCTGAGGCCAGTGTGCTGGGCGAGAACGCCCGGTGCAGCTGCGGGCCGGCGGCGCGGTGGTCGACGTCCCAGCGTTGTCCTCGTTCGCTGACCAGGACGTAGTCGTGCTCCAGGCGGGTCGTGCCGCCCACGGCGCTGCCGAGCGAGACGGCCACCCGCCAGGGGTCCTCTGCGCCGAACTCGATGCCGCAGTCGGCCACCGCCTCCGCCGCGGCGACTATGGCGAACTGGATGTACCGGTCGGCGCGTTCGACCAGCCCGGGATCCAGCCCGTGCGCGAGCGGGTCGAAGTCGCACTCGGCCGCGATGCGCGATCGCAGCCCCTCGGGATCGAACAGGGTGATGCCGCGCGTCGCGGTACGGCCGTTGGAAAGAAGGTCCCAGAACGCCGGTACGCCGATCCCACCGGGGGCGACGACGCCGATACCGGTGACCGCCACCCGCCGGGTCACGAGGGGACCTCCCGTCGTTCGGGCTGCGCGCCGTCCCCCTGCACGGCCGGGTACGGTTCGGCGCTCCCGTTCCCCTCCGTGGTCTCCGTGTCGACGTGGCCGAGGCTCGGCTTCGGCGCCAGCGGACCCAGGTGGAAGACCATCCTGGCCTCCACGTCACCGACGTTGCGGAAGCGGTGCCGCATGCCGATGGGGATCATGAGGCCCTGGTCGGCTCGGACAGGGCGTGTCTCGTCGTCCAGGTCGACCTCCAGCTCGCCCTGGACGACGTACACGAACTCCTCGGAGTACGGGTGGTAGTGCTCGCTGATGCGTTCACCCGGCTGCATGATGGCCAGGCCCATGAACCCGCTCGTGGCCCCCACCGTGAGGGGCGTGAGCAGGGTGCGCAGATCGCCACCACGCCTGCGGTTGGGCTCGGTCTCGCTGATGTCCACGATGCGCGGGCACGTCTTGTCCATTGGTCCGTCTCCAGATCGGTCGGTGAGGTGGGTGGTCATGGGCGGTGCCGTCCATGGGCTGTCAGGACTCGGCGGCCTTGCGATCGGTGATCAGCGTCATCTCGGTGTGCGCCAGGAGGCGGGTGGCGTCCCGTTCGCTCGAGAGCGGTCCTTCCACGCCGAGTGCTCCGCCGTCGAGCAGGCGGGCCAGCACGGCGGCCTTCCTGGTGCCATGGATGCCGACCGCCCTGACCGGATCGGTCTCGGGGTCCCGCGTGTCGATGAGACGGACGACCAGGTCGTCCCGGTGGAAGACGGTGCTGCGGTGCACGGGGCTCGCAGGATCGTCCGCGGCGGCCTCGTCCTGCTGGGAGAGCAGCCGCGCCAGCGCCATCCCGCAGCCTTCCAGGGCCGGGTAGTACAGCGCGTGACGCAGCAGTCCGGCCGGCTCGGGTCCGCCACGCGCCACATGGTGCACGGCCGGCATGGCCGCTCGGATGAAGAAGGCCCGAGCGGACGCGGGGTCGGTCAGATCCCTGCTCAGTTCCAGGTGCGGATTGAGGGCTTCCTCGACCGCCCGCACCTCCGGCTGACGCGAGACGTGGCGCAGCGCCGTCTGCAGGTCGCCCTCCACCTCGACGGTGCGGACGACTCTGTTGCCGTGCATGAACAGCGTCGTGCGGCGCAGTCGGGTGGAGTCGTCGACGCGGGCCTGGGGCGGCGCGTATCCGGCGAGGATCTCCGCGACCTTCGACTCGGAGCCGGGCTTGACGGTGAACGTCAGTGCATGGCGCGTCACTCCGTCGCCGACCCTCACCGGGCCCTGGACTGCGTCGGTGGCCTGGGCGGTGGGCCGGTGGGTGCCCCCGGTCTCGCGGATGACGGTGTAACGCATCGACCGGATGTCACGGACGCAGTCCTGCATGGGCCTGACCGTCTCGAGGTGTTCCTCACTGTTCACCCAGGCGAGGTACGGCGGGGCAGTCGCCCATTCGCTCGTGATGAGCCACTGGGAGGGGTTCTCCACGGACTGGCACAGCTGGTCACCGAGGTGACCGGGAACCGACGCCACCCGGCTGCGCATGTGCTCGTACGCGTCGAGGAACCGTTGCTGGGCGCCTTCGTGGAGATCGACGAGCAGGATGACGCGCAGCCTGGAGCCGTCGAACGCCGACTGGGATGTATATGTCGAAGTGTTCATCCGGCAGGCCCTTCCTTCGCGGGGCAGACGGCGGCCGCCGCGTCCGGCAGGCGGATGACGGTCGGCCCTGAGCCCTCATCGTGGATCGGTGCGTCGGACTCCGCGAGCCACGCGGGTCATCAGGGGGAACTGCCCGGTGCGCAGGGCGCGTTTGCTCAGGTGCGGCCGGATGCGACGGATGGCGGGGAAGGAACGAGCCGTTCGCGGGCCGTCCGGGTCGGCGCGGATCCGGGCGTCGCCGTCGCACAGGAAAGCCCCGGCTCGTCAAGAGCCGGGGCTGTGTGGTGCGTGCGGCCTACTCGGCGAGGTGCCGCTCCACCGTCTCCACCTTGGAAGTGAGCCCGTCCGTCACTCCGGGGCGGATGTCCGCCTTGAGGACCAGGGACACGCGCGGCGCCCGCCGCTCGACCTCGGCGACAGCGCGTCTGACGACGTCCATGACCTCGTCCCACTCGCCCTCGATCGAGGTGAACATCGCGTCGGTCCGGTTGGGCAGGCCCGACTCGCGCACCACGCGGACGGCGTCGGCGACGTACTCCCCCACATCCTCCCCGACCCCCAACGGCGTTACGGAAAAAGCGACGATCACGCCTTCACCACCCCTTCCTGGCGCGCTCGGGACGCGATGACCGCGTCCTCGGCCTCACGCCGCAGCTTGCGCTCCGCGAAGAACCCACCGGCAGGCAGCACCGAGAGCACGAAGTACAGCGCGGCGGTCTTCACCGACCACTTCGTCCGGTTCCACGCGTCGGCCCAGAAGATCACGTACAGGATGAACAGGACACCGTGCACCATGCCCATCACCGGCACGGCGTTGAAGTCCGTGGTCCGCTTCAGCACCGAGCAGACGAGCAGGAGGAGGAAGGAGATCGCCTCGGGGGCCGAGACCAGGCGGAGGCGGCGGATGGCGGTGGCGGTCTTGAGGTCCACGGGTCACCTTCGGTGGGAGAGACGCGGCGGTCTGAACGGTCTGACGGTTTGTGAACGCACGCACAAGCGTCCCGCCCATTGTGGCAAACCGCTCCGGGCCCCCCGCCCCTAGGGGTGCGGTCAGGGGCGTTCTCCACCCACAGGCCCTGTCCGTAGCGCCCGACCTGCGGCTACCTTCACGTACGTGGCGATGTTCCGACTTCAGAGCAGCAAGGTGCTCGCCGTCGACATGACCGGAGACGCCGTGAAGGCGAAGAACGGCTCGATGGTCGCGTACGACGGCGAGATGGCCTTCAAGAAGCTCAGCGGCGGCGGCGAGGGCATCCGGGGCATGGTGACCCGGCGGCTGACCGGTGAGCAGATGACGTTGATGGAGGTGAAGGGGCGGGGGACGTGCTGGTTCGCGGACCGTGCCTCCGAGATCAACCTGGTCGGTCTCCAGGGCGACAGGCTCTACGTGGAGTCGAGCAACCTGCTCGCGACCGACGGCGGGCTGCGCACGGGCACGGAGTTCACCGGCCTGCGCGGGGCCTCACAGGGCAACGGGCTGTTCACGACGACCGTCGAGGGCCACGGCCAGGCGGCGATCGTGTCGGACGGCCCGGCGGTGGTGCTGCGGGTGAGTCCGCAGTATCCGCTGACCGTGGATCCGGGGGCGTATGTGGCCCACCAGGGGAACCTGCGGCAGTCCTTCCAGTCCGGTGTGACGTTCCGCACGCTGATGGGGGAGGGCGGCGGCGAGGCCTTCCAGATGCGGTTCGAGGGAGACGGGCTGGTGTACGTGCAGCCGAGCGAGCGGAACACGATCGCGGGAGACGTGTGACATGGCCTTCCGGGAGATCAACGCGAAGATGGTCGAGGCGACGGTCGCGCCGGGGCAGAAGCTGTTCAGCCAGCGCGGCGCGATGCTCGCCTACCAGGGCGAGGTGTCCTTCACGCCCAGCATGGCCGGCGGCCAGGGCGGGTTGATGTCGATGATCGGCCGCCGGGTCGCCGACGAGGACACGTCCCTGATGGCGGTCGAAGGCAGTGGCACCGTCCTCTTCGGGCACGGCGGGCATCACGTCCAGGTGATCCAGCTGTCCGGCGACACGCTGTACGTCGAGGCGGACCGCCTCCTGGCCTTCGAGGGCACGCTCCAGCAGGGCACGATGTTCCTGGGCTCGCAGGGCGGCGTCATGGGCATGGTGCGGGGGCAGGTCAGCGGCCAGGGGTTGTTCACGACCACACTCAAGGGGCACGGGGCCGTCGCTGTCATGGCCCATGGCGGGATGATCGAGATCCCGATCACGCCCCAGCGACCGGTGCACGTCGACCCGCAGGCCTATGTCGCCCACCACGGCGACGTCCGCAACAAGCTGTCCACGGCCCTGGGCTGGCGGGACATGGTGGGCCGCGGCTCGGGCGAGGCGTTCCAGCTGGAGCTCAGCGGCAGCGGTGCGGTGTACGTCCAGGCGTCGGAGGAGAAGCTGTGAGCACCTACGGAACTCCGGGCGCCGGCCCCGCGGTCTTCGACCCGGCGACGCTGCCGCCCGACGACAACGTCAATCCCTACACCTTCTGCGTGGAGCTCAAGGGGAGCCAGTGGTTCCTCCAGAAGGGGAAGATGATCGCCTACTACGGCTCGATCGACTTCAACGGCGTCGGACACGGCCGGCTGGACCGTCTCGTCCGTACGTCGTTCCATTCGCCACTGCACGCGAGCGACTGGGTCGTGGCGGAGGGCTCGGGCAAGATGCTCCTCGCCGACCGGGCCTTCGACGTCAACTCGTACGACCTCGAGAACGGCAACCTGACCATTCGCTCGGGCAACCTCCTCGCTTTTCAGCCAACTCTGTCACTGAAGCAATCAATCGTGCCGGGTTTTCTGACCCTCATCGGAACCGGAAAGTTCGTGGCCGCGTCGAACGGCCCCGTGGTGTTCATGGCACCCCCCATCCGGGTCGACCCCCAGGCCCTGGTCGGATGGGCCGACTGCCCCTCGCCCTGCCACCACTACGACCACGGGTACATGACCGGCGTCATGGGCGGTCTACGTGCGCTGACGGGCCTCGGCGGAGCTTCCGGGGAGGAGCACCAGTTCGAGTTCGTCGGCGCCGGCACGGTCCTGCTCCAGTCGTCCGAGACCCTCATGACCGAGCAGGCCACGGGGGCCGTTCCGCACCAGGCCGGCGTGCCCGGCGGCGGGGCTCCCGGAACCCAGCCCGGACAGTCCGGCGTACCGCGTCTTCCCGGACAGCTCGGGGACCTCCAGCGTCGCTTCGGGCTGTGAGCGGTAGTCTGCGGAGTGTGACATCGAACGTCTGCGCACCAAGGTTCGGTGGGTGCGCTCCGTCACACGAAAACCCTCACTAGTTCGCCTTTCAACCTTTTAGGTAGACTTCATTCATGGAGACCGAGACGGCCACCCGCTGGCTGACCAATGCGGAGCAGTGCGCCTGGCGCACCCACCTGGAGGTCAACAGGCTGTTGACGTACCAGCTCGAAAAGGACCTGCAGCCGTTCGGACTGACAATGAACGACTACGAGATCCTCGTGAATCTCTCCGAGTCGGAGGACCAGCGGATGCGGATGAGCGACCTCGCCTCCGCCACGCTCCAGTCCAAGAGCCGCCTCTCGCACCAGATCACGCGTATGGAGAACGCGAACCTGGTCCGGCGGGAGAACTGCGAGTCCGACCGCCGGGGGCTCTACGCGGTCCTCACCGAGCACGGTATGGCGACGATGCAGAAGGTCGCACCGCACCATGTGGCGTCCGTGCGGAGGCACTTCATCGACCTGCTGGCCCCCGAGGCCCTGACGGAGATCGACAAGGCCCTCAAGCCCATCGCGGAGCACCTGCGCGGCCAGCGAGGACGCCCGTGACCCGGACGGCGCACCGGGGGCCGTGCGGCCCCGGCGTCGACAGGCTCTAGGCGAGCGGCAGGCGGAGTTCGAACAGGGCTCCGCCCGCCGGCCCCTGACCGGCCGTGAGCGTGCCGCCGTGCCGTACGGCGACGTCCCGGGCGATGGCGAGTCCCAGTCCGGCCCCGCCGTCGTCGCGGCTGCGGGCGGCGTCCAGCCGTACGAACCGCTCGAAGATCCGCTCCCGGTCGGCCTGGGGCACGCCGTCCCCGTCGTCGGCCACCCCGACCACGGCCAGGTCACCCTCCCGACGCACGCTCACGGTGACGGCCGACCGGGCATGCCGCTGGGCGTTGTCGAGCAGATTGGCCAGCACCCGGCCCAACTGCCCGCGCGATCCGGCCACGTTCACCGGCTCCGCGTCCACCGTCACACCCGTCCGCCCCTCGGCTTCCTCCCGGGCCAGCCCGGCGAGGTCGACCTTCGCGTCGGTGGGCCGCTCCCCCGCGTCCAGCCGGGCGAGCAGCAGCAGGTCGGCGGCGAGCCGCTGGAGCCGTACGGTGTCCTCCACGGCTCCGTCGAGGTCCAGCAGCTCGGGATGTGCTGCGGCCACCTCCAACTGCGTGCGCAGCGAGGCGATCGGGCTGCGCAGCTCGTGGGAGGCGTCGGCGACGAAGCGCCGCTGCCGCTCCACGGAGGTCTCCAGGGCCGCGAGCGTCTCGTTCGTCGTCCGGGCGAGCCGGGCGACCTCGTCGTGCGTCTGCGGCTCCGGGACACGGCGCGCGAGGTCCTGCGAGGCGGTGATCGCGGCCATCTCGCTCCGGATGCCCTCCACCGGCCGCAGCGCCCGCCGGGTGACCAGCCAGGTCACCCCCGCGACGACGCCGAGCAGCAGCGGGAACCCGATCAGCATCACCGTCAGCGCGCTCTGCACCGCCCCGTGCTCGGCGGCCAGCGGGGCACCGGCGTAGACCTTCAGGCGCCCTCGGTCGTGGGTCTCGACCTCGACGGCGGCGAACCGGTAGTCCTGCGTGTCGCCGTCGATGCTCGCGGACCCGTTGCTGAAGGTGCTCTCCCCGGCGATCTCCCCGGGTTCGAGGGCCTCCTCCTGGTCGTCGGGGTCGTCGTCATCGTCCCGGCGAGGCGCCACCGGCGGCTGTGGCTTCACCCGGTCGGAGTCGGTACCGCTGATCTTCTCCAGATCCTCGCTGGCCGCCACCAGCCGCTTCTTCTCGGCGAGGACCTGGACTGGTCCGTCGTCGCCGTCCAGACCGGCCAGCTTGCCGTACGGCGTCCCGGCGGCGAGCTCGGAGGCTACCGCCCGGGCGGAGCGCTCCGCCTGAGTGCCGGCCTCGCCCATCAGGTTGGACCGCAGGGACAGCAGGACGGCGGCCCCGGCGGCGACGAGCGCCACCGCGACCACGAGCGTGGCTCCCAGCGTGGCCCGCGCCCGGACGGACCCGAACAGCCGCCTCATGGCGACGTCTCCAGCCGGTACCCGGCGCCGCGCACGGTCCGGATCAGCCCCGCCCGCAGCTTCCGCCGCAGGGTGCTGACGTACACCTCGACGATGTTGGGATCACCGTCGTACGCGAAGTCCCAGACATGTTCGAGGATCTCGGACTTGGACACGACCTCCCCGGCCCGCAGCACGAGGTGCTCCAGCACGGAGAACTCCTTGGCGGTCAGGGCGACCTCGTCGTCCCCCAGGAACACCCGCCGGGCCGCGGTGTCCACCTTCAGATCCCCGTGTACGTGCACGGGCGAGGCCCCCGCACCCACGCCGCGCCGCCGCAGCAGCGCCTTGATCCGGGCGACGAGCACGACGTACGAGAAGGGCTTGGTCAGATAGTCGTCCGCGCCCGTATCGAGCCCCTCGGCCTCGTCGTACTCGCCGTCCTTGGCGGTGAGCATCAGGATCGGCACCTCGTGCCCGGCGGCGCGCAGGGCGGCGCAGACCCGGTAACCGTTGAGGCCGGGCAGCATGATGTCGAGGATCACCAGGTCGTACGTGCCCTCCGAGGCCTGGTGCAGCCCCTCTCGTCCGTCGTGGACGACGTCCACGGCGTACCCCTCGGCCGTCAGGCCCCTGGCGAGCGACAGGGCCAGCCGCTTCTCGTCCTCCACGATCAACAGGCGCATGGGTAAAGAGTGGCAAAACCAAGCTGAAGATCCCTTCAGGGGTCTTCAGGTTCCTCTCAGCGTCGGTCAGCCAGATTGGAACACGTCGAAAACGAAACGACTCGGGAGGAACCCGCATGAAGCGCAACATCGTGATCGCCGCTGTGACCGCTGCCGCTCTGATCGGAGGCGGTACGGCCACGGCTCTCGCGACCACGGGAGACGACCAGGGCTCGGCACGGCAGGCGGCCAACACCCGGCTGTCGGACGACGACGTCCGTGACGACCAGGACGGTTCCGACGCGCGGGCGGCTTCCGCCGACGTGACGGCGCCCGAGGCCATCGCCTCCGCGCTGAAGCACACGCCCGGCACGGCCGTGTCCGCCGAGCTGGACGACGAGGACGACAGCGACAAGGTGATCTGGAAGGTCGACGTCCTCTCCGGCGACAACAGCCGGCACAGCGTCCGTATCGACCCGTCCAACGGCAAGGTGCTCGGCTCCGAGTCCGACGACGAGGACGACACGGCGCAGGTGCGGGCGGCGCTGAAGGGCTCGTCCGTGACGGCCGAGGAGGCCGCGAAGGCTGCCGCCGGCAAGGGCGTGGTGACGTCCGTGGACCTGGACGAGGACGGCAAGAACAAGTCCTGGGAGGCCGAGACCCGCAAGTCCGGCGGCGCCGAGCAGGACTGGAAGATCGACCTCGGCACGGGCAAGGTCACGGCGGACCACTCGGACGACCAGGACGACGACTCCGACGACCAGGACTGATCCGGTACAGCCGCTTTCCTGCCGCCCCGGCGTCACTGCTGACGCCGGGGCGTCGAGCTGCTCGGCGTCGGAGCCGCTGCCCGGTGGGTCCGCAACCCGGCGGAGCGGGGTGCCGCTGCGCCCACCCGTGCCGCCCCAAGCGGCACGACTGCCCGCAGCTGGGCGGGCCCGCACCCGCGCACGCACGGAAAGGGGACGTGTCGGGGGGGTGTCCGCCCGCAGCGGTTGGCGCGTCAACGCCAGTCAGCTGGTCACCCACCCCATCGCGCCGTTCCGAGGACGGACACCCCCCGGCGCGGCCCCGGCCCACCCCACCGCGCAGGCGCAAGCGGCGCACCCCCACCCCACCAGCACAGGCCGCCCCAGGCGCCCCCGCCCAACCACCGGAGGCACCCACACAGGCCACCCCAGGCACCCCCGCCCAACCACCGGAGGCACCCACACAGACCGCCCCAGGCACCCCCGCCCAACCACCGGAGGCACCCGCACAGGCCGCCCCAGGCGCCCCGGCTCAACCGCCGGAGGTGCCCGTCAGCCCCGCCACCAGCTCATCAGCCGCACGGTACGGATCCAGCTCCCCCGCCACGATCCGCTCCGCCAGCGCCCCGAGGCGTCGGTCACCGTGCAGATCCCCGATCCGCTCCCGCAGCGCCGTCACCGCGATCGTCTCGACCTCCCGCGCCGCACGGGCCGTACGCCGCTCCGCGAGCACCCCCCGCTCCTCCATCCAGGCCCGGTGCTTCTCCAGGGCCTCGACGACCTCGTCCATGCCCTCCCCGCGCGCGGCGACGGTCTTCACGATCGGCGGGCGCCAGTCCCCGGGCCCCCGGGCCTCCCCCAGCCCCAGCATGTGGTTCAGCTCGCGAGCCGTCGCATCCGCGCCGTCGCGGTCGGCCTTGTTCACGACGTACACGTCACCGATCTCCAGGATCCCGGCCTTGGCCGCCTGGATCCCGTCGCCCATCCCCGGCGCGAGCAGCACGACGGACGTGTCCGCCTGCGAGGCGATCTCCACCTCGGACTGCCCCACACCCACCGTCTCGACGAGGATCACGTCACACCCCGCCGCGTCCAGTACCCGGATGGCCTGCGGCGCGGCCCACGCGAGCCCGCCCAGATGCCCGCGCGTCGCCATGGAACGGATGTACACGCCCGGGTCCGACGCGTGCTCCGACATCCGCACCCGGTCCCCCAGCAGCGCACCCCCGGAGAACGGGGACGACGGGTCGACGGCCAGCACGCCGACCCGCTTGCCCTGCTTGCGGTACGCGGTCACCAGCGCCGACGTCGACGTGGACTTGCCGACCCCCGGCGACCCGGTCAGCCCGACCACGTACGCGTTGCCCGCCAACGGCGCGAGCGCCGCCATGACCTCCCTGAGCTGCGGGGACGCCCCCTCCACCAGGGAGATCAGCCGGGCCACGGCCCGCGGCCGGCCCTCCCTGGCCTGGGCGACCAGCGTGGAGACGTCCTGCATCACAGCTCCGTTCCGATGAGGGAGGTCCGAAAACCGGGCGCTCAGGCCTTCGGTACCCGCACGATCAGCGCGTCACCCTGACCACCGCCACCGCACAGCGCGGCCGCGCCCACGCCACCGCCGCGCCGCTTCAGCTCCAGCGCGAGGTGCAGCACGAGCCGCGCACCGGACATCCCGATCGGGTGACCCAGGGCAATGGCACCTCCGTTGACATTCACCTTTTCGGTGGACACCCCGAGGTCCTTCATCGACTGCACGGCAACCGCCGCGAACGCCTCGTTGATCTCGATGAGGTCCAGGTCCTCGACGCTCAGCCCCTCCTTCTTCAACGCGTGCTGGATCGCGTTGGACGGCTGGGACTGGAGCGAGTTGTCCGGCCCCGCCACGTTCCCGTGCGCCCCGATCTCGGCGATCCAGTCCAGGCCGAGCTCCTGAGCCTTGGCCTTGCTCATCACCACGACGGCGGCAGCGCCGTCGGAGATCTGCGACGCCGAACCGGCCGTGATCGTGCCGTCCTTGGCGAAGGCGGGACGCAGCTTGCCGAGGGACTCCGCGGTCGTGTCGCCCCGGATCCCCTCGTCCTTGCTGAACAGCACCGGGTCGCCCTTGCGCTGCGGGATCTCCACCGGCGTGATCTCGGCCTCGAACAGGCCGTTCTTCTGCGCGGCGGCGGCCCGCTGGTGGGACAGCGCGGCGATCTCGTCCTGCTCGGCGCGGCCGATGCCGAGGCGCGTGTTGTGCTTCTCCGTCGACTCGCCCATGGCGACGCCGTCGAAGGAGTCGGTCAGCCCGTCGTGGGCCATGGAGTCGAGCATCTCGATTGCGCCGTACTTGAAGCCCTCGCGGGACTTCGGCAGCAGATGCGGGGCGTTGGTCATGGACTCCTGACCGCCGGCGACGATCACGTCGAACTCACCCGCACGGATCAGCTGGTCCGCCAGCGCGATGGCGTCGAGGCCCGACAGACACACCTTGTTGATGGTCAGCGCCGGCACATTCATGGGGATACCCGCCTTGACGGCGGCCTGGCGCGCCGGGATCTGCCCCGCCCCGGCCTGGAGCACCTGCCCCATGATCACGTACTGCACCTGGTCGCCACCGATCCCCGCACGGTCGAGGGCGGCCTTGATCGCGAAGCCGCCGAGGTCGGCTCCGGAGAAGGACTTCAGCGAACCGAGCAACCGCCCCATCGGAGTACGGGCGCCCGCGACGATCACAGACGTGGAGCCGTTGGCCCCGGACGTTCCAGACGTTCCAGAAGACATGAGCTGCGATCCCCTTACCGGCTGCACAGCCGAGGAGTGAACGAGGGTTTACTTCGAATGTACTGACCAGTACTCCACCGCGTCATCGGGCTGTCGGTGTGATCGCGCGCACGTTGCGTAACCACCTCCGGAGCGCTGCACTGAATCCATGCTGACGCGAATCGACCACATCGGGATCGCCTGTTTCGACCTCGACAAGACCGTCGAGTTCTACCGTGCCACCTACGGCTTCGAGGTGTTCCACTCCGAGGTCAACGAGGAGCAGGGCGTGCGCGAGGCCATGCTCAAGATCAACGATACGTCCGACGGAGGCGCCTCGTACCTGCAGCTCCTGGAGCCGACCCGCGAGGACTCCACCGTCGCGAAGTGGCTCGCGAAGAACGGGGAGGGCGTCCACCACATCGCCTTCGGCACGGCGGACGTGGACGCCGAGGCCGCGGACATCAAGGACAAGGGCGTGCGCGTGCTCTACGAAGAGCCCCGACGCGGTTCCATGGGGTCACGGATCACCTTCCTGCACCCCAAGGACTGCCATGGCGTGCTGACAGAACTGGTCACTTCGGCGCCCGTTGAGTCACCTGAGCACTGACCCTCGTACATAGGGGCCGGTAGGGTTGGGGGCGGTCGCCGCTCAGCCAGGGTGACCGCGGTCCCGCCGTGCGACGGCAGGACCACCGGGGTCCGGGTTTCGGGGGACGAGCGTCGGGGCAGCAGCCTCTGCTCCGCCGATGATCTGACACCATTCCCCGGGGGCCCCGTTCGGCGAATGGACGGAGCTCGTTTGGAGAGAGTTGCGACCAGGGGACGGATGGGACCGCGCAGTGCGGGGCTACGAGAGCCAGGAGCGAGAGCCGGCGGCTGACGTCGACCACCTCTCTCGGTTCGAAGCCGAGATGAAGCGGCTGAAGACCGAACGGGAAAAGGCGATCCAGCACGCCGAGGACCTCGGCTACCAGGTCGAGGTGCTGCGCGCCAAGCTGCACGAGGCGCGGCGCACCATCATGTCCCGGCCCTCCTTCGACGGGGGCGACATCGGCTGGCAGGCCGAGCAGTTGCTGCGCAACGCGCAGATGCAGGCCGACCAGATCCGCGCGGACGCCGACCGCGAGCTGAGCGAGGCCCGGGCCCAGACCCAGCGGATCCTGCAGGAGCACGCCGAGCAGGCGGCCCGGCTCCAGGCGGAGCTGCACCAGGAGGCGGTGACCCGGCGCCAGCAGCTCGACCAGGAGCTGGCCGAGCGCCGCCAGACGGTCGAGTCGCACGTCAACGAGAACGTGGCGTGGGCGGAGCAGCTGCGGGCCCGCACCGAGCAGCAGGCCCGCCGGCTGCTGGAGGAGTCCCGCGCCGAGGCCGAGCAGGCCCTGGCGACCGCCCGCGCCGAGGCCGAGCGGCTGACGACCGAGGCCCGGCAGCGGCTGACGGGCGCGGCCGAGGAGGCCCGGGCCGAGGCCGAGCAGATCCTGCGGCGTGCCCGCACGGACGCCGAGCGACTCCTCAACGCCGCCTCCACGCAGGCCCAGGAGGCCACCGACCACGCCGAACAGCTGCGCACGTCGACCGCCACGGAGTCGGAGTCCGCGCGCCGCCAGGCCCAGGAGCTGAGCAAGGCCGCCGAGCAGCGGATGGCCGAGGCCGAGGAGGCGCTGCGCAAGGCGCGGACCGAGTCGGAGAAGCTGGTCACCGAGGCCAAGGAGGCCGCCACCAAGGCCCTGGCGAGCGCGGAGTCCGCGAACGAGACGCGTACGCGCACCGCCAAGGAGCAGGTCGCCCGGCTGGTCGAGGAGGCCACGAAGGAGGCCGAGAACACCAAGTCCGAGGCCGAGCAGCTCGTCGCGGACGCCCGCGCCGAGGCAGAGAAGATCGTCGCGGAGGCCGCGGAGAAGGCCCGCACGCTCACCGCCGAGGAGACCGCGACCCAGCTGTCCAAGGCGGCCCGGACGGCCGAGGAGGTCCTCAACAAGGCGTCGGAGGACGCCAAGAAGACCACCAGGGCCGCGGCCGAGGAGGCCGAGCGGATCCGCAAGGAGGCCGAGGCCGAGGCGGACCGGCTGCGGGCCGAGGCGCATGACATCGCCGAGCAGCTCAAGGGCGCGGCGAAGGACGACACCAAGGAGTACCGCGCCAAGACGGTCGAGCTCCAGGAGGAGGCCCGCCGACTGCGCGGCGAGGCCGAGCAGCTCCGGGCCGACGCGGTCGACGAGGGCGAGAAGATCCGCGCCGAGGCCCGCAAGGAGGCCGTGGCGCAGATCGAGGAGGCGGCGAGGTCCGCCGAGGAACTGCTCGCCAAGGCGAAGGCGGACGCGGACGAGCTGCGCACGACGGCCCAGACGGACAGCGAGAGGGTCCGCACGGAGGCCATCGAGCGGGCGACGACCCTGCGCCGGCAGGCCGAGGAGACCCTCCAGCGCACCCGGCAGGAGGCCGAGCGGCACCGCGAGGAGGTCGTCGAGCAGGCCGAGGCCCTGAAGGCGGACGCCGAGCGTGCGGCGCGGGAGCTGCACGAGGAGACCGAGCAGGCCATAGAGGCCCGCCGCGCGGAGGCCGCCCAGGAGCTGACGCGGCTCCAGACGGAGGCGGAGGAGCGGCTGACGGCCGCCGAGCAGGCGCTGTCCGACGCCCGTGAGGAGGCCGCGCGGATCCGCCGGGAGGCCGCCGAGGAGAACGAGCGGCTGCGTGCCGAGGCCGCGGAGCGGATCCGTACGCTCCAGCAGCAGGCCGAGGCGGAGGCCGAGCGGCTGCGCGACGAGGCCGCGTCCGACGCGTCGGCCGCGCGTGCCGAGGGCGAGGCCGTCGCCGTACGTCTGCGGTCGGAGGCCGCGAACGAGGCCGAGCGGCTGAAGTCGGAGGCGCAGGAGAGCGCCGACCGGGTGCGCGCGGAGGCGCAGGCCGCCGCCGAGCGGCTGGCCGTGGAGGCGTCCGAGACGCTGGCCGCCGCCCAGGAGGAGGCCAATCGGCGCCGCCGGGAGGCCGAGGAAGTCCTCGGCAGCGCCCGGCAGGAGGCCGACCAGGAGCGCGAGCGGGCCCGCGAGCAGAGCGAGGAGCTGCTGGCTTCCGCGCGCAGGCGCGTGGAGGAGGCGCAGACCGAGGCCGTACGGCTGGTCGAGGAGGCCGACCGGCGTGCCACGGAGATGGTGTCGGCGGCCGAGCAGCACGCGCAGCAGGTCCGGGACTCCGTCGCGGGGCTGCACGAGCAGGCGCAGGACGAGATCGCCGGGCTGCGCAGCGCCGCCGAGCACGCGGCGGAGCGTACGCGGCGCGAGGCGCAGGAGGAGGCGGACCGGGTCCGCGCCGACGCCTACGCCGAGCGGGAGCGGGCGAGCGAGGACGCAGGCCGGCTGCGGCGCGAGGCGCACGAGGAGAGCGAGGCCGCCAAGGCGCTCGCCGAGCGGACGATGTCCGAGGCGATCAGGGAGGCGGAGCGGATCCGCGCGGACGTCGCCGAGCACGCCCAGCGCGTGCGCACGGAGGCGTCGGACGCCATCGCGGAGGCCGAGCAGAGCGCCTCGCGTACCCGGGCGGACGCCCGCGAGGACGCCAACCGCATCCGCTCGGACGCGGCGACGCAGGCGGACACCCTCATCACCGAGGCGCGCAACGAGGCGGAGCGGCTCACGACCGAGACGGTCCAGGAGACGGACCGGCTGCGGATGGAGACGGTCGCCGAGGCCGAGCGGGTCCGTACGGAAGCCATCTCCGAGGCCGAGCGCGTCCGGTCCGAGGCGGCCACGGAGGCCGAGCGGGTGCGGGCCGAGTCGGTCGCCAAGGCCGACCAGCTGGTCGGGGAGGCCACCGCCGAGGCGGAGCGGCTGCGGGCCGAGGCCGCCGAGACGGTCGGCTCGGCGCAGCAGCACGCCGAGCGGATGCGCAGCGAGGCCGAGCGCGTCAAGGCGGACGCGCAGGCGGAGGCCGAGCGGCTCGTCAACGCCGCGCGCGAGGAGACCGACCGCACGCTGGACGAGGCCCGCAAGGACGCCAACAAGCGGCGCTCCGAGGCGGCCGAGCAGGTCGACAAGCTCATCTCCGAGACGACGGCCGAGGCCGACAAGCTGCTCACCGAGGCGCAGCAGCAGGCGCACAAGACCACCGCGGAGGCCGAGTCGCAGGCCGACACGATGGTGGGCGCGGCCCGCAACGAGGCCGACCGGCTCGTGTCCGAGGCGACGGTCGAGGGCAACTCGCTCGTGGAGAAGGCCCGTACGGACGCGGACGAGCTGCTGGTCGGCGCGCGCCGGGACGCCACGCAGATCAGGGAGCGTGCCGAGGAGCTGCGCGAGCGCGTCACGGCGGAGATCGAGGAGCTGCACGAGCGGGCCCGCCGGGAGTCGGCCGAGACGATGAAGTCGGCGGGCGACCGCTGCGACGCGCTCGTCAAGGCCGCGGAGGAGCAGCTCGCGAAGGCCCAGGCGCAGGCCAAGGAGATCGTCTCGGAGGCCAACTCCGAGGCGGGCAAGGTCCGTATCGCCGCGGTGAAGAAGGCCGAGGGGCTGCTCAAGGAGGCCGAGCAGAAGAAGGCCACGCTGGTCCGGGAGGCCGAGGAGCTGAAGGCCGAGGCGATCCGCGAGGCCAAGCGCACGGTGGACGAGGGCAAGCGCGAGCTGGAGGTCCTGGTCCGCCGCCGCGAGGACATCAACGCCGAGATCTCCCGTGTCCAGGACGTCCTGGAGGCGTTGGAATCCTTCGAGGCCCCGTCCCCGGTCAAGGACAACGGAGTCAAGGCAGGCGTGACAGCCGGCGCGCCCCGTTCGGGTGGCAAGTCCTCGGAAAGCTAGCGAACCGGGGCGAATCCGGTGTGTGCTGGGGTCTTTGACCGAGTCTTTGCAAGCAGTCCTGCGGTCAGCCACCCAAAAGGGGTCTCATTTTGCAGACCAAACGCGCATCCGCTCGATGACACACCGTTTCGGCCCCTAGGATTCCACCTATCACCTCACCGGTCTCATTCGACAGGAACCCCATGAGCGACACTTCCCCCTACGGCTTCGAGCTTGTGCGGCGTGGGTACGACCGCGCTCAGGTGGACGAACGTATCTCCAAGCTCGTCTCCGACCGTGACAGCGCTCTCGCCCGCATCACCGCTCTGGAAAAGCGCATCGAGGAGCTCCACCTCGAGACGCAGAACGCCCAGGCCCAGATCAGCGACGCCGAGCCGTCGTACGCGGGTCTCGGCGCGCGCGTGGAGAAGATCCTCCGCCTCGCCGAGGAGGAGGCGAAGGACCTGCGCGAGGAGGCCCGGCGCGCGGCCGAGCAGCACCGCGAGCTCGCCGAGTCGGCGGCCCAGCAGGTGCGCAACGACGCCGAGTCGTACTCGGCGGAGCGCAAGGCCAAGGCCGAGGACGAGGGCCTGCGGATCGTCGAGAAGGCCAAGAGCGACGCCGCCCAGCTGCGTTCCGAGGCACAGAAGGACGCGCAGTCCAAGCGCGAGGAGGCGGACGCCCTCTTCGAGGAGACCCGCGCCAAGGCCGCGCAGGCCGCCGCCGACTTCGAGACGAACCTCGCCAAGCGCCGCGAGCAGTCCGAGCGCGACCTGGCGTCCCGTCAGGCCAAGGCCGAGAAGCGTCTCGCCGAGATCGAGCACCGCGCCGAGCAGCTCCGCCTGGAGGCGGAGAAGCTGCGCACGGACGCCGAGCGCCGCGCCCGCCAGACGGTGGAGACGGCCCAGCGTCAGGCCGAGGACATCGTGGCCGACGCCAACGCCAAGGCCGACCGCATCCGTTCGGAATCCGAGCGCGAGCTCGCGGCCCTCACCAACCGCCGCGACAGCATCAACGCCCAGCTGACGAACGTCCGCGAGATGCTCGCGACGCTCACGGGCGCCGCGGTCGCCGCTGCGGGCACGCCGGCCGAGGACGAGCCGATCTCCCGCGGGGTCCCGGCCCAGCAGTCCCGGTAACACCGGGGCATACGGAGTCTGAATCTCCGCAAAGCCCTCTGCCGCTGGGGTGGCAGAGGGCTTTCTCCCGTTCTAGCGTGGCGGTCATGATTGAGCTGGAGGGGCTGACCAAGCGTTACGGCGAGAAGGTGGCGGTCAACAACCTGTCGTTCACCGTCAGACCAGGAATCGTCACCGGCTTTCTCGGGCCCAACGGCGCGGGCAAGTCCACGACCATGCGGATGATCCTCGGTCTCGACCACCCGACCGCGGGCGACGTCCGTATCGACGGCAAGCACTACCAGCAGCTCAAGGACCCGCTGACGTACATCGGCGCCCTGCTGGAGGCCAAGGCCTGGCACGGCGGGCGCAGCGCCTACAACCACCTGCTGTGTCTCGCGCAGAGCAACGGCATTCCGCGCAGCCGGGTGGGGGAGGTGCTGGACACGGTCGGGCTCACGGCGGTCGCGAAGAAGAAGACCAAGGGCTTCTCGATGGGCATGGGGCAGCGGCTCGGCATCGCGGCCTCGCTGCTCGGCGATCCGCGGATCCTGATGTTCGACGAGCCGGTCAACGGCCTCGACCCCGAGGGCATCCATTGGATCCGCACCCTGATGAAGTCCCTGGCGGCGCAGGGCCGGACCGTGTTCGTCTCCTCCCATCTGATGAGCGAGATGGCGCTGACGGCCGACCACCTCGTCGTCATCGGGCAGGGGCGGCTGCTCGCGGACACCTCCATGGCCGACTTCATCGCGCGCAACTCACGGTCGTACGTCCGGGTCCGCAGCCCGCAGCGGGAGCGGCTGCTCGACGTGCTGCACCAGGCCGGGGTCGTCGCCGTCGAGAGCGGTGAGGGGGTGCTGGAGGTGGACGGCGGCAAGGCCGAGCACGTCGGCGAGCTGGCGGCGCAGCACGGGATCACGCTGCACGAGCTGAGCCCGCAACAGGCGTCGCTGGAGGAGGCGTTCATGCGGCTGACCGCGGAGTCGGTGGAGTACCACGCGCACAGCGAGACGAGTCCCGAGCCTTCAGGGCAGCAGTGGGGCGACGGCTGGAAGAGGGGCTGAGCATGGCGATGACGCAGGTCGTACGGTCGGAGTGGACGAAGATCCGGTCGGTGGCGTCCACGGTGTGGACACTCTCGCTGGTGGTGGTCGTGACGGTCGCCCTCGGCATGCTGATCTCGGCCCTGACCAAGAACGAGTTCGACTCCATGGGCGCGCAGCAGCGGGCGGAGTTCGACCCGACGTTCATCAGCTTCGCGGGGATGGGTCTCGGGCAGCTCGCGATGATCGTGTTCGGTGTTCTGGTGGTGTCGAACGAGTACAGCACCGGCATGATCCGCACTTCGCTGGCCGCCGTGCCGCAGCGCGGCTCCTTCCTGTTCAGCAAGATCGCGGTGGCCACCGCTCTCGCCCTCCTGGTCGGCCTCGTCACCAGCTTCGCCGCCTTCTTCCTGGGGCAGGCGCTGCTGGGTGAGCACCGGGCGGAGATCGGCGACCCGGGGGTGCTGCGGGCGGTGTTCGGCGGCGGCCTCTACATGGCGCTGATCGCGATGTTCTCCATGGGCGTCGCCGCGATGCTGCGCTCGCCGATGCTGTCGCTGGGCATCCTGATGCCGTTCTTCTTCCTGATCTCCAACATCCTGGGCAACGTCGACGCGACGAAGAAGGTCGGCCGGTTTCTGCCCGACCAGGCCGGCAGCAAGATCATGCAGGTGGTCACGCCCATCGGCGACGACACCCCGTACGGGCCGTGGGGCGGCCTCGGGATCATGGGGCTGTGGGTGCTCGCGGCGCTGGTCGGCGGGTACGTGCTGCTGAAGAAGCGCGACGCGTAGGAGGGGCTGCCGGGGCGGGCCGCGCTCCACCCTTTACTTTCATTTGGGCGGAACCGTCAGCGCCTCGATATCCTCCTAACCCTTACGGGGGCGTGTGCCCCGCTGTCCTGAACCTTGCGATGGGTGCGGAGCATGATCGAAGCAGTCGGCCTGACGAAGCGCTACGGCGACAAGACCGCTGTGCACAACCTTTCCTTTCAGGTGCGGCCGGGAGCGGTCACCGGCTTCCTCGGGCCGAACGGCTCGGGCAAGTCGACGACGATGCGGATGATCCTCGGCCTGGACAACCCGACGGCCGGGCATGTGACGATCGGCGGCTACCCGTACCGCAAGCTGCCCAACGCCCCACGCCAGGTCGGTGCCCTGCTGGACGCCAAGGCCGTGCACGGCGGCCGGGCCGCCCGCAACCACCTGCTGTGCCTGGCCCAGCTGTCGGGCATCCCGGCCAGGCGGGTGGACGAGGTGCTCGGGGTCGTCGGCCTCCAGGACGTGGCCAGGAAGCGCTCCAAGGGCTTCTCCCTCGGCATGGGGCAGCGGCTCGGCATCGCCGCCGCGCTGCTGGGCGACCCGCAGGTGCTGCTGTTCGACGAGCCGGTCAACGGCCTCGACCCCGAGGGCATCCTCTGGGTGCGCAACCTGATGAAGGCGCTCGCGGCGGAGGGCCGTACGGTCTTCGTCTCCTCCCATCTGATGAGCGAGATGGCGCTGACCGCCGACCATCTCATCGTCATCGGGCGCGGGCAGCTGCTCGCCGACATGAGTGTCACGGCCTTCATCTCGGCGAACTCCGCGGACTTCGCGCGCGTGCGGACGCCCGACACCGAGCCGCAGCAGCGCGAGAAGCTGTCGGCCGCGCTCACCGAGTCGGGCGGGCACGTGCTGCCCGAGCAGGACGGCGCGCTGCGCGTGACCGGGCTGCCGCTCCCCCGCATCAGCGACATCGCGCACGACCACGACGTACGGCTGTGGGAGCTGTCGCCGCACCAGGCCTCGCTGGAGGAGGCGTACATGCGGATGACGCAGGGCGCCGTCGACTACCGCTCGACCATCGACCAGAAGGAAGGGCTCCAGCAGCCGCTGCCGCCCGGGGCGCAGCCCCCGGTGCCGGTGCCCGGACAGGGCCAGCCCGACTGGTACGCCCCGCCGCCGCCCCAGCAGGGCGGGCAGCCGTTCGGGATGCCGCAGCAGGGCGCACCGGGCCAGGCACCGGCGGGCCCGTACGGCGCGCCCGGGGACCCGGGCGCCTCCGGCACGGGAACGCCCAACCCGTACGCCCAGCCGGCGGGTCAGGCGCCGCAGTCGCCCGCGCCGGGCGCACCGCAGGCGCCGCAGCTGCCCGCGCAGCCCGTCGGCCAGGCACCCCAAGCCCCGGCAATGCCCGTCGGCCAGGCACCCCAGGCTCCGGCAGCGCCCGCCGCGCCGGCTCCGCAGCCGAGCGCCGCGCTCGCGCAGTCCGCGGGCCGGGCACCGCAGGCCGGCGCGGCGGCGCCCGCGGCTCCCGCCGGGTCCGCGCCCGTTCCGACCTCCGACCTGACCAAGCCCGAGGACCCCCGATGAGCAGCCCCCAGCCCCAGATGCCGTCGGCCGCGCCCACCTGGGAGGCGGCGCCCGGCTCTTCGTACTCCGGCTACACCTCGCCGATCCCGGTGGTGCGGACGCACCTCGGGCATGCCATCGCCTCGGAGTGGACGAAGATCAGGTCGGTGCGCTCCACGATGTGGACGCTCGGCGTGTTCGTCCTGCTCGTCATCGGCATCGGCACGCTGACCGGCGTGGTGGTGGCGAACTCCGACCCGGCCCTGTCCGGCGAGAGCCCGCTCGGCCTGGGCTTCTTCGGGCTGCTGCTCGGCAGCATGTGCATCATCACGCTGGGCGTGCTGACCACGGCCTCCGAGTACGGCACGGGCATGGTCCGCACCACGATGGTCGCGTGCCCGAGCCGGGGCCGGGTGCTGGCGGCGAAGGGCATCGTGTTCTTCCTGGTCGCGTTCGTGGTGACGCTGGTGTCCGCGTCCCTCGTCGCCTTCCTGCACGTGGCGATGCTGGAGGGCCGGGGCGCCAAGGACCCGTCCGCCGGGGAGTGGCTGAGGGGCACGGTCGGCATCGCCGCGTACGTCGCGCTGCTGGGCCTGCTCTCGCTCGCCATCGGCTCGATCATCCGGCACTCGGCGGGCGCCATCACCATCATGATCGGCGCCGTGCTCGCCCCGCTGGTGATCGCGCTGTTCATGTTCTCGGAGTCGCTGAGGAGTGTGCGCGAGGCCCTGTTCGAGTACTCCATCCCGAACCAGCTCAGCGTCTTCTACTCCAACTCCCTGAGCCAGTCCGGCCCGTCCGGCTGGGACCCGCTGTGGGTCATCCTGGGTGCGACGGCCGTCGCGTTCGCCGCCGCCTTCGCGCTGCTGGAGAAGCGGGACGTGTAGCAGCGGGCCGTCAACGGCCTAGAACCTCGGCGCGTTACGGGACCGCCGCACCCCGGGGGTGCGGCGGTCCCGCGCGTTCCAGCAGGCTTTGTGCCAGTGCCGGCGGTCGTCGACGCCCGTGTGCTCGGACCAGGCCACCACGTGGGGCACCCCGTCCGGGATCAGTTGGTCGCAGCCGGGGCAGCGGTAGGACTTGCCCTGCGCGCTCGCGCCGGCCACGTGCCGCACGCTCCAGCTCTCACCCTGCCAGTTCTCCGAGGACTGCCAGCCGCCGTAGCGGCCGGGGCGGTCGTCCTCGGTGCTCCGGCCGGACGAAGCGGCGCCCTTGGGTCGGTTGCGACGCGGGGACACGGGACACCTCTCGGGGCTATACAGGACACGGGGCGTCCAGCCTACGCGGCGCGGACCGGGGTAGGCGTACGCCACCAATCGTCACAAGCTCCTCGCCGGGCGAGGCGGGGCTCGCCGAGGTTTCCCGTCGTGGGCTCCCCGTCGGGGTCTCCCCGGGCTCCGCGCGGAACGCCCATTCTGCAGACAATCCGCAAAATGCCCCGACCGGCCGTGTCCTCGGCACGTGTCAGACGGTTATGCCCTGTGGGGAGCTCCGTGTCGGAGCCAAGGAAGCAGGAAAGCAATGCGCGTTGGAAGTTTCGTGTTGGCGGCCCAGTTCCCCGGTCAGGGCGAGGGAGAGGCGCTGCACCGCGCGGTCCGCTCGGCCGAGGTCGCCGAGGAGGCCGGGCTCGACACGGTCTGGCTGGCCGAGCACCACTTCGTGCCGTACGGCACGTGCCCGTCGGCCGTCACCCTGGCCGCCTTACTGCTCGGCCGCACCCGCCGCATCCGGGTCGGTACGGCGGTCAGCGTCCTGCCCACCACCCACCCCGTGACCCTCGGCGAACAGGCAGCGCTGCTGCACCACACGAGCGGCGGCCGTTTCACGCTCGGCGTGGGGCGCGGCGGCCCGTGGGTCGACCTGGAGGTGTTCGGCGCGGGCCTGGAGGCCTACGAGAAAGGGTTTCCCGAGTCCCTGGACGTCCTGGTGCGCTGGCTGCGCGACGCGTCGGTGGCGGCCGCCGGGGAGCGCTTCCGCTTCCGCGAAGTCCCGGTCGTTCCCCGGCCGTCGGAGGCCCTGACCGAGATCGAGGGACCCGAGCTCGTCGTCGCCTGCACGTCACCGGCGAGTGTGCGGCTGGCGGCCGAGCGCGGTCTGTCGATGCTGCTCGGGATGCATGTCGGGGACGAGGAGAAGGCCGAGATGGTCGCTCTCTGGCGGCAGCACGCGCGTGCCTGCGGCCGGCCGGCCGAGGAGATCCTGGGCGCGTCCCATGTGTCGGCGGGCGTCTGCCAGATCGCGGACCGGCGGGTCGACGCGGCGGAGACGCTGATCAAGGCGATGCCGGGCTGGCTGAAGCAGGGCCTGGAGGCGCATGTCACGGTCGACGGGCGCACGCGCCGGATGCGCGACCCGCTGGCGTACACCGAACTGCTCTGCGGGCTGCACCCGGTGGGCACACCGCGGCTGTGCGCCGACCGGCTGGCGGCGACCAGCGAGCGGACCGGCATCTCCCGCTTCGCCCTGCTCGTCGAGGGCTCCGGGGACCTGGCGGCGACGGAGGAGAACGTACGGCGGCTGGGCGCCGAGGTGCTCCCCCAACTCGCCTGAAAGCGCGGTGGGTTCCTGGAGCTTGCCGCTCCGGTACAAAGCTGTACCTCCCGCGTACGGAGCGGCAAGCAAATGGCGCCGCGTCAGCAGTCCCGGAACTCGGGTGACTGGTTGAGCAGCTGGCTGCGGACCGACGTGAAGCGGCCCAGCGTCTCGTCCACCGAGGAGTCAAGCGGGAACACCGCCACCCGGTGGCAGTTCTGGAAGGCCAGCCGCACACCGAAGTGCCGTTGCAGCGCGCCGCGTATCGCGTCACTCGCAAGCGCACGCAGCAACTGGCCGCGTGCCTGCTCGTCCGGCGGAGGCGTCTGGTTGTCGGCGAACGCACCGCCGTCCACCTTCAGCTGGGCCACCAGGGAGCTGATCATCTCCCACGCATAGGGCAGGGAGGTCCGGACGCAGTCGACGAATTCCGCTTCATCGACCTCGCCTCGCTCGGCCTGTTCGAGTAGGGCCGGTGAGACGTCGAGCGACATGAGTTCTCCTCTCGCACCCCCACCCGGCGGGCAGGGGTTGCCGGACAGATAAGGGAGTTCGCGATACCGGACACGCTGCGTACACACATCGCGACCTCCCGTTCATACCGTAAGCAACCGACGGTGACGGCACCAGGAGAATGCGCAGATGAGACACTCGCAATGAGCACACCATGCACACAATCGGCCAATACCGAACACGTGTTTTCCAGGGCGAATCGCGTCGACAGGTGCCTGTCGAGTAGCGTTGCCGACCATGCGTCTCGTCATTGCCCGCTGCTCCGTGGACTACGCCGGGCGGCTCACCGCCCACCTTCCCTCGGCCCCGCGCCTGATCCTGGTGAAGGCGGACGGCAGCGTCTCGATCCACGCCGACGACCGGGCCTACAAGCCCCTGAACTGGATGTCGCCGCCCTGCACGCTGAAGGAGGGCACCGGCGAGGATGAGGGCGTCTGGACCGTCGTCAACAAGGCGGGCGAGAAGCTCATCATCACGATGGAGGAAGTCCTCCACGACTCCTCGCACGAACTGGGCGTCGATCCCGGCCTGATCAAGGACGGCGTGGAAGCGCACCTCCAGGAGCTGCTCGCCGACCGCATCGAGACACTCGGCGACGGCTACACCCTGATCCGCCGCGAGTACCCGACGGCCATCGGGCCGGTCGACATCCTGTGCCGGGACGCCGACGGCAAGACCGTCGCGGTGGAGATCAAGCGGCGCGGTGAGATCGACGGCGTGGAGCAGCTGACGCGTTATCTGGAGCTGCTGAACCGCGATCCCCATCTCGCCCCGGTCCGCGGCATCTTCGCCGCGCAGGAGATCAAGCCCCAGGCCCGCGTCCTCGCGACCGACCGCGGCATCGGCTGCCAGGTCCTCGACTACGACGCGCTGCGCGGCATCGAGGACGACAAGCTGCGGCTGTTCTGACACACCGCACATACACGACGAGCAGGGCCGGGTCCAAGGAACGGACCCGGCCCTGCTGTGTGTACGGCTGTCAGATCACCGGGTCCGTGCTGCTCTCCGGCGCGCTCGCGGTCGTGCTCGCGGGGGTGCTGGGCGCCGGGCCGCTGGCCGAGTCGGAGGTGGACGGCTGCGAGGTCGGCGGCTGGGACGTCGGCGGCTGCGAGGTCGGCGGCTGGGACGTGGGCGGTTGCGAGGTCGGCGGCTTGGACGTCGTCGGCGGCTTCGACGTCGTGGGGGGTTTGGACGTCGTCGGCGGCTTGGACGTGGCCGGCGGCTTCGAGGACGTCGGCGGCTTCGGCGTCGACGCGGAGTCGCTCGGATCCGGCGAGCCACTGGGACCGCCCGTCGGCGTCGGATCGTCCGAGGTACCCGGTGTGCCGTCCGGGCCCGGCTCGGTCGGGCGGCTCGTCGCGGCACCTGCGTCGCCGTCGCTGTCGTTCGCCGGCCGGTCGGCGCCCAGGCTGCCGTCGTCGACGCCCTGGCTGGCCGAGGGGTTGACGCCGACCTGGCCGGACGGCGGGTTCGTCTCGTTGTCGGACGTGGCGCCGAGGGTCACCACCGTGCCGAGCACGGCGACGAGCAGGGCACCCGCGCCGGAGGCCACGACGTTGCGCCGGGCCAGGCCCTTGAGGCCGCCCCGGGCCTTGCGGGACAACGCGGGCGGGCTGTGGTGGGTGACCAGGGCCGGCGAGGGAGGCCGCTGCAGGGTCGGGAAGGCCGCCGGAACACCGCCGGCCGGGGACGCCGACTCCTCGTACCGGGCGTCGGGCACCTCCTCGCCCACGGTCGGCCCGAGTCCGATCGGGGTGCCCGAGCGGTCGGCGACCAGGGCGAGGGCACGGCGGCCGGCGACGGTGCCGCGCTTGTCGGAGAGGGCGCCGCGCAGGCCGATGGAAGCCTCCAGTTCGGCGCGCGCCCGGTCGAGCTGTCCGCCGCACAGGGCGAGAATGCCGAGCTCGTGGTGGAAGTACGCCTCTTCGGCGACGTCCTCGGCGAGCCGGGCGGCCTCGGCGCCGGTGCGCAGGACGCGTTCCCAGGCGCTCCAGTGCAGCCCGGCGGCGAACGCGGGCGCGGCGGTGCGTGCCAGGTGCACGGCCGGGCTCTCCTCGCCCTCGGCGGGCGGGCTGGTGAGCGGCCCGAGCACGGTCAGGGCGGCGAGGAGGGCGTCGGCCTCGGCGCACACGCGCTCCGGGGTGACCGAGGGGTGCCCGGCCCACCAGGAGTAGTGCTGGGCGGCGCTGCGGGCGCCGGCCTCGGCCTCGTCGGCGTATCCGGCGGCCTCCAGCTGGGTCAGGACACCGGCGGCGAGCCGGTAACGGGAGCCGACCGGGGAGGCCAGGCCGCAGGCGGCCAGCTCGCCGAGCGCGGCGTCCGCGTGGGTGTCTCCGACCAGGGCGGGCAGGTGCGCCTGATGCGGCACCTCGCCGCCGAGGGCGACGGCGAACCGCAGGGTGGCGCGGGCGGAGGCGCTCAGCCGGGAGGCGAGCAGCGGTGCGGGGGCGGCGGCCTCGCCGAGCGAGGGCAGCGGTACCTCGTCGCCGTCGGCGGTCTCGTACGCGTCGGCCGGGGGCGCGTCCTCGAAGACGCCGAACTCGTCGACGGCGCTCGTCCCGGCGCGCAGCCGGTCGCGCTGCCGCAGCAGGGCACCTGCCTGGACGAAGCGCAGCGGCAGGCCCTCGGACTCGAACCAGAGGTCGCCCGCCCAGTTCGACTCCTCCTCGGTGAGGGGCCGGCCGACGGCGTGTTCCAGCAGGTCGAGCCCGGCCGCGCGCTCCAGGCCGCCGAGGAAGACCTCCTCGACGGCGGCGTCGCCGGAGGGCGCCGGCACGTCCGGGGTGGCGCCGAGCAGGAAGGCGCACTCGGGGGTCGCCTCCAGCAGCTCGTCGAGCCCGGCGCCGCCGAACTCCAGGTCGTCGACGACGACGACCGCGGCGATCTCACGGACGTACGTGAGCAGTTCGTCCCGGTCCGGGCGCTGCAGGGGGGCGTTGTACACCGCGTGGAAGAGGTCGTACAGCAGGTCGCCGGAGGTGCGGCCGAAGCCGTTCAGGCGGACGACGCCGTCGGGGGCGAGGTCGGAGCAGTCGTCGGTGACGAGGTCGAGGAGGCGGGTGCGGCCGCAGCCGGCGGGGCCGGTGAGGCGGACCGAGCGGCCGCGGGCGAGCAGCCGCACCAGTCGCTCGCGTTCGTCCTGGCGGGCCAGCAGCGGGAGGCTGGGCTGCGCGGGGCCGGGCGGGACGGGCGGCCGGGCCGCGCGCTCGGCCTCGGCGCGCTCGGCGGTGCTGAGCTTCACGGGCCGGGCGGGCCGTTCGGCGGGCGGGCACGCCTCTATCTCGCTGCCGTCGACGGGGTTGACGGTCAGCAGGAAGTCGCCGGCGACCAGCTGCACCGTGCGGGCGAGCGCGGGCGCGTGCTGGCTGAAGTCGGGTGTGAGGGATTCCCTGGGCGGGCGCTGGCGCGGCGACCGCTCGTCGCCGTCGTGGCCGTACTCCTCGGGTCCCTGGGTGTTCGGGTCCATAGGTCAAAGCCCCCCAAAAGCGTGTGTGTGCTCCGAAAAGCCCTCCCGGCCTTGCTGCACACCGCGCTGTCGCTTCTGGTCCGGGCCCGCAGATAGGGTTTCAAGGCAGCGGGCAGCCGAACCCTAAACCTTCGCACAGTATCTACGACAGTCCGGGGTACCGCGCCGTCCGAGACGTCACGGTCTCGTGAGGATTGTGCGCGTCGCGCGATTCGACGGCCTCCGTCCGGGTCTCCCCGGTCTCCCGGTTCACACCCGCACGAGGCGTCACACGTGAGGCAGTGTCTCCACCCCGATGCCCCCCTCGATCGCCAGGATCCGGTGCAGGCGGGTGGCCACCAGCAGGCGCTGCATCTGCGGCGGCACGCCGCGCAGGACCAGACGCCGGCCGCAGCGGCCGGCCCGCCGGTGAGCCCCCATGATCACACCGAGTCCGGTGGCGTCCCAGGAGTCCAGTTCGGACAGGTCCAGCACCAGGTCGCCGACTCCGTCGTCGACGGCCGAGTGCAGGACCGTACGGGCGTCCGCCGCGCTCCGGACGTCGAGGCGGCCCCCGACGACCAGCTCGGCATGGTCGCCCCTGATGTGCATATGCGCTCCCCGTGCGTGCGTCTCGTGCTCCGCGTTCTGATGCCGGTGATGCAACCTCTGACTGCGTGAGGGGGGCAGAGGTTGCTTCTTGTAAGCGAACCGATACCGAATTCACCCGGGGGTGTGATGCTCCCGGGGCATGTGCGGTTTCAGTGCTTGTAGAAGCCCTGCCCGCTCTTGCGTCCGATGTCACCGGCGTCAACCATCCGGCGCATCGACTCGGGAGCCGCGAACTTCTCGTCCTGGGACTCGGTGTAGATGTTGCTCGTGGCGTGCAGCAGGATGTCGACGCCCGTCAGGTCCGCCGTCGCCAGCGGGCCCATGGCGTGACCGAAGCCCAGCTTGCAGGCCAGGTCGATGTCCTCGGCGCTCGCGACGCCCGACTCGTGCAGCTTCGCGGCCTCGACGACCAGCGCGCAGATGAGACGGGTCGTCACAAAGCCGGCGACGTCGCGGTTGACGACGATGCAGGTCTTGCCGACCGACTCGGCGAACTCCCGGGCCGTGGCGAGGGTTTCGTCGCTGGTTTTGTAGCCGCGGACCAGTTCGCACAGCTGCATCATCGGCACGGGCGAGAAGAAGTGCGTGCCGACGACCCGCTCGGGGCGCTCCGTCGCGGCCGCGATCTTGGTGATCGGGATGGCGGAGGTGTTGGAGGCGAGGATCGCCTCCTCCTTCACGAGCTTGTCGAGCGTGCGGAAGATCTCGTGCTTGATCTCGAGCTTCTCGAACACGGCCTCGACGACCACGTCGGCGTCGGCAGCGGCGTCCAGGTCGGTGGTCGCGGTGATGCGGGCGAGGGCGGCGTCGGCGTCGTGCGCCTCCAGCTTGCCCTTGGCGACGAACTTGTCGTACGACGCCTTGATGCCGTCGGTGCCCCGCTTCAGCGCCTCGTCGGTGACGTCGCGCAGAACCACGTCCCAGCCCGCCTGTGCGGAGACCTGGGCGATGCCGGATCCCATGAGGCCGGCTCCGATGACGGCGAGCTTCCGTGCCACTGTGCGACTCCCCTGACGCGCTGCTTATGTCTGCCTCTCGGGCGGACACTAGCGCTCGTGAGGGCCCGTGTGACCAGTAAGTAACGCGCGTCACGTCTCACATGACGGACATCACACCGGCAGGGGCCATCCCTCGCCCCGGACGGCGTAGTTGAGCACCTTCTCGCTCAACAGCTCCTCGATGTCGTCGAGGAGCACGAGCATCTCCCGTGACACTTCGTCCGGGTTGCGCCCCTTGGCCATCTCGCGGCCGATCGCGACGAAGACGGTGCCGTGGACCCAGCAGATCTGACCGGCGATCAGCCTCGGCAGCGGGTCGCCGGCACCGGCACCCGTCTCCTCGCGGAGGGTCACCTCCAGGTTGTGCTGGACCTCCTGCTGAATGCTCCACAGCCGGGAGCGCAGCGGCGGCGCCTCCTCGATGCAGCGCATGAAACGGTCGTAGCCCTCGATGAGGCCCATCCGGGGCGAGACGGCCTCGATCTCGGCACGGAGCTCGCGCAGCACCGCCCGGGCGGCGGACTCCCCCGCGTCCCGGCCGCGCACCCAGCGGGAGAGCCGGTCGACGACCCCCTTGGAGCGGTCGAAGAAGAGGTCCTCCTTGGCCGGGAAGTAGTTGTACACGGTGTTCACGGAGACGTCGGCCGCCTCCGCCACGTCCGCGATCGTCACGGTCACGAACCCGTGCTCCAGGAAGAGCCCGGTGGCGATGTCCGAGATGCGCTGCCTGGTCTCGCGCTTCTTCCGTTCCCTGAGCCCCTCTGCCATGTCCGAATCCTAGCTTCCCTGGAGCCTCACAAAACTTGGAGTGATTGCAAACTTTAAGAGACTCTGTTTTTCTGTGGGGCATGGCAATCATCAGTACGGCCGGTCTGGCCCGTACCTTCCGGACCAAGCGCGGCCCCGTGGACGCCGTGCGCGGCATCGACCTGGACGTCCGCGAGGGCGAGATCCTCGGCTTCCTCGGCCCGAACGGGGCCGGCAAGACCACCACCCTGCGGATGCTGACGACCCTGCTGGAACCGACCGGCGGCACCGCCACCGTCGCGGGCCACGACCTGGCGACCGACCCGGCCGGGGTGCGGCGGGCCTGCGGCTACGTGGCGCAGTCCGGCGGGGTCGACCCGCAGATCAGCGTGCGCGAGGAGCTGGTCACCCAGGGGCGTCTGTACCGGCTGGCGAAGGCGCGGGCCGCCGCGCGCGCCGGGGAACTCGCCCGCG
This sequence comes from Streptomyces caelestis, assembly GCF_014205255.1. Lineage (GTDB taxonomy): Bacteria > Actinomycetota > Actinomycetes > Streptomycetales > Streptomycetaceae > Streptomyces > Streptomyces caelestis. The sequence continues at coordinate 5,936,329 of NZ_JACHNE010000001.1, read as the reverse complement.
ACCTGGACCTCACCGAGCTGCTCGACCGCAAGTGCGCGGCGCTCTCCGGCGGTCAGCGGCGGCGGCTGGACATCGCGATGGCGCTCACCCACCGCCCGAAGGTGCTGTTCCTGGACGAGCCGACGACCGGACTCGACCCCGGCAGCCGCGCCGACCTGTGGGACCTGGTGCGGCGGCTGCGCGACGAGCACGGCACGACGGTCTTCCTCACCACGCACTACCTGGACGAGGCCGACGCCCTCTCCGACCGGCTGGTCGTCGTCGACCACGGCGTGGTCGTCGCCGAGGGCACCCCGAGCGCGCTGAAGCTGCGGTACGGCGGCTCGCTCGACGCCTCGCTCCAGGACACCTTCCTCGCCATCACCGGCCGCAGCGCCACGCCGGCCGACGCCGCCCCCGTAGCCGTCTAGGAAGTCTCGATGCTGATCCAGGACACGGCCCTCGTCTACGGCCGCTACCTCCGTCAATCCCTGCGTTCGCGCTTCGCGCTGCTCTTCGGGGTGCTGATGCCGCTGCTGTACCTGCTGTTCTTCGGCCCGCTGCTCACCGACCTGCCGCTCGGCGAGCGCGGCAGCTCCTGGCAGGTGCTCGTCCCCGGCCTGCTGCTCCAACTCGGACTGTTCGGCGCGTCCTTCGCCGGTTTCTCGATCATCATCGAGAAGGGCCAGGGGGTGGTCGAGCGCATGCGCGTCACGCCCGTCAGCCGACTGGCCCTGCTGCTCGGCCGGGTGCTGCGGGACACCACGGTGTTCGTCTTCCAGGCGGTGCTGCTCGTGCTGGCTGCGGTGGCCATGGGTCTGCGGGCACCGCTGGCCGGCGTCCTGATCGGCTTCGCGTTCGTCGCGCTGCTCACCCTCTCGCTGGCCGCGCTGTCGTACGCGCTGGCGATGAAGATGGACACCCCGCAGACCTTCGGCCCGGCGATCAACGCGCTGACCATGCCGTCGATGCTGCTGTCGGGCCTGATGCTGCCGATGACCCTGGGCCCGGCCTGGCTGGACGTCCTCTCCCACCTCATGCCGTTCCGCTATCTGGTCGACGCGGTCCGGGACGCGTATGTCGGCTCCTACGCCACGGCTCACATGCTGTACGGCGTCCTGGTGGCCGTCGGCCTCACGGCTCTGTCCGTGACAGTGGGCACACGCGTGTTCCGAACCGCCGGAGCCTAACTACGCTGGCCGCATGGTCAATCTGACGCGCATCTACACCAGGACCGGCGACCAGGGCACCACCGCCCTCGGCGACATGAGCCGGGTCGCCAAGACCGACCTGCGGATCGCCGCGTACGCCGACGCCAACGAGGCGAACGCGGTGATCGGCACGGCGATCGCGCTGGGCGGCCTGGACGAGGAGGTCGTCAAGGTCCTCACCCGCGTGCAGAACGACCTGTTCGACGTGGGTGCGGACCTGTCGACGCCGGTGGTGGAGAACCCGGAGTACCCGCCCCTGCGGGTCGAGCAGTCCTACATCGACAAGCTGGAGGCGGACTGCGACCGCTTCCTGGAGGGCCTGGAGAAGCTCCGCTCCTTCATCCTCCCCGGCGGCACCCCCGGCGCGGCCCTCCTCCACCAGGCCTGCACGGTGGTCCGCCGGGCGGAACGCTCGACGTGGGCGGCCCTGGAGGCGCACGGCGAGGTGATGAACCCCCTGACGGCGACCTACCTCAACCGCCTCTCCGACCTCCTGTTCATCCTCGCGAGGACGGCGAACAAGGAGGTCGGGGACGTGCTGTGGGTGCCGGGCGGCGAGCGCTGAGCCGGGGGGCAGCGCTCAGGTCCTGCGCCGCGCCCCCTGCAGCAGCCCGGCGGCGGCGAGCACGCCGCCGACGCACATCATCACGACACCGACCTTCGTGAGGGTGACGACGGGGACCTCCACGTCGCCGGTGAACAGCCACAACCCCAGGCCGATCAGGAAGGTGACGATCCCTTCCACGAGGTTCCCGCGGGCCTTGCTCATCACCGCACCCTCTCCTTCTCCTGCGCGACCGCCGGTTCACCCGCCGGAGGCTTCCGCGGCCAGATCCAGTAGCTCAGGGCGACCAGGCCGTGGATGCCGGCCGCGCGCCAGGCCGCGTAGCGCCAGCTCTCCAGGGAGGTGACGCGGCTCGGGTCGTCGACGTACCAGATGGCGATCTGGAGCAGCGCGGTCGCGACGGCGGCGCCCACCAGCGTGCCCGTCCAGACCTTGCCCTCGTGGCGCGCACGGGCCATGCCGTAGCGCGGGGGCTTGACCGGGGGCGGTGCGCCGCCGAACCGGTGGGCCGCGTGGCCGTCCAGCCACTTCACCGTGCGGTGGCCGTGCCCCACGGTGTAGCCGATGTACAGCGCGGCCAGCCCGTGCGTCCAGTTCGGCTCGGCGCCGTTCTTGAGGTCCAGCGCGGTGGCGACCAGCAGGACGACCTCCAGCAGCGGCTCGCACAGCAGCAGCGCCAGCCCCGTACGCGGCATGCGCAGCAGGTAGCGGAAGGCCAGCCCGGCCGCCAGCAGCACCCAGAAGCCGATCTCACAGGCGGCGATCAAGGCGACGATCACAGTTCGCTCCTCTCGGTCACCCTTCCAGGCTCCCGGCCGGCGCGGCCGGAATCGTCGTCGCGACTGACGAACCCGCGCTACATCGAAAGATGCAGCCGGGGACCCTTCGCGGGGATCAGGCACGGGGCCCGGCGGCCGTGTTGGATGGTGGCATGGCCGTACGACTGACCCGTCCCCGCCGCTTCGACGTGTACGTCGCGCTGGGCAGTCTGCTCGGCGGGCTGCTGCTGTGGACCCTCGGTCTGGCCACCCGTCCGCACACCGAGGCCTACGTGCTGCTGCCGGGGCGCTGGCCGGTCCTGCTGCCGCTGCTCGTCATGGCCGGCTGCGAGCTGCTGCGCCGCACCGCCCCGCGTACCGCCCTGCTGATCGGCACGGCCGCGATCGTCCTGGACACCGTCACCCAGGGCAACCTGGTCACGATCCTGATGTTCACCGACCTCATGTACGCGGCCGTCCTGTACGGACCGCCCGCCTCGGCCCACCGCATCCCCAGGATCACCGGGATGCTGTCGGTGGCCGGGACGGTGGTGCCGTTCGCGGTGCGGCGCGAGCCCGAGGCGCTGCTGCTCGGCGTGGTCATCGGCGTGGTGGCCTTCGCGCCCGCCGCCACCGGCCTGATCGTCCGCAACCACCGTGACGCCGCCGAGGCGGCCCGGCTGCGTGCCGCGCAGACCGCGCTGCTCGCCGAGATGGACCGCACCCAGGCCGTCACCGCCGAACGCGCCCGAATGGCCCGCGAACTGCACGACATGGTCGCCAACCACCTGTCGGCGATCGCCATCCACTCCACGGCCGCGCTCTCCCTGGACGACCCGAAGACCTCCCAGGACGCCCTGGCCGTGATCCGCGAGAACAGCGTCGAGGGGCTCGCGGAGATGCGCCGGCTGATCGGGATCCTCCGCGACTCCAGCGGTGACGTCGAGCCGGTCGCCGCCCCCACCCTCGACGGACTCGGCGCCCTGGTCGAGGGCGCCCGCACCAACGGCCTCGACGTCACGCTGGACACCGCGCACGGCACGGTCCCCGCGCCGGTCGAACTGGCCGCCTACCGCATCGTCCAGGAATCCCTCACCAACACCCTCAAGCACGCCGGCCCCGGCCGGGTCACCGTGTCCCTGGCCCAGCAAGACGGCGTGCTGACCATCACGGTGACCAGCCCGTACGGTGACCGGGACGGGCCCGGCGCCCCCGGCTCGGGCGCGGGCCTGGTCGGCATGCGGGAACGCGCCGCGCTGCTGGACGGCACGTTCGAGGCCGGCCCCGAGGACTCGCCGGACGGCAAGGTCTGGGCCGTTCGTGCCACCCTGCCCGTGCACGAAACCGTCGAAGGAGACACCGCATGATCCGCGTCCTGGTCGCCGAGGACCAGTCCGCCGTCCGCGCAGGCCTGGTCCTCATCCTGCGCAGCGCGCCCGACATCGAGGTGGTCGGCGAGGCGGCGGACGGCGAGCAGGCGGTGGCGCTGGTCCGCGAGCTGCGGCCGGACCTGGTGCTGATGGACCTTCAGATGCCGCGCCTGGACGGGGTCTCGGCGACCCGGCAGGTCGTCGCGGAACGGCTCGCCGACGTGCTGGTGCTGACCACCTTCGACCTCGACGAGTACGTCTTCGGGGCGCTGCGGGCGGGCGCGTCCGGCTTCCTGCTGAAGAACACCGAGGCGAAGGACCTGCTGGAGGCCGTCCGGACGGTCGCACGTGGGGAGGGGCTGATCGCCCCGGCGGTCACCCGGCGGCTGATCGCGGAGTTCGCCGCGAAGCCCACACGGGAGCCCACGGCCGACCCGGCGGTCCTCGACCGGCTGACCCGGCGCGAGCGCGAGGTGCTGTCCTGCCTCGGCGAGGGCCTGTCCAACGCGGGCATCGCCGAGCGGCTCGACATGGCCGAGGCGACGGTGAAGACCCATGTCAGCCGCCTGCTGGGGAAGCTGGAGCTGCGCAGCCGGGTGCAAGCGGCCGTCCTGGCGCAGGAGTTGGGGATCTGACCCACGCATGGATGGGTGGTCCAGACCTATTGACCGGTGGTCCAGACCTTCCTATTCTCACCGCACCATGAGAGGGCGTGAGGCTCAGTCGCGCCCCCACAACTCCATCAAGGAGGCGCAGCATGCGCTTCAGACACAGAGCCGCGGCAGGGTTCGCGACCCTGTTGCTCCCGCTGGCCGGTCTCGTCGGCCTCGCGAGCCCGGCCCAGGCCGCGACATCCGCCACCGCGAGCTACACCAAGACGCAGGACTGGGGCTCCGGCTTCGAAGGCAAGTGGACGGTGAAGAACACCGGGACCACGACCCTCAGCTCCTGGACCGTCGAGTGGGACTTCCCCTCCGGCACGTCCGTCACGTCCGCCTGGGACGCCGACGTCACCTCCTCCGGCACCCACTGGAGCGCGAAGAACAAATCCTGGAACGGCACCCTCGCCCCCGGCGCCTCCGTCTCCTTCGGCTTCAACGGCACCGGCTCCGGCTCCCCGGCGAGCTGCAAGCTCAACGGCGGCGGCTGCGACGGCGGCAGCGTCCCCGGCGACGCCCCGCCCTCCGCCCCCGGCACCCCCACCGCCTCCGGCATCACCGACACCTCGGTGAAGCTGACCTGGTCCGCCGCCACCGACGACAAGGGCGTCAAGAACTACGACGTCCTGCGCGACGGCACGAAGGTCGCCACGGTGACGGCCACCTCGTACACGAACACCGGCCTGACCGCCGGCACCGACTACTCCTACACCGTCCAGGCCCGCGACACCGCCGACCAGACCGGCCCGGTCAGCGGCGCGGTGAAGGTCCGCACCACCGGCGGCTCGCAGGAACCCCCGCCCGCCGGTGACACGATCAAGCTCGGCTATTTCACCGAGTGGGGCGTCTACGGCCGCAACTACCACGTCAAGAACCTGGTGACGTCGGGCTCGGCGTCGAAGATCACGCACATCAACTACGCCTTCGGCAACGTCAAGAACGGCCAGTGCACGGTCGACGACACCTACGCCGCCTACGACAAGGCCTACACCGCCGACCAGTCCGTCAGCGGCACCGCCGACACCTGGGACCAGCCGCTGCGCGGCACCTTCAACCAGCTGCGCCAGCTCAAGACCAAGTACCCGCACATCAAGGTGCTGTACTCGTTCGGCGGCTGGACCTACTCGGGCGGCTTCGGCCAGGCCGCGGCCAACGCCACCGCGTTCGCCAAGTCCTGCAAGGCCGTCGTGGAGGACCCGCGCTGGGCCGACGTCTTCGACGGCATCGACATCGACTGGGAGTACCCGAACGCCTGCGGCCTGACCTGCGACACCTCGGGGCCGGCGGCGTTCAGGAACCTCTCCCAGGCACTGCGTGCCGAGTTCGGCCCGGACTACCTGGTCACCGCGGCCATCACCGCCGACGGGTCCTCCGGCGGCAAGATCGACGCGGCCGACTACGGCGGCGCCGCGCAGTACCTCGACTGGTACAACGTGATGACGTACGACTACTTCGGCGCCTTCGACAAGGACGGCCCGACCGCCCCGCACTCCCCGCTCACCTCGTACCCCGGCATTCCGCAGGCGGGCTTCAACTCGGCCGACGCGATCACCAAGCTGAAGGCGAAGGGCGTCCCGTCCGCCAAGCTCCTGCTCGGCATCGGCTTCTACGGCCGCGGCTGGGCCGGCGTCACCCAGTCCGCCCCCGGCGGCACGGCGACCGGCGCGGCTCCCGGTACGTACGAGGCGGGCATCGAGGACTACAAGGTCCTCAAGAACTCCTGCCCGGCCACCGGCACGATCGCGGGCACCGCGTACGCGCACTGCGGCAGCACCTGGTGGTCGTACGACACTCCCGCGACGATCGCCGGGAAGATGACCTGGGCCAAGAACCAGGGCCTGGGCGGCGCCTTCTTCTGGGAGTTCAGCGGCGACACCGGCAACGGTGAGCTGGTGACCGCCATCGACGACGGGCTCGACTGACCGACGATCCTAAGCCGGCCTAAGCGACATTGACGCTCCCCAGACTTCGTCCGGGGGGACCCCCGGTCAGCGAGTGAATGTGGCTACGCCACATTCACTCGCTGACCGGGCGGGGCCGCCTCCAGCCACGCCAGGAAACCGGTCAGCGCGTCCTCGCTCATGGCCAGCTCCAGCCGGGTCCCCCGGTGCAGACAGGCGAGGATCACATGGTCGGAGAGCAGTGCCAGCTCCTCCTCGCCCTCCGGGACCCGGCGGCCGGCCACCTCGATCGCGGAGCGTTCCAGGATCCGGCGGGGGCGCGGCGAGTACGAGAAGACACGGAACCACTCGACGCGGTCGCCGTTGTACCGGGCCACCCCGTAGGCCCAGCCCTTGCCGCCTGCGTCGCTCTGCTCCGGGGTGTCCCAGCGCAGGCTGGCGTCGAAGGTGCCGCCCGAGCGCTGGATGAGCCGGCGGCGCAGACCGAAGACGAACAGTCCCACCACCACGAGGGCCACGACAATTCCGCACACAGTCAGAGCGAGGACCATCGACACCGACCTCCTCGTCTCCTAGGTAACGGAACGTAAAAATCACCCACATCCGCCTCAGCCGCGGCTGGGTCCGGATCTCTCCGGTACCCAGCCGCGGCTGAGTGACGTCATCACACGGCGGGCGAAGTCAGCGCGCCGCCGTGGCCGCACGCAGACGGACGTCCGCGCGGCGCTGGGCCTCCGCGTCGTCCTCCGCCTTCGCACGCTCCAGCTCCTGCTCCGCGCGCTGGACATCGATCTCGTCCGACAGCTCCGCGACTTCGGCCAGCAGCGACAGCTTGTCGTCCGCGAACGAGATGAAACCGCCGTGGACCGCGGCGACGACCGTCCCGCCATCACTCGTACGGATGGTCACCGGGCCCGACTCCAGCACACCGAGCAGCGGCTGGTGACCGGGCATGACGCCGATGTCGCCGGACGTGGTGCGCGCGACGACCAGGGTGGCCTGGCCGGACCAGACCTCACGGTCGGCCGCGACCAGCGCGACGTGCAGCTCAGCAGCCAAGGGTGGCTCCTCGGGTCACCACCCGGCGGGAGTGCCGGGTGTTGGTTACAAGTCTAGTGGGCGTGACGGAGGGGGCGGGACGCGCCCGCCCCCTCCGTCATGAGCACGAGGCTCATGTGTCGAGCGCGAGGCTCAGGAGACGCCCAGCTCCTTCGCGTTCTTCTTCAGGTCCTCGAGACCACCGCACATGAAGAACGCCTGCTCCGGGAAGTGGTCGTACTCGCCGTCGCAGATCGCGTTGAACGCGGCGATCGACTCGTCCAGCGGCACGTCCGAACCGTCCACGCCGGTGAACTGCTTGGCGGCGTGGGTGTTCTGGGACAGGAAGCGCTCCACGCGACGGGCACGGTGGACGACGAGCTTGTCCTCCTCGCCGAGCTCGTCGATACCGAGGATCGCGATGATGTCCTGCAGGTCCTTGTACTTCTGCAGGATGTTCTTCACGCGCATCGCGGCGTTGTAGTGGTCCGCCGAGATGTACCGCGGGTCGAGGATCCGGGACGTGGAGTCCAGCGGGTCCACGGCCGGGTAGATGCCCTTCTCGGAGATCGGACGGGAGAGCACCGTCGTCGCGTCGAGGTGGGCGAAGGTGGTGGCCGGGGCCGGGTCGGTCAGGTCGTCCGCGGGGACGTAGATCGCCTGCATCGAGGTGATCGAGTGACCACGGGTCGAGGTGATGCGCTCCTGGAGGACACCCATCTCGTCGGCCAGGTTCGGCTGGTAGCCCACCGCGGAGGGCATACGGCCGAGCAGGGTCGACACCTCGGAACCGGCCTGGGTGAAGCGGAAGATGTTGTCGATGAAGAACAGCACGTCCTGCTTCTGGACGTCACGGAAGTACTCCGCCATCGTCAGGCCGGCCAGGGCCACGCGCAGACGGGTGCCCGGGGGCTCGTCCATCTGGCCGAAGACCAGGGCGGTCTTGTCCAGAACGCCGGACTCTTCCATCTCCGCGATGAGGTCGTTGCCCTCACGGGTGCGCTCGCCGACGCCCGCGAAGACGGAGACGCCCTCGTGGAGGTTGGCGACACGCATGATCATTTCCTGGATCAGCACGGTCTTGCCGACACCGGCACCACCGAACAGACCGATCTTGCCGCCCTTGACGTACGGGGTGAGAAGGTCGACGACCTTCAGGCCCGTCTCGAACATCTCGGTCTTCGACTCGAGCTGGTCGAACGCGGGGGCCTTGCGGTGGATGGGCCAGCGCTCGCCCTCGAAGGTCTCGTCGCTGTTCAGTACCTCACCGAGGGTGTTGAACACCTTGCCCTTGGTGAAGTCGCCGACCGGGACGGAGATGCCCGCGCCGGTGTCGACGACGGGAGCCTGGCGGACCAGGCCGTCGGTGGGCTGCATGGAGATCGCGCGGACCAGGCCGTCACCCAGGTGCTGGGCGACCTCCAGGGTCAGCGTCTTCTTCTCGCCCGCGAGCGCCGGGTCGGCGACCTCGACGTGCAGGGCGTTGTAGATCTCGGGCATCGCGTCGACGGGGAACTCCACGTCGACGACCGGGCCGATGACCCGGGCGACGCGGCCCGTAGCCGTCGCGGTCTCAACAGTGGTGGTCATTTATCGGTCACTCCCCGCGGTCGCGTCGGCCAGGGCACTGGCGCCACCGACGATCTCGCTGATTTCCTGGGTGATTTCGGCCTGGCGGGCCTGGTTGGCAAGCCGGGTGAGCGTCTCGATGAGCTCTCCGGCGTTGTCGGTGGCCGACTTCATCGCGCGCCGCGTGGCGGCGTGCTTGGAGGCGGCCGACTGGAGCAGCGCGTTGTAGATCCGGCTCTCCACGTAGCGCGGCAGCAGGGCGTCCAGGACGTCCTCCGCCGAGGGCTCGAAGTCGAACAGCGGGAGGATCTCGCCCTTGGGCTTGGCCTCCTGCGCGACCTCGTCGAGGCTGAGCGGCAGCAGCCGGGCCTCGATGGCCGTCTGCGTCATCATCGACACGAACTCGGTGTAGACGATGTGGAGCTCGTCCACGCCGCCTTCCGCCGTCTCCGTCTCGATGGCCTCGATCAGCGGGGCCGCGACCTTCTTGGCGTCCGCGTACGACGGCTCGTCGGTGAAGCCCGTGAACGACTCCGCGACCTTGCGCTCGCGGAAGTTGTAGTGGGCGAGACCACGGCGGCCGACGATGTAGCTGACGACCTCCTTGCCCTCACCTTCGAGCTTCGCCGTGAGCCTCTCCGCGGCCTTGATGGCGTTGGAGTTGAAGGCGCCGGCCAGGCCGCGGTCGCTCGTGAGGAGCAGGACCGCGGCGCGGGTCGGGTTCTCCGGCTCCGTCGTCAGCGGGTGCTTGGTGTTCGATCCGGTGGCGACCGCCGCGACCGCCCGGGTGAGCTCGGTCGCGTACGGCGTGGACGCCGCCACCTTGCGCTGCGCCTTGACGACGCGCGAGGCGGCGATCATCTCCATCGCCTTCGTGATCTTCTTGGTCGCGGTGACGGAACGGATGCGACGCTTGTAGACCCGGAGCTGGGCTCCCATGAGTCAGGTCCCTTCCTTACGTCACTTGCCGGCAGCCGGGGCGTCCTCGCCGAGCAGCTTGCCGTCGGAGGTCTCGAACTGCTTCTTGAACTCCGCGATGGCGTCGGCCATGGCCTGGAGCGTGTCGTCCGACATCTTCCCGCCCTCGCGGATGGAGGTCAGCAGACCCTGCTCCTTGCGGTGCAGGTACTCCAGCAGCTCCTTCTCGAAGCGGCGGATGTCGGCGACCGGAACCTCGTCCATCTTGCCGGTGGTGCCGGCCCAGATGGAGACGACCTGGTCCTCGGTGGCCATCGGCTGGTACTGCGGCTGCTTCAGCAGCTCGACCATGCGCTGACCACGCTCCAGCTGCGCCTTGGACGCGGCGTCCAGGTCGGAACCGAAGGCGGCGAAGGCCTCCAGCTCACGGAACTGGGCGAGGTCCACACGCAGACGGCCGGAGACCTGGCGGATCGCCTTGTGCTGGGCGGAACCACCGACTCGGGAGACCGAGATACCGACGTTCAGCGCGGGGCGCTGACCGGCGTTGAACAGGTCCGACTCCAGGAAGCACTGGCCGTCGGTGATGGAGATGACGTTGGTCGGGATGAACGCCGAGACGTCGTTGGCCTTCGTCTCGACGATCGGCAGACCGGTCATCGAGCCGGCACCCATCTCGTCGGAGAGCTTCGCGCAGCGCTCCAGCAGACGAGAGTGCAGGTAGAAGACGTCACCCGGGTAGGCCTCACGGCCCGGCGGGCGGCGCAGCAGCAGCGACACGGCGCGGTAGGCGTCGGCCTGCTTCGACAGGTCGTCGAAGATGATCAGGACGTGCTTGCCCTGGTACATCCAGTGCTGGCCGATGGCCGAACCGGTGTAGGGCGCCAGGTACTTGAAGCCGGCCGGGTCGGACGCCGGGGCGGCGACGATGGTCGTGTACTCCAGCGCGCCGGCCTCCTCCAGAGCGCCGCGCACGCCGGCGATGGTGGAGCCCTTCTGGCCGATGGCGACGTAGATGCAGCGGACCTGCTTGTTCGGGTCGCCGGTGCGCCAGTTGTCGCGCTGGTTGATGATGGTGTCGACGGCCAGGGCGGTCTTGCCGGTCTGGCGGTCACCGATGATCAGCTGGCGCTGGCCACGGCCGATCGGGGTCATCGTGTCGACGGCCTTGTAGCCCGTCTCCATCGGCTCGTGCACCGACTTACGGACCATGACGCCCGGAGCCTGCAGCTCCAGGGCGCGACGGCTGTCGGTCTCGATCTCGCCGAGGCCGTCGATCGGGTTGCCGAGGGGGTCCACGACGCGGCCGAGGTAGCCCTCGCCGACCGCGACGGACAGGACCTCGCCGGTACGGGAGACCGGCTGGCCCTCCTCGATACCGCTGAACTCGCCGAGGACGACGCAGCCGATCTCGCGCTCCTCGAGGTTGAGGGCGAGACCGAGGCTGCCGTCCTCGAACTTCAGCAGCTCGTTGGCCATGACCGAGGGCAGACCCTCGACCTTCGCGATACCGTCGCCGGCGAAGGTGACCGTACCGACCTCCTCGCGCGAGGCCGCGTCCGGCTTGTACGCCTGGACGAAGTTCTCCAGCGCGTCCCGGATCTCCTCCGGCCGGATCGTGAGCTCCGCCATCTGGGTTCCCTGCTCTCCTTGTTGGGCCCGAAGTTTCACTTTGGGGGTCTGGGGGCGACCCCCAGGATTCTTCTGCACGGCCCAACCAGGGCCGTCGTAAGTACGTACTGCTATTGAGTTGCTGGCTCAGCCGGCGAGCCGGCGGCTGGCGTCCTCGATGCGGTCCGCGAGGGAGCCGTTGATGACCTCGTCGCCGACCTGCACCCGGATCCCGCCGAGGACCTCGGGGTCCACGTCCAGGTTGAGGTGCATCGTGCGGCCGTAGAGCTTCGCGAGGGCGGCGCCCAGGCGCTGCTTCTGCGGGTCGCTCAGCGGTACCGCCGAGGTGACGATGGCCACCATGCGGTCCCGGCGCTCGGCGGCGAGCTTGGACAGGGACTCCAGTCCCGACTCCAGGCTACGTCCCCGCGGCGCGGTCACAAGGCGCGTGACCAGACGCTCGGTGGCCGACTGCGCCCGGCCGCCGAGCAGGCCGCGCAGCAGCTCGCTCTTGGCCGAGGTGGTGGCCTTGCGGTCGGTCAGCGCGGCACGCAGCTCGGTGCTGCCGGAGACGATCCGCCCGAAGCGGAACAGCTCGTCCTCGACGTCGTCGAGCTTGCCCGCCTTCTGCGCGGCGGTGAGGTCGGCGGTGTCGGCCAGCGTCTCCAGCGCGTCCACCAGGTCGCGCGACTGCGACCAGCGGGAGCGCACCATTCCGGCGACCAGGTCGGCGGCGGGGCCGCTGACCTGGGTGCTGAGCAGGCGCTGGGCCAGTTCGGCCTTGGCCTCACCGGCCTGCGCCGGGTCGGTGAGGACCCGACGCAGCGACACCTCGCGGTCGAGCAGCGCGGTGACGGCGGCCAGCTCGTCGGCGAGCGAGCCGGCGTCCACGGACGTGGAGTCCGTCAGCGCGTCGAGACGCTCACGTGCGGCTGCCAGGGCCTCGCGGCTCGCTCCGTTCATCGGCCGGCCTCGGCCTTCTCCTCGAGGTCGTCGAGGAACCGGTCGATCACGCGGCTCTGACGGGCGTGGTCCTCGAGGGACTCGCCGACGAGCTTGCCGGCCAGGTCGGTGGCGAGCTTGCCGACGTCCTGACGCAGCGCGGACGACGCGGCCTTGCGGTCGGCCTCGATCTGGGCGTGACCGGCGGCGACGATCTCCTCGCGCTGCCGCTGGCCCTCGGCCCGCATCTCGGCGATGAGGGCGGCACCCTGCTCCTGCGCCTCCTGGCGCAGGCGCGCGGCCTCGTGCCGGGCCTCGGCGAGCTGTGCCTTGTACTGCTCAAGGACGCTCTGGGCCTCGACCTTCATGGTCTCGGCCTCTTCGATACCGCCTTCGATCGCCGCGCGGCGCTCCTCCAGAACCTTGTTGATGTTCGGAAGCAGCTTCTTCCAGAAGAAGAAGAACACGATGGCGAAGGCGATGGTGCCGACGAGCAGCTCGGGGCCCGGAGGAATGAGCGGGTTCTGCTCACTCTCGGCCGCCAGCTGCACCAGGTTGGCGATCACATCAGTGCCTTTCGTCGAAAGGTTCGGCTCGTCAGCGTTCGTCAGTTGTAGACGAACGGCATGACGATGCCGATGAGGGCGAGCGCCTCACAGAAGGCGAAGCCGAGGATCTGGTTGGCACGGATCAGGCCGGCGGCCTCGGGCTGGCGGGCAAGGGCCTGGGTGCCGTTACCGAAGATGATGCCGACGCCGACGCCGGGGCCGATGGCGGCGAGGCCGTAGCCGATGGAACCGATGTTGCCTTCGACAGCGGCGAGGGTCTCAAGGGCAGCCATGCTGAATCTTCCTTCTTTTTCATGGACCGGCGGGGGTTGGCCACCGGACGATCAGGGGCTTGAGGGGGCGGGGGCTCAGTGGTGCTCGGCGAGAGCGCCCTGGATGTACGAGCAGGCCAGGAGGACGAAGACGTACGCCTGGACGGCCTGCACGAAGAGCTCGAAGAGGATCATGACCATCGTCATGACGAACGAGACACCGGCGGCCGGGATCATCCAGCTGTTCAGCAGGTACCAGGAGGCGACGGTGAACATCACCAGCATCAGGTGGCCGGCGAACATGTTGGCGAAGAGTCGGACCGCGTGCGTGAAGGGACGAACGAGCAGGTTCGAGAAGAACTCGATGACCATCACGAGCGGCAGCACCGGGCCGAGCGACTTGTCGTAGCCGGTGACGTTCTTGAAGAACCCGACGAAACCGTGCCGCTTGAAGGTCAGCGAGACCCACACCACGTAGACGATCGCGGCCAGGACCATCGGGAAGGCGATGATCGACGAGACCGGGAACTGGGCCAGCGGGATCACGGACCAGATGTTCATGATCCAGATGAAGAAGAAGAGCGAGACCATCAGAGGGACGTACTTCTCGCCCTCCTTCTTACCGAGGGTCTCGTAAACGATGCCTCGGCGTACGAAGTCGTAGCCGGCCTCACCGACCATCTGGAGCTTGCCCGGCACCACCTTCGCCTTGCCGAAGGCGAGCGTGAAGAAGGTGACGACCAGGAGCGTGGTGATGAGGGCAAGAAGCATCACCTTGTTGAACTCGAACCCCCCGACCGTGGCAATCGGCTTGAAGAGGAACGAGTGCAGGCCCGGAGCCGGAAAACCACACCCGTTGTCGGACATGATCCGACAGCTCCAGTCAAAGGCGAGCTGGGTCTGGTCAGCACTCACCGCGGGCTCCTTCGGCGTGACGCATGGGTACGGCAACCTCGTTGTGTCGGCGCGGCACAGAGCCGCGGTTCGGCACGGGACTGGTGTTACGGATGTGGGGGCGGCTGGGGGGCATCTCGCCTCGCGATAGAGCAGGCGTCAGCTCGGATGCCCGCGCCCGCGATGCCGCAGTTGGCACCGGACGATAGCAGGAGATCTCATGTCTACTTATCCCGGCCCTACCCCTCACGACGAGTGCCCCGACTTTGCGGGCTTCCCGCCCGTCGCCGAATCGGGCTCGACGTAAAGGATCTTGGCCTTCATGTGGGCACGCGCCTGCGCCGCGATCCACGCGAGGGTGCCGGCGACGAGCGTGAGAGCGAAGGCCTTGGGGTGGAACAACGTGGTGTTCTTGAAGGCGGCCATGAAGACGAACAGCAGCAGAATCTGCGCTGCGTAGAGCATCAGACCCATCGCCTGGAAGAGGTGCGGAAGCGATTTGGCAGTGCGCTGCAGGACGTAGAGACCGATCCCCATGAACAGGATCACCACGAGCGTAGCGACGACCGCCCCGATCGCTCCCTTGCCGCCGGCAACCACACCACTGATGACGGCGGCAACAGCACCGACGGCAGCCGTGGGCACGGCAGCCTGGGCCAGAATCCGGGCGTCATTGGACGGCATGGCGGCAACTCCGCTTTCGCAGGGGGCAGGGGTGTCGTCATGGACGAGCGTAGTCCCGGGCTGAGTGGAGACCTCACACCAATGGACCGTCGCACTACGGTCCTTCGGCTCTATCCGGGGGGTTCTCGTGAACCGTATCACAAACTATTTGATGCAGTCTTTACCTGAAGGTGTGCGGACAGTCACACATGAGGGTGAACATGCGCGTCTGAGCGAGAACAGCGCCGAGATGTCTGGTATTGGGGCGCTTCGCACCCCCATCGCAAGCCCACGACTTGGCAATGCTCTAGTCAGATTCTTACCTTGTCCCGGCCTTGCTCCGGTCGCCCAGACGCGAACGGGCGCCGATGGCGGTCGCCCCGTTGACACCGGAGACCCCGGAGACCGCCGGCGTGCGGTCCTCGGACCTGACGGAAGCGGCCTGATCGGCGGCGGACGCCGGCGTCGAGGCGTCGGGTGAGAGGGCCGCGACCGAGCCGCGGCGCCGGTAGCGCGGCGGCAGGAACCGTTCCATCCAGCGCGGGGCCCGCGGCGTGAAGCGCGGCAGCAGGAGCAGGAGCAGGCCGATCACGCTGAGGAAGACGACGCCGAGCACGATCCACATGGACGTCGAATTGACCGAGTAGGCGAGGGCGCCGAAGGCGATCAGCGCCGACCAGAAGTACATGATGAGCACGGCGCGGCTGTGCGAGTGACCGATCTCCAGCAGCCGGTGGTGCAGGTGGCCGCGGTCGGCGGCGAACGGGGACTGGCCGCGCCAGGTGCGGCGAACGATCGCCAGGGCCAGGTCGGCGGCCGGGATCGCGATGATCGTCAACGGCATCAGCAGGGGGATGAAGACGGGGAGCATCGCGTGGGTCGTTTCCCGCGTGCCACCCAGGTTGACGTTGAGTGCCTCAACGTCCAGCTGGCCGGTGACGGACACGGCGCTCGCCGCGAGGACCAGACCGATCAGCATTGACCCGGAGTCGCCCATGAAGATCCGGGCGGGGTGCATGTTGTGCGGAAGGAAGCCGAGGCACATACCCATGAGCACCGCGGAGAACAGGGTCGCCGGGGCCGCCGCTTCCGCACCGTAGCCGTACCAGATCCGGTAGGTGTACAGGAAGAACGCCGCTGCGGCGATGCACACCATCCCTGCCGCCAGGCCGTCCAAGCCGTCCACGAAGTTGACCGCGTTGATGGTGATGACCACGAGCGCCACGGTGAGCAGGTTGCCCTGCCACGGGGTGACGGACACCGTTCCGACACCGGGGATGGGCAGCCACAGGATGGTCAAGCCTTGAAGGATCATGACGCCGGCTGCGATCATCTGGCCACCCAGCTTGATCAGAGCGCCCAGCTCGAACTTGTCGTCCAGCACGCCCATCAGCCAGATCAGAGCCGCCCCGGACAGCAGCGCCCGGGGTTCGTTCGACGTCTCGAAGACCTGGCTGAGGTTGGTCAGGTGGTCGGCGACCAGCAGACCCGCGCACAGGCCGAAGAACATCGCGATCCCGCCGAGCCGCGGAGTGGGTTCCCGGTGCACGTCACGTGCCCGGATCTCCGGCATCGCTCCGGCCACGATCGCGAACTTCCGTACCGGCCCTGTCAGCAGATACGTCACCGCGGCCGTGACGCAGAGCGTCAGCAGGTATTCACGCACGGGCTTCCCCACAGGTCTCGCTGGCCATCTCAGCCCCACACCCTAGCGATGCGCGCATACGAGTGGGGACTTCCGGGTAGCGACGATGGTTGCACGAGTGGCTGTGCACCCTGGTGCGCTTACCCCGTCTCAGCGGGGATAGGGCGGAAATCCACCGGCCAGCTCCCGCACTTCTTCACGGGCCCTCGCGCTCTCGGTCACACCCCTGAGCACCCCCGCGAGCAGCTTGGCGATCCGCGCCATCTCCGCCTCGCCCATGCCCTGCGTGGTGACGGCGGCCGTGCCCAGCCTGAGTCCCCGGGCGTCGCCGTGCGGCAGCGCGCAGCAGTCCAGGACCAGGCCGGCGGCGGCGAGACGGCCCCGGGCCGTGCGGCCGTCGACGCCGAGCGGCGCCGGGTCGGCGGTGATCAGGTGGGTGTCCGTGCCGCCCGTGGTGACGACCAGGTCCTCGGCGGCCAGCCGGGCCGCGAGAACCCTCGCATTGGCGACCACCTGATGGGCGTACACGGAGAACGCCGGTGTTGCCGCCTCCCCGAACGCGACCGCCTTGGCGGCGATGGTGTGCATCTGCGCACCACCCTGTGTGAAAGGGAACACGGCCCGGTCCACCCGCTCGGCCAGCTCCGCGCGGCACAGGATCATGCCGCCGCGCGGGCCCCGCAGCACCTTGTGGGTCGTCGCGCAGACGATGTCCGCGTACGGCACCGGGTTCGGCGCCGCTCCCCCGGCGACCAGGCCGATGGGATGCGCGGCGTCCGCGACGAGATACGCGCCCACCTCGTCGGCGACCTCCCGGAAGAAGGCGTAGTCGATGTGCCGGGGGTAGGCGATCGAGCCGCACACGATCGCCTTGGGCCGGCGCGTGCGGGCCAGGGTGCGCACCTGGTCGTGGTCGATCAGCCCGGACTCGGCCTCCACGCCGTATCCGACGAAGTCGAACCAGCGGCCGGAGAAGTTCGCCGGCGAGCCGTGCGTGAGATGGCCGCCGTACGGCAGGCCGAGGGCGAGGACGGTGTCGCCGGGGCGCAGCAGGGCGGCGTAGGCGGCCAGGACGGCCGAAGAGCCGGAGTGGGACTGCACGTTGGCGTGCTCGGCGCCGAACAGCGCCCTGGCCCGGTCCACGGCGACGCGTTCGGCGACGTCGACGATCTCGCAGCCGCCGTGGTGGCGCGCTCCCGGGTAGCCCTCGGCGTACTTGTTGGCGAGCGGCGAGCCGAGGGCGGCCAGGACGGCCGGCGAGCTGAAGTTCTCGGCGGCGATCAGCTGGAGCGTCGTCGCCTGCCGCTCCCGCTCGCCGAGCAGGATGTCGGCGAGTTCGGGGTCCTGGCGGCGCAGGAGGTCGGCCTCGATGGCAGGGGTGACCGTCATGGTGGGCTCCGGGCGGCGTCGACGGTGACGTACGTCCAATGTAGGCCCGGGGCCCCCGGTGCGCTCGGCCGTTACGTCTTTGCGGGGACGCCCGTGAGGGCCGTGACGACCGGATCGAGTGCCTGGTGTATCTCGTCCCCGACGGACCGGAAGAACGTCAGAGGCGCCCCGTACGGGTCGTACACCTCGTCCGCCTCGGCGTTCGGGGCCAGCAGCCACCCGCGTAGAGCCGCGGCGGCGCGCACCAGCGCACGCGCGCGTGTGACCACGCCCTCCTCCAGGGACGGCAGGGTCGCCGGGTCGATGGCCTTCACCAGGCGGGTGAACTCCTTGAGCGTGAAGGTCCGCAGGCCCGCCGAGTGCCCCATGGAGATGACCTGCGCCCGGTGGTCCCGGGTGGCGGTCAGCACCAGGTCGGCGCGGATCACGTGCTCGTCGAGGAGTTCGCGGCCGGTGAAGCCGGAGGCGTCCGCGCCGAAGTCGGCCAGCACGGTCTCCGCGTTGGCCTCCATGGGGGCGCCCTCGTGGCCCCAGGTGCCCGCGCTCTCCACGATCAGCCCGCCGCCCAGGATCCCGAGCCGCTCCCGCACGAAATGGCGGGTCAGCCGCTCGGTGATGGGCGAGCGGCACACGTTGCCGGTACTGACGTGGAGGATGCGGAAGCTGTCGCGCGGCAGCCCCACGAACGTCGTCGTGATCTCCGCCGCGCTTTCCCCGTTGCCTATGCCACGCCCCGCTCCAGGGGCCGTCAATTCGCCACCTCGAGGTCGGGTACGACCTTTCGCAGCTCTTCCGCGGAGAGCGCGCCGGCGCGCAGCAGCAGCGGCACCTCACGGGTCACGTCGACGATCGACGACGGGACGTTGCCGGGGGTCGGGCCGCCGTCCAGGTAGACGGAGACGGAGTCGCCGAGCATCTCCTGCGCGGCGTCGCAGTCCTCCGGCGCCGGGTGGCCGGTCAGGTTGGCCGAGGAGACGGCCATCGGGCCCACCTCGGTCAGCAGTTCGATGGCGACCGGGTGCAGCGGCATGCGCACGGCGACCGTGCCCCGGGTGTCGCCCAGGTCCCACTGGAGGGACGGCTGGTGCTTGGCGACCAGCGTCAGCGCGCCCGGCCAGAAGGCGTCGACCAGCTCCCAGGCCAGCTCCGAGAAGTCCGTGACGAGCCCGTGCAGCGTGTTCGGGGAGCCGATGAGGACGGGGGTGGGCATGTTGCGGCCCCGGCCCTTGGCGTCCAGCAGGTCGGCGACGGCCTCCGCGGAGAACGCGTCGGCGCCGATGCCGTACACCGTGTCCGTCGGCAGCACCACGAGCTCGCCACGGCGGACGGCGGACGCTGCCTCGCGCAGACCGGTCACACGGTCGGTCGCGTCGTTGGTGTCGTATCGCCGTGCCATCTTTAGCTGGCCTCCTCGTACACGTGCTGCTGGGATGAAGTCCGCGAAGACTGCGGGGTGCCCGGTGTGCTCACGGCAGTGCCTTGCGGGCCGTGGCGAAACGCGGGCGGTTGTTCAGGTCCGGGTGGTCGGCGGCGTCGGTCCAGCCGCGGTCCTCGGCGAAGATCCACGGCACCTGGCCGCCCTGGGTGTCGGCGTGCTCCACGACCACGACGCCGCCGGGGCGCAGCAGCCGGTGCGCGGTGCGTTCCAGGCCGCGGATGAGGTCGAGGCCGTCCTCGCCGGAGAACAGGGCCAGGTCGGGGTCGTAGTCCCGCGCCTCGGGGGCGACGTACTCCCACTCGGTGAGCGGGATGTACGGCGGGTTGGAGATGACCAGGTCGACCTGGCCGTCGAGGTCCGGGAAGGCCGTCAGGGCGTCTCCCTGGCGCAGTTCGACCCTGGACCCCTCCACGTTCTTGCGGGTCCACCTGAGGGCGTCCTCGGACAGCTCCACGGCGTGCACGCGCGAGCGCGGCACCTCCTGGGCGAGGGCGAGCGCGATGGCGCCGGAGCCGGTGCACAGGTCGACGATGCACGGCTCGACGACGTCCATGGCCCGTACGGCGTCTATGGCCCAGCCGACCACGGACTCCGTCTCGGGCCGCGGCACGAACACTCCGGGGCCGACCTGGAGTTCCAGGTACCGGAAGTAGGCCCGCCCGGTGATGTGCTGGAGCGGCTCGCGGGCCTCGCGGCGGGCGATGACCTCCCAGTAGCGGGCGTCGAAGTCGGAGTCCTTGACGGAGTGCAGCTCGCCGCGCTTGACGCCGTGCACGAACGCGGCGAGCTCCTCCGCGTCGGTGCGCGGCGAGGGCACGCCGGCGTCGGCGAGCCGCTGGGTGGCCTGGGCCACCTCCGCGAGCAGCACGCTGCGGGGGCTTGGGGGTCGCCCCCCAAATGACTGCTGCACGCATGTCCTCCGGTAGTCGGTACTCCTGTGTGTGTCCTACGCGGCCGCGAGCTTCGCCGCCGAGTCCGCGTCGACGCAGGCCTGGATCACCGCGTCGAGGTCGCCGTCCAGGACCTGGTCCAGGTTGTACGCCTTGTAGCCGACACGGTGGTCCGAGATGCGGTTCTCCGGGAAGTTGTACGTGCGGATCTTCTCGGAGCGGTCGACGGTGCGGACCTGACTGCGGCGGGCGTCCGCGGCGTTCCTCTCCGCTTCCTCCTGCGCGATGGCGAGCAGCCTGGAGCGCAGGATACGCAGTGCCTGCTCCTTGTTCTGCAGCTGGCTCTTCTCGTTCTGGCAGGAGGCGACGACTCCGGTCGGGACGTGCGTGATGCGCACCGCGGAGTCGGTGGTGTTGACGGACTGCCCGCCCGGCCCGGACGAGCGGTAGACGTCGATGCGGAGGTCGTTCGGGTTGATCTCGACGTCGACCTCCTCGGCCTCGGGGGTGACGAGGACACCGGCGGCGGAGGTGTGGATACGGCCCTGGGACTCGGTGGCGGGGACACGCTGCACGCGGTGCACGCCGCCCTCGTACTTCAGACGGGCCCACACGCCCTGTCCTGGCTCCGTCGCACCCTGGCCGCCCTTGGTCTTCACGGCCACCTGGACGTCCTTGTAGCCGCCCAGCTCGGACTCGGTGGCGTCGATGATCTCGGTCTTCCAGCCGACGCGCTCGGCGTAGCGCAGGTACATGCGCAGCAGGTCGCCGGCGAACAGGGCCGACTCGTCGCCGCCCGCGCCCGCCTTGATCTCGAGGATGACGTCCTTGTCGTCGCTGGGGTCGCGCGGGACGAGGAGGAGGCGCAGCTTCTCGGTCAGCTCCTCGCGCCGCTGTTCCAGCTCCTTGACCTCGGCCACGAAGTCGGGGTCGTCGGCGGCGAACTCGCGCGCGGTCTCGATGTCGTCGCCCGTCTGCGTCCAGGAGCGGTACGTGGCGACGATCGGGGTGAGCGCGGCGTAACGCTTGTTCAGCTTGCGCGCGTTGGCCTGGTCGGAGTGGACCGACGGGTCGGAGAGCTTCTTCTCCAGGTCGGCGTGCTCGGCGACGAGTTCCTCGACGGCCTCGAACATCTTGGGCTCCTGTGTACTGGCGGGGTGAAGGG
The DNA here is from genome assembly GCF_014205255.1 of Streptomyces caelestis. Lineage (GTDB taxonomy): Bacteria > Actinomycetota > Actinomycetes > Streptomycetales > Streptomycetaceae > Streptomyces > Streptomyces caelestis. Next base: position 5,914,904 of record NZ_JACHNE010000001.1, on the reverse strand, counting down.
GCGGGCGACCAAAAACGCCGGTCCCGGAGCGCCCGGTGAGGGGGCGCGTCCGCGGACCGGCGAAATGGGGCTCGCTACTTCTTGGAGCCGGCGGCCTTGCCGAAGCGGGCCTCGAAGCGGGCCACGCGGCCACCGGTGTCGAGGATCTTCTGCTTGCCCGTGTAGAACGGGTGGCACTCGGAGCACACGTCGGCGCGGATCGCGCCGGACTCGATGGTGCTGCGGGTGGTGAACGACGCGCCGCAGGTGCAGCTGACCTGCGTCTCGACGTACGCGGGGTGGATGTCGCGCTTCAAGGTGTCTCCTAGGTTTCGGGAGGGCGCCGGGTCGCTGCCGCGGGGTGCGGGAGCGTGAACCGGGGCCGACGTACCAGTCTGCCAGGACTGGGGCCATCCCCCAAAACCGGGGGTAGCCGTCGTTTGTTCCCCGCGCCCTTTACCGGCTGCTCACGACATCCTTCGCCTCACCCGTCGCCGTGCCCTTCGTGGCGCTCGCCGGGATCGGCTCGTCGTTCTCCAGGGCCTTCCAGATCTGGTCGGCCTTCTTCTTCTGCAGGAGGACCCGGTTGGGGTCGGCCGGGTCGTAGGCCACCGGCATCGTGACCATGTGCATCTGGGACGGGGTGATGCTCTTGAGGCCGCCCGCGAAGGACGCGAGCTTGTTGACCGAGCCGAGGTCGGAGTCGGTCGTCACCGTCTTGGTCGCGGTCTCCGCGAGGTCGAGCAGCTTCTTGGGGTTCGTGAAGACGCCGACGTCCTTGATCTGGTGGACCAGCGCCTTGATGAAGGCCTGCTGGAGCTGGATGCGGCCCAGGTCGGAGCCGTCGCCGACGCCGTGGCGGGTGCGGACCAGGCCGAGGGCCTGCTCACCGTCGAGTCTGTGGGTGCCGGCCTTCAGCTTCAGGTGGCTGTCGGGGTCGTCGATGCTCTTGGTCGTGGTGACCTCGACACCGCCGAGGTCGTCGATGAGCTTCTGGAAGCCGGCGAAGTCGACCTCCAGGTAGTGGTCCATGCGCAGGTCGGTGATCGACTCGACGGTCTTCACGGCGCAGGCGGCCCCGCCGGTGGAGTAGGCCGAGTTGAACATCACGCCGTTCGCGGCGGGGTGCTCGTCGCCCTTGGTGTCCGTGCACGCGGGCCGGTCGATGAGGGTGTCGCGCGGGATGGAGACCACGCTGGCCTTCTTGTGCCCCTTGTAGACGTGCACGATCATCGCCGTGTCGGAGCGGGCGCTGCCGTCGTCGGTGCCGCCGCCGAGCTTCTTGTTGCCGCCGGCGCGGGTGTCGGAGCCGAGGACGAGGATGTTCTCCGAGCCGTTGTCGGCCTTCTTGGGCCGGTCCGTGCCGAGGGCCTGGTCGATGTCGACGCTCTTGAGGTTGCCGTTGAGCTTGAAGTACATGTACCCCGCCCCGACGCCGCCCAGGGCGACGATGCCCGCAGCGGTCCAGGCCGTCACCATCACGGCCTTGTGGCGCCTACGGGGCTTGCGGCGCCGGCCCTTGGCGCGGCGGCGCGACCCGGTGATGCCGGTATCGCCCGGTATACCCGGACCCGGCGTGCTCTCGGCAGACATGTGCTCCTCAGCTCGTCTACGGTCGGTTACCCCCTGCGGTCAATGCCAGGCGTGAACGGACGGGGACTTCCTCCTGGCACCATCGTCGCTCCGCCTGGTCAGACGGAGAAACTCGGGAAAGGGTTGCACAACGGACTGTGCCCACCGCGTGCGGCGGTGGGCACAGTCCGTATTCGTCACAGCGAGGTGTACCTCGCTCACCTGCGGTTTCAGCCGAAGATGTCGTACTGCTTGAAATCGGTCCCGACGGACTTCCTTGTGGCGAAGATCTCGCTGGTCGCCTTGCCGGTGCCCGGGTACAGGTAGAGCGTGCCGCCGGGGGTGCGGGCCAGGAAGTCGGCCTTGCCGTCGCCGGTGATGTCGCCGGTGGCGTCGAAGGCGTTGTAGCCGCCCCAGGTGCGCACCTTGACGCGGGCCGAGAAAGCGCCCGAGCCGGCCTTGCCGGTGCCCTTGTAGAGGTAGACGTAGCTGCCCGACGTGCTGCGGGCGATCAGGTCGGTCTTGCCGTCCCCGGTGAAGTCGCCGTGGCCGCGCACGGAGTTGTACTGGTTCCAGCCGGAGCCGACCTTCACGCGGGGCGCGAAGGTGCCGTTGCCCTTGCCCGGGTAGATCCACATCACGCCCGCGGAGTCGACCGAGAGCAGGTCGGGCAGGTAGTCGCCGGTGACGTCACCGGGGGTGATGATGCGGGTGCGGGTCTTCCAGTTGTCGGCGATCTGCTGGGTGGACCAGGTGCCGCTGGAGATCACGTAGTGGGTCCGGAAGACATCCCCGTCGCTGCTGCGCCGGTAGACCAGGTCCTGGTAGCCGTCCCGGTCGAAGTCCGTCTGCAGGACGACGTTGACGCCGTTCCAGTTGCCCCAGGACTCGCGGGCGGCGAACGACGTGCCGTTGGAGTTCTTGGAGTAGCCGGTCTTGGTGGAGGCGTTGCGCACCCACAGGTCGGCCTTGTGGTCGCCGTTGACGTTGGTGTCGTCGAGACGCGGGTAGGTGGCGCCGACGTAGGAACTGACCTTGCTGAAGACGCTGTAGGCGCCCTTCGCGACGCAGTCCGTCACACCCCAGGACACGACACCGACGATCCGGTTGTTGACGACCAGGGGGCCGCCGGAGTCGCCGTTGCAGGCGGAGACGGTGCCGGTGTCGCTGCCGGTGGCGGGCTTGCCCGCGCAGACCATGTGGCCCTTGACGAAGTCCCTGCCGTAGTAACCGGCGCAGGTGGTGTCGGACTGGACGGGCAGCGTGGCCGTCTTCAGCGTCTCGGAGATCGCGTCGCTGGTGGAGCTGGTGCGGCCCCAGCCGTAGACCTTGGCGCTGGTGCCGGCCTGGTACGACGTGGTGTCGCCGGACGTGGTCATGCGGATCGGGGTGGCCTTGACCGGGACGGGCAGGGTGAGCACCGCGATGTCGTTGTCGATGGTCGTCGCGTTGTACGACGGGTGGTTCCACTGCCGCCAGACACCGGTGACGGTGCCGCCGTGCAGGTCGCTGCCGTCGGCCGAGGGCAGCTGGGCGGTGCCGGTGACGATGGCGCCGTTGGCGTTCCAGTTGTAGCCCTTGACGCAGTGCGCGGCGGTGAGGATCTTCGTCGGCGCGACGACGGCGCCGCCGCAGAAGAAGCCGATGTCGTCGCTCGTGCCGGAGGTGCCCCGGTCGTCGTAGTAGTGGAGCTGCGCCATCCACGGGGCCGAGGTGATGGTGGTCTCGTTGCCGCCGATGACCTTCGGGTCGACGGTGGACGGGCTCGTGTTCGTGCTCGCGCTGAGCGAGGCCTTGCTCGTCTTCCCGGCGACGTCGTCACCGGCCATGGCGCCGGCGACACGCTTCTCCAGCTCGGCGAGCGACGGTGAGCTGGTGGCGGGCTTGATCGTCGGCTGCGGCAGTGCGGTGGCCGCGCCGGCGGACGTCGTCAGCAGCGCGGCGGCCACGGCGGCGGCGACACCGGCCGCGGCGACGGGAACGGCGATACGTATCCGGCGTCTGTGCCGACCGCCCCCGGGCATGGTTCTACCCACGAATGTCCCCCCTAGGGATCACAAGTTCGAAGAGAGCGTGATCCTACCCGCACGCGAACACCGCAAAGGGCCGCCCCCGGCACGGGAGCGGCCCTTTGCGCAGTGCTGACCTCAGTCGCCGTTGCCCGGCGTCGGAGTGGTCTTCTGGATCTGCATCAGGAACTCGGCGTTCGACTTCGTCTGCTTCATCTTGTCGAGAAGCAGCTCGACCGCCTGCTGCTGGTCGAGGGCGTGCAGCACCCGGCGCAGCTTCCAGACGATGCCGAGCTCGTCGGGAGCGAGCAGGATCTCTTCCTTACGGGTGCCGGACGCGTCCACGTCCACCGCCGGGAAGATGCGCTTGTCGGCGAGCTTCCGGTCGAGCTTGAGCTCGGCGTTGCCCGTGCCCTTGAACTCCTCGAAGATGACCTCGTCCATGCGGGAGCCCGTGTCCACCAGGGCGGTGGCGAGGATGGTCAGCGAGCCGCCGTCCTCGATGTTGCGGGCCGCACCGAAGAAGCGCTTCGGCGGGTACAGGGCGGTCGAGTCGACACCACCGGACAGGATGCGGCCGGAGGCCGGGGCGGCGAGGTTGTACGCACGGCCCAGACGCGTGATCGAGTCGAGCAGGACGACCACGTCGTGGCCCAGCTCCACCAGGCGCTTGGCGCGCTCGATGGCGAGCTCGGCGACCGTGGTGTGGTCCTCGGCCGGGCGGTCGAAGGTCGAGGAGATGACCTCGCCCTTGACCGACCGCTGCATGTCGGTGACCTCTTCCGGACGCTCGTCGACCAGGACGACCATCAGGTGGCACTCGGGGTTGTTGTGCGTGATCGCGTTGGCGATCGCCTGCATGATCATGGTCTTGCCGGTCTTCGGCGGGGCCACGATCAGACCGCGCTGGCCCTTACCGATCGGCGACACGAGGTCGATGATGCGGGTGGTCAGCACGCCCGGGTCGGTCTCCAGACGGAGCCGGTCCTGCGGGTACAGCGGCGTGAGCTTGTTGAACTCCGGGCGGCCACGGCCGTGTTCGGGCGCCATGCCGTTGACGGAGTCCAGGCGCACCAGCGCGTTGAACTTCTCGCGCCGCTCCCCTTCCTTCGGCTGGCGGACGGCACCGGTGATGTGGTCGCCCTTGCGCAGGCCGTTCTTGCGGACCTGGGCGAGGGAGACGTACACGTCGTTCGGGCCGGGCAGGTAGCCGGAGGTGCGGATGAAGGCGTAGTTGTCGAGGATGTCCAGGATGCCCGCGACGGGGATCAGGACGTCGTCCTCGGCGATCTGCGGCTCGGGGGCGATCTCGTCGCGGCCACGGCGGCCACGGCGGTCGCGGTAACGCCCGCGACGGCCACGCCGGCCGCCCTCGAAGTCGTCGTCGTCCTGCTGACGGTCACGGTCCTGACGGCCGCCGCCCTGCTGCTGGTTCTGCTGGCCGCGCTGGCCGCCCTGCTGGTCGTCGCCCTTGTTGCCACGGCGGTCGCGGTCGCGACCGCCGTCGCGGTCCCGGTCCCGGCCGCGGTCACGGCGGTCGCGACGACGGCCCTCGCCGCCCTCACCCGCGTCGGACTTGGCGTCGTTCTGGGACTGCTGCTGCGCCTGCGACTCGCCCTTGGGCTCGTTCTTCGCCTCGGCGGCGATCGTCTCGGCGGCGGCCGGGGAACCGGCGTCGGCGGTGGCCCGGCGACGGCGGCGCTCGGAGGGGGCGTCGTCTCCCCCACGCTCGGCTGCGCTCGCGCGGGAGGGGTCCCCAGCCGGCTGGCCGGGGATCTCGATCTGCTGCTGGGCCACGGCCTTCTCGGCCTTCTCGGCGGGGGCCTCGGGGGCCTGCTTCGCGTCCGCCTTCTTCTCCGCCTTCTCGGCGTTGTCCCCCGTACGGCTCCGGGAGGTGGCGCGGCGCTTCGGCTTGGTCTCGGCGGGGGCCTCGGCCTTCGCGGCCGGGGCGGCGCCGCCGGACGCCTGCGCCTCCTTGATGACCTCGATCAGCTGGCTCTTGCGCATACGCGCGGTGCCCCTGATGCCGAGGCCGGATGCGACCTGTTGCAGCTCGGCCAGCACCATGCCCTCGAGGCCGGTACCGCGGCGCCGCCGGGAGCCGGCACCGGTGGCAGGCGCGGAGGCGTCCGTGGCGGGCGCGGCAGCGGTCTCCTCGACACGTGCGCCCATCAGATCGGTGGTGTCGCTCACGAAGGGTCCTTCCCTGGAGCGGACGTCGGCCTGTCTGGCTCGGCGACCGGTTGTGCTGTCCGGCTTCGGTCCGTGTGGTGTGAACCGTGCCGGGGCGGTGGTCCGCCTCAGCGGCGGAGGAATCTGGTGATGGCGCTTCCATATGCCGTGGCACCCAGTGTCAGTGTCACGCGGCGTGGTCGCACCGGTTCCGGAGCGTGCCCTGCGCCCCGCTCAGTGTCCGTGTACGACGTACGGTCCGACGTACGGAACACAGTGCGGCTTGGGGGGCTCCCGGAAGAATGTCTGTCCCGGACGGGGACACGAGGCACCTCGCCATGGTGGGGTCGGGTGCAGACTTGAGATTAACACTACCGGATCCAACAAACATTCCCCCTCTCGAAATCCGGCAACCGTGCGCTTCTAAATGTCGCTGGAGGTCGCGAGCGGCAGCACGCTCGCGCCCCGCGGATCGAGACTCAGCCGGTTCGCGGCCCAGTCGGCGCCCGCCAAGGCCTGGACCTTGTCGGCGGTGCCCGCGTCGGCCAGCGCCATGACCGTGGGGCCGGCGCCGGAGATGACCGCGGGGACGCCCTCGCCCCGCAACCGCTCCACCAGCGCCGCGCTCTCGGGCATGGCCGGGGCGCGGTACTCCTGGTGCAGGCGGTCCTCGGTGGCCGGCAGCAGCAGCTCGGGGCGCCGCGTCATGGCCTCGACGAGCAGGGCGGCCCGGCCCGCGTTGGCGGCGGCGTCGACGTGCGGCACGGAGCGCGGGAGCAGGCCGCGGGCGGTTTCGGTGAGTACCGGCTTTCCGGGCACGAAAACCACCGGAACGATGGAATCGGCGGGCTCCATCCTGATCGCCCGGGCCGCGCCGCCCTCCATCCAGGACAGTGTGAAGCCGCCCAGCAGACACGCGGCGACGTTGTCGGGGTGCCCCTCGATCTCGGTGGCGAGCTCCAGCAGCGCGGCGTCGTCGAGCTTGGCCTCGGCGCCTATGGTCACGGCACGGGCGGCCACGATGCCGGCGCAGATGGCGGCCGAGGAGGAGCCCAGGCCCCGGCCGTGCGGAATGCGGTTGGCGCAGACGATCTCCAGGCCGCGCGGCTGCCCGCCCAGCAGATCGAAGGCGGTGCGCAGGGAACGTACGAGAAGGTGCTGCTCGTCGCGCGGGAGCGTCTCGCTGCCCTCACCCGCGATGTCGATGTGCAGCCCGGAGTCGGCCACCCGGACGACCACGTCGTCGTACAACCCCAGCGCGAGGCCGAGGGCGTCGAAGCCCGGGCCGAGGTTGGCGCTGGTGGCGGGGACGCGCACCCGGACGGCGGCGGCGCGGAACGCTGGACCGGCCATCGCTCGATGACTCTCCTTGAGCTGCGTGATGGTCGAATGACGTGGGATGGACATTCGATGGCGTACGAGAACCCTGGGGGCCGCGGAGACGGCGCGGCTCCGCGGCATATGCGGCGGGCGGGTTCAGTACAGCCTATCGAAGGAAGGTTCTGTGGCGACACAGGGCGCACAGGAGGCGCACGATGCGTGTCGTAAGCCCCCTGTGCACCCCCCGTAGGAAAACTTCCCGGGCAGGTGCCGTCTTACGCCGGAACGTGTCGGGCGTTACACCGGCGCCCGGCGCGTCGGCGCACGTCAGACCAGCCCGAGGCGCTCCGCCGCGGCCGCCGAGTCGACGGGGACGGTGACCGGCTGCGGGGCACCGGCGACGGCCCAGTCGGGGTCCTTCAGCCCGTTGCCCGTGACGGTGCACACGATCCGCTGCCCCGGGTCGACCTTGCCCTGCTCGGCGGCCTTCAGCAGGCCGGCGACGGACGCGGCGGACGCGGGCTCGACGAAGACGCCCTCCTGCGAGGCCAACAGCCGGTAGGCGCGCAGGATCTCACGGTCCGTCACCTCGTCGATGAAGCCGCCCGACTCGTCCCGCGCGGCGAGCGCGTACTGCCACGAGGCCGGGTTGCCGATGCGGATGGCGGTGGCGATGGTCGACGGGTCCTTGACGATCTCGCCGTGCACGATCGGGGCGCTGCCGGAGGCCTGGAAGCCCCACATCCGGGGGGTCCGGGTGGCCACCCCGTCGGCGGCGTACTCCTTGTAGCCCTTCCAATAGGCCGTGATGTTCCCCGCGTTGCCCACCGGCAGGACGTGGATGTCGGGTGCGTCGCCCAGCATGTCCACGATCTCGAACGAGGCCGTCTTCTGGCCCTCGATACGCACCGGGTTGACCGAATTGACCAGCGCCACGGGGTAGTTGTCGCTCAGGCCGCGCGCGAGCGTGAGGCAGTCGTCGAAGTTGCCGTCGACCTGGAGGATCTTCGCGCCGTGCACGAGGGCCTGGCCCATCTTGCCGAGCGCGATCTTGCCCTGCGGCACGAGCACGGCACAGACCATCCCGGCCCGCACGGCGTACGCGGCGGCGGAGGCCGACGTGTTGCCGGTGGAGGCGCAGATGACGGCCTTCGCGCCCTTCTCCTTGGCCCTGGTGATGGCCATGGTCATACCGCGGTCCTTGAAGGAACCGGTCGGATTCGCGCCCTCCACCTTGAGGTGGACCTCGCAGCCCGTGCGCTCGGAGAGCACCTGCGCGGGCACGAGCGGCGTGCCGCCCTCACGGAGCGTCACGACCGGCGTGGTGTCGGATACCGGCAGCCGGTCCCGGTACTCCTCGATGATTCCGCGCCACTGGTGGGTCATAGCTGGTTACTCTCCTTCAACCCGCATGATGCTGGCGACACCACGCACGGTGTCGAGCTTGCGCAACGCGTCGACGGTCCCGGTGAGGGCGGCGTCGGACGCGCGGTGCGTGACGACGACGAGGGACGCCTCGCCGTCCTTCCCCTGCTGGCGAACCGTATCGATCGAGACACCGTGCTCGGCGAAAACAGTCGCGACCTGGGCGAGAACGCCCGGTTTGTCGGCCACGTCGAGGCTGATGTGGTAGCGCGTGACCACGTCGCCCATCGGCGACACCGGCAGAGCCGCGTAGGCGGACTCGCCCGGTCCGGTCGCTCCGTTGAGCCGGTTGCGGCAGACGGCGACGAGGTCGCCGAGCACGGCCGAGGCCGTCGGGGAACCGCCCGCTCCGGGGCCGTAGAACATGAGCTGCCCGGCGGCGTCGGACTCGACGAACACGGCGTTGTAGGCGCCGCGCACGGAGGCCAGCGGGTGGCTCAGCGGGATCATCGCGGGATGCACGCGCGCGGTGGCGGACGCCCCGTCCTCGGCCCGCTCACAGATGGCGAGCAGCTTGATGGTGCAGCCCATCTCCTTGGCGGAGGCGAAGTCGGCCGCGGTGACCTCGGTCATGCCCTCGCGGTAGACGTCGTCGAGGCGCACGCGCGTGTGGAAGGCGATACCGGCGAGGATGGCGGCCTTGGCGGCGGCGTCGAAGCCCTCGACGTCGGCGGTCGGGTCGGCTTCGGCGTATCCCAGGGCGGTGGCCTCGTCGAGGGCCTCCTGGTAGCCGGCCCCGGTCGAGTCCATCTTGTCGAGGATGAAGTTGGTCGTGCCGTTGACGATGCCCATCACCCGGTTGATCTTGTCGCCGGCGAGGGACTCGCGCAGCGGCCGGATCAGCGGGATGGCACCGGCGACGGCGGCCTCGTAGTAGAGGTCCTTGCCGTGCTCCTCGGCGACGGCGTGCAGGGCCGCCCCGTCCTGGGCGAGCAGCGCCTTGTTGGCGGAGACGACGGAGGCGCCGTGCTCGAAGGCGGTGGTGATGAGGGTCCGCGCGGGCTCGATCCCGCCGATCACCTCGACGACGACGTCGATGTCACCGCGTTTGACGAGGGCGGTGGCGTCGGTGGTGACGAGGGCCTGGTCGATGCCTTCCCTGACCCTGTCGGGCCGCCGCACGGCCACGCCCGCCAGCTCCACGGGCGCCCCGATCCGGGCCGTGAGGTCGTCGGCGTGCGTCGTCATGATGCGCGCCACCTCGGAGCCGACCACTCCACAGCCCAGCAGCGCCACCTTCAGCGGGCGCGTACGCATCATCCGACCTCGTTTCCTCATGACCTCTACGGTGGAACCAGTCTCACTCACCGGACGGGAGTTTCTGCCCCCGGTCCGGATCGTGAGACGTCTATTTCATTTACACGGGGGTGGAAGACAGGAGATCTTCCACCCCGCTGCCGGTCCGGCTCAGCCGACGTCGAGACGCAGCAGGTCCTCCTCCGTCTCACGGCGGACGATCACCCGGGCCTCGCCGTCGTGCACGCTGACGACGGGCGGCCGCAGCACGTGGTTGTAGTTGCTGGCCATGGACCGGCAGTAGGCGCCCGTGGCCGGCACGGCGATGAGGTCGCCCGGTGCCAGGTCGGCGGGCAGGAACGCGTCCTTGACCACGATGTCCCCGCTCTCGCAGTGCTTGCCGACGACCCGGGCGAGCATCGGCTCGGCGTCGGAGGTGCGGGAGACCAGCGCGACGCTGTACTCGGCGTCGTACAGCGCCGTGCGGATGTTGTCCGACATGCCGCCGTCGACGGAGACGTACGTCCGCAGCCCGTCGAGGGGCTTGACGGTGCCGACCTCGTAGAGCGTGAAGGCGGTCGGGCCGACGATGGCGCGCCCCGGCTCGACGGAGATGCGCGGCGTGCGCAGCTTGGCGGCCTCGCACTCACGGCTGACGATCTCGCTGAGCGCCTTGGCGATCTCGTACGGCTCGCGCGGATCGTCGTCACTCGTGTACGCGATCCCGAGCCCGCCGCCGAGGTCGATCTCGGGCAGCTCCACGCCGTGCTCGTCGCGGACGTCCTTGAGCAGCATGACGACCCGGTGCGCGGCGACCTCGAACCCGGACATGTCGAAGATCTGCGAACCGATGTGGCTGTGGAGGCCGACGAGCTCGAGCCCGTCGAGCTGGAGGGCACGGCGTACGGCCTCGGCGGCCTTCCCGCCGGCCAGCGGGATCCCGAACTTCTGGTCCTCGTGGGCCGTGGCGATGAACTCGTGGGTGTGGGCCTCGACGCCGACGGTGATCCGGAGCAGGACCTTCTGCCGCTTCCCGAGGCTCTGCGCGATGTGGGCGACCCGGACGATCTCCTGGAAGGAGTCGAGCACGATGTGCCCCACACCGGCCTCGACGGCCCTGGTGATCTCGTCGACGGACTTGTTGTTGCCGTGGAAGGCGATGCGGTCGGCGGGCATGCCGGCGGACAGGGCGGTGGCCAGCTCGCCGCCGGAGCAGACGTCGACGTTCAGCCCTTCCTCGTGCAGCCAGCGCACGACGGCACGGGAGAGGAACGCCTTGCCGGCGTAGTAGACGTCGGCGCCGGTCCCGAAAGCGGTGCGCCACGCACGCGCGCGGGCCCGGAAGTCGGCCTCGTCGAGGATGTAGGCCGGGGTGCCGAACTCCTCGGCGAGCCGCGTGACGGAGATCCCTCCGACAGTGGCGACCCCGTGCTCGTCACGCGTCACGGTCTGCGCCCAGACCTTCGGGTCCAGAGCGTTGAGGTCGGCGGGCGGGGCCGAGTAGTGCCCCTCGGGGAGGACGTCGGCGTGACGGGGCCCGGCAGGGTGTGCGGAACGGCTCATGATCGGTATGCGTCTCTCAGAGATGGTCGGGTGCGTCGATGCCGAGCAGGGACAGGCCACCGGCCAGCACCGCCCCGGCGGCTTCGGCGAGAGCGAGCCGGGCACGGTGGGCGGCCGAGGGTTTCTCGTCACCGAGGGGCAGCACGGCGGGGAGCAGCGGCAGCGTGGCATCGGCGACGGCGACGAGATGCCGGGCCAGGCGGTCGGGGCCCCGGTGGGCGGCGGCGGTGAGGATGCGGGGGTGGTCGCCGAGTACGGCGAGCAGTGCCTCGGCGCCGCCCACGGAGCCGGGCTCGGGGTGGAAGCCCAGGTCGGCGGCGTTGCGCAGGAGCGCCCGGGTGCGGGCGTGGGCGTACCGGACGCGGAAGAGAGAGTTGGTCTCCCGCTGGACCAGATGATCGCCGGGGATCCGGGGCCGGTCGTGGGCGGCCGGATGGAGCAGGGCCCAGCGGGCGGCGTCGCGGCCGAGGGGCAGGGGGTCGGCGGGGGCGGGGACGGGATGGACGGTGACGTCGAGGTCGGGGAGGGACCCTGAGGTATGGGATCGGGGGTGGGTGCCGACCACGCCGAGGACGGTCTCCCACTCCGGTACGGGCGGGCCGTCGCACGTGACGCGGACGACGTCGCCCTGGCTGCGCAGCACACGGGCCAGCGCATCCGTGACGACGACGGCACGGACCTCCGCCGGGCACCGGAGCCGCACGACGGTCCCACTGAACCCCTCGGCGTGGCCGTACCGCCGGCCACGCCGCAGGATCTCCTCGACGAGGGGAGCGGAGGCGTTCCGTCCCAGGCTGAAGTTGAGAAAACCGGGCCCGGTGACGACGACATCGGCGAGGGCGGTCTCCCCGGCGAGCTGCGACCTCAGGATCTCGGCGACGCGCCGCGGCGGCTGCCCTGCCGCGCCGGCCAGCTGAAGGGCGATGTTGGTCGCGTAGTCGCCACAGCCCCCCGGCCCCGGCGGAGTGACCACGGCCCGCTCCGGCACGGTCACCCTGAGCTCACCCTCGTCGACAGCGCGACGCACGGCGTGCAGCACGGTGCGGGAGAGCTCGACGGGGGTCACGGGGACAAGCGTATGGGAGGAGGGGGGTGGGTGTGCGAGCTGGTTTCGAGGACAGTCCGGGATGTGGACGCGGGGCGGCAGAGCCGTGCACAACCGGCGGCAGAGCCGTACGCAGCCATGGACCGGCAATCCAACACGGCTGACGGATCAACCGCCGGCACTCCCGGCCCGCTCGGCCTCCCCCGCGCCGAGGACGGACCCGAAAGCGGGCGCACCACCCCCACCGGCACCACCACCGCTCCCCGGCCTCTCCCCGCTCCGCTCCCGCTCGATCAACTGCCGCACCATCCCGACGAGTTCAACGGGATCGAACGGCTTGGCGAGGAAGGCGTCGACGCCCGCTTCGAGACCGGCCTCGACCTCGTACTGGGTACAGGCACTGATGATGGCGAGGGGCACCTCTCGAGTACGCGGATCGGCTCGCAGGCGAGCGGCGGTCCGGATCCCGTCCAGCCGGGGCATGACGACATCGAGGGTCACGACATCGGGCCGCACCTGATGAACGACATCAAGACACTCGGCACCATCGGCCGCGGTCACGACCTCCAGCCCCTCCAGCTCGAGGTTGACCCTGATCAACTGCCGGATGACCTTGTTGTCGTCCACAACAAGCACCCGACCCGACGCGCCTGGCACAACTCGAGAGTAGGTCGACCCCGGCCACCGCGTCCGGGTTTTCCCCACTTCCACCCCGACCGGGCGACCCGCAACCCCGCCCCCGACAGCGGAAACCCGTTCATGACCATCCCGGGGGAGCTGGTAGTGTTCTACCCGTCGCCGCGAGCAACGCGAACGACACGCCCCCGTAGCTCAGGGGATAGAGCAACGGCCTCCGGAGCCGTGTGCGCAGGTTCGAATCCTGCCGGGGGCACCTTGCATGAGGTGCCCAGAGACCCCGTCATCAGCGGAAACGCTGAGCGGGGTCTTCGCGTATGTGCGGGCGCGGGCCGCATGAAGCGGCTGTATGTCGGGGTCCGTGGACTATTCGTGGACAGGCGGCGGGCGACGAAACCCCAGGTCGGCGGGCAATTCTGCCGTCATGGTCCGCGCTTCCACGAGCGACCGCTGCACGTCACCCACCAGGTCCCGGAGGCGCCCGGGCTGCACGCCCTCATGTTCCATCCACTCGTCGAGGCGAGGACGCAGGTGCCTCGCCATACCCAGCCCGTGGCGACGCAGCACCGAGCGATTGATCGAGATCTCTGCCTGCACCTCTCTTCGGAGATCATCGGTCCAGCCCTGCGCCCGGTCGTCCTCTCCCAGAGGAGCCTTGAGAGTGGCCACGGCTTCATCGAGGACCGCAAGCAAGCCCATGACATCTCCCAAAGATCACAAGGGGCGGCTTCTCTTGAGGACCACCACAGGAACAAGGCTCGGCCAGGACGCCGGAAGCCCCGCCCCCACGTTGACCGCGCGCCGCGAGCAGAAGGGCACTGCCACGATCCCTGTCAGTCCTTCAACGGCGAAAGCCCCCGGACGAGTCCAGGGGCTCGAAGCCTGGCGCCGCGCGGGATCACTCGTACTCGCGCACCAACACCAACTCCTCGATCTTGCGGTTGGCGATCTCCTGCCGTCCATCGATGCACTCGGTGTAGCGGCTCAGCAGGACCTCCATGCTGTTGCCCGCACGTTCGGCGACCTCCGTCAGGTCCACCCCGGAGTTGAGCCAGGTCGCTCGGGGGTCGACTTCCCCAGCCACCTCCGGCTTCTTCCAACGGATGCTTGTGATCGGGTTTTTCCTTGAACTCTCCGATCTCTACCGCGTAGTGCATCGGGTTGACGAGCGTGCGCCGCTTGCGGCGTACGGTCTCCGCGGCTGCCGCCGTCCCGTCCAGCTTCAGCTTGAGTGAGTCCAGGACAACCCTGCCGGGAATCTCGTGCTCGCTCAACGCAGCCTCGTACCGCGCCGGCAAAGCATCCAGGTTCGTCAGAAGAAGGCCGGCGGAGTCCCGAGCTTCATCCAGGTCGCCTCGCTCGCATGCGTCCATCACCTCGGCGACGTCGCTGCGGAGGATGTGAAGGGAGTCGCCCTGCACCAGGACTCCGGGGAACCGTCTGCCGGGCACGCGAACCACGGCGTCGTTGCCACCGTCTGTGAACAGCTCGGCCTCAATGCGCTCCATCGGGCCATCCAAGCTGACATCACCGGCTGACATCAACGACGGTGGACGCAGGCGGGCTTGAGCGATCCCACTCTCCACACGGGTAGGACTGCGCGGGCCGTACGAGAGCCGCTCGATCGAAGTCCTAGAGCGGTGCTCAGTCGGTCGTGGACTATCCGTGGACTCGTCCCGCCCTGATCTCCCACGTGCAGTGCAGGACCGTGACCTGCTGCGTTACCCGGGCCCCCAAGGAGCCTCCGAAGCCGTGTGCGCAGGTTCGAATCCTGCCGGGGGCACTTCCCATGAAGGCCCTGACCAGCGGAAACGCTCGCCAGGGCCTTTTGTGCATTGTCTGGCTGACAGTCGGCCGCCGTCTCCCGTCCCAAGGGTGTCCGCGCTCCTCCGCCGCACGTTTCAGCACTCGGGCGGCAGTGGCACCGAACGCGTGACACCTGGCCGACGGCCTCTCAGGACTCGGAGAGGAGGATGAGAGGTAGGATTGGTAGCATGAGTGAGCCTACTGGCAAGTACTCGATCACCATGCCGCGCGACGTCGCCGAAGCCGCCAAGGCTCGCAGCGGCCCATCCGGCTTGTCCGCTTACGTGGCCGCAGCTGTCGCCCGCCAGATCGAACGGGACAACCTCAACGAACTCATCCATGTCGCCGAAGCCGAACACGGCCGCGTCACGGACGAGGAGATCCAGTCACTCCGCGACCAGCTTCACCAGGCTCGCCGTGAGCAGGCACAGGGCGGAACGAACGCCGCGTGACCCGTTCCCCCGCTGTCCCTGGTGGCACCCTCGTCCTCGACAGCGAGGGGCTGGCCAGGGCTGTCCAGCGCGACCGCACAGTGACCGGCTGGCTCGCCCTGGCTCGCGCCGACGACCTGCGCGTGATCACTTCGGCGGCCACACTTGTGGAAGTGGTGCACCCTCGAATCAACCGCCCAGCCCTGGAGTGGACACTCTCCCGCCTCGTCGTGGAACCGGTCACCGAGTCGATCGCCCGGCACGCCGCCACACTCCTCGCCGACGCAGGTCTCCACGGCCATAAACACTCCATCGACGCCATGCTCAGCGCCACGGCGCTGGCCGCCTCAAGCCCCGTCACCGTCCTCACTTCCGACCCCGAGGACCTCACAACCCTGTGCGGCGGACGCGTTACCGTCATCAAGGTCTGACTGCGGACACCAGGACCCGTCATTGAGCCTTTTCGGCATGACCACCGATCAGGTGGACGGCTCCGGCGCCCTTGGCATCAAGCACCTGCCGAGGAGGCAGTCAGTTGAAAGCGTCGGTCATGCAGTCCGCCCGGCAGTCGGTGGCCTGATAGCGCTGGCGAAGGGCGGCAGCTGCCTCTTCGCGCTCCACGCAGAGGTGCCCGTAGTGCTGGCAGGCCACCTTGGTCGCGTCCCCGACCGTGGCAATGGCCGGTTCGCCGCGTGCGGCCCGGCGGCGCGCTTCGGCGATCGCGATGCCCGCAGAACGCAGCAGGTTCCTGAAACGGTCCCGGATCACGGCCGACTGGGCCCGTTTCACCGAGAGGGGGTGCGGGACACGCCCCTTCCAGACGTAGTCGGCGGCGACAAGTCTTGAGCCGTGCGACGCCGCGCTCGACCGGTGCCCGTGCCGCGGACAGCGCTCGGTTGACGGTTCGCCGGGTTGGTGGGATCGCGGCCTGGCGGGCGCAAGCCTGCGCGGGCCGCTCAAGGCCTGCGACGCCCCCGGCTCTTCGCGAAGTGGCGGCGTGCCGCCGTCGCGAGCAACGCCGCGCCCGCGCAGCCGACCAGGAGGGTTCCCCATTCAGGGACGTGGGCTGCCCGGAGGAGGCCTGCGACGCCGAAGCTCGTGTTCCAGCCGGCCTCTGTGATGGCCGAGCCGAAGCCCTGGATGGCGAGGATGACGCCGGACAGCCAGAGCAGGCCCTGGCCTGAGGGGGTGCGCGAGGTGTTGAGCTGCTGCTTGGGCATGACGGGGCCCCTTCGGGAGTTTTTCCGATGCGGTCGCATCACATCGTGCAGGGTCGGCGGATATGATGCAAGTGCATCGGAAACGAGAGGTCGGGGAGGAGCGGCGCGTGCCCAAGCAGGTGGATTACGAGGAGCGGCGGCTGCTGATCGCAGAGGCGGTGTGCGCTCTGATCGCGCGTTCCGGGATGGAGGCCGTCAGCCTCCGGGACGTCGCCGCCGAGGCGGACGTGTCGATGGGGGCGGTGCAGCGGTGCTTCCGCAGCAAGGAGGACATGCTGCTGTTCGCGCTGGAGCACATCTCACAGCGCGTCAGCGAACGCGCCAACCAGCGCATCGCCGCGACCTCCACCCCGCAGGCCGCGTCCACCCTGCTGTCGCACACGCTGGCCGAACTCGCCCTGCTGCACGAGGAGTCGAGGGCCCAGGCGCATGTGTGGCTGTCCTTCGTCAGCCATGCTCCCGCCAGTGAGAGGCTCGCCGCGGTCCTGCATGAGACGTACGGCAAGCTCCATGACCTCGTCGTGTGGCTCATCCGCTACGGCCAGGACACCCGGGAGATTCCGCAGTGCCTCGACGCCGTCCAGGAGGCACATACGCTCCTCGCCGTGGCCGACGGCCTCACCGTCCACGTCGTCGCGGGGCATCAGTCCCCGGAGGCGGCGTCGGCCGTCCTTCAGCGCCATGTCGACTCGCTGTTGCGGTGAGCGGGGGTCCGGAGCTTTTCAGCACTTTCGCCCCATATGCACCAGTGTTCTACGGTGGATACGGGTGGATAAGAACGACGCTGCTCATACCCCGCACTCATCGAGGGGACGGCCATGACGGAGACCACACAGCGCAGAGACACCGCCACCGGGACCGGAAAGCAGGACGGCACCGCTCCCCCGGAGACCCGGGGCAGCACCGCGATCGCGGATCCGGTCGTGGCGAAGATCGCGGGCATGGCTGCCCGGGAGATCCCCGAGGTGCACCACCTCGGCGGAGGGATGACCAGGGCGTTCGGGGCCGTGCGCCAGCGCGTGCCCGGTGGGGGCGGTGGGGTCACCCAAGGTGTGAAGGTGGAGGTCGGTGAGCGACAGACCGCCGTCGACCTCGACGTGGTCGTCGAGTACGGCGCCGCCATCGCCGACACCGCCGCGGACATCCGGACCAACGTCATCAACGCGGTGGAACGGATGACCGGGCTGGAGGTCGTCGAGGTCAACATCGCCGTCGGCGACGTCCACTTGCCGGACGAGGAGGAGGACGAGGGCGAGGGCGAGTCCGAGCGGGAGGGACGCCGCGTGGCCTGAGGATCCGGATTCGCCAAAGGGAGTGTCAGGGGACCCCCGTCAGCCGCAGCAGTGCCGTCGTGCCCGCCGACGCCAGTACGACGACGAGGAACGGGGCCCTGCGCCAGGCGAGCACTCCGCCGGTCAGGACCCCGATCGGTCGGGCGGGGCCGGTGAAGGCGTGGTCCTCGGTGAGGGCTGACGTGGCGGCCAGGGCGGCGAGCAGGAGGACCGCCGAGACCTCCAGGAGTTTCCCGGCGCGCTCCGGGAGTGTGTATCTCGCGCGCAGGGCCGGCCCGGAGAGGCGAAGCAGGAATGTGCCGGCCGCCAGGGCGAGCATCGCCGCCAGCGTCGGCGGCAACGGTATGGCGGCGGTGCTCATCGCGTCGCATCCTTCTTCGTCTTGACGGCGAACAGGGGCAGGGCGGCCAGGGCCAGCAGCACCGGCAGGCCCGCCGGCAGGAACGGGGTGACGGTCAGGGCCAGGGCCGCGGCGGCCAGTGCCGTGCGCCGCAGGGGCCTGTCCTTCAGCGCGGGCAGGATCAGCGCCAGGATCACCGCGGGGAACATGGCGTCCAGACCGAGGGCGCCGGTGTCCCGCACAACGCCGCCGAGCAGTGCGCCAAGGGCGGCGCCGACGGGCCAGCAGAGCAGGATGCCCAGGCCGCAGAGCCAGTACGCGGCCCGCTTGCGCTCCGGCTCGTCCTGGGCGAGGGCGAAGACGACCGTCTCGTCGTTCATGAGGTGCGTGCCGAGGGCTCCGCGCCAGCCCCGCCCGAGGACGTCGGGTACGGCCAGGCCGAACGGCAGATGGCGCGCGTTGACGAGCAGCCCGGCCAGCAGCGCGGCGAACGGGCTGCCCCCGGCGGCGATGATCCCGACGAACAGGAACTCGGACGAGGCGGCGAGGACGAGCACCCCCATCAGGGCCGGGAACCACCAGACGAACCCGGATGTGACCGCCACGGCGCCGTACGACAGGCCGACCACCCCTACCGCCAGGCAGACCAGCAGGATGTCGCGGAACAGCGGGCCGGCCAGTGTTCGACCACCCAGCCTTCGGCCATCCGCATCCGGTGTTCGGCCGCCCGGTGTTCTCCAAAACGAACGCATGATTTTTATAGTGAACACGGGCTACGATGTTCGTCAAGACGAACGAACGATCACCGGAAGCGAACACCCATGTCCGACGCCGGACCCGGACCCAAGCCACCGATCGAAGTGATCGCCGCGTCACTGCGGGCGGAACGCGTCCGGGCGGGGCTGTCCCTCACCGAGGTCGCCCGCCGCGCCGGGCTCGCCAAGTCCACGCTCTCCCAGCTGGAGTCGGGCACCGGGAATCCGAGCCTGGAGACGCTGTGGGCGCTCTGCGTGGCCCTGGAGATCCCCTTCTCGCGGCTCGTGGCCATGGAGCGGCCGCGGGTGCAGGTGATCCGGGCCGGGGAAGGGCCGGCCGTCGGGTCCGAGCAGAGCGACTACCGGGCCACGCTGCTCGCCGCCTCGCCGCCCGGGGTCCGGCGGGACGTCTACAGCGTCGCCGCCGAGCCCGGGACGCGGCGCTCCTCGGAACCGCACCCGCCCGGAGTCGTCGAGCACGTCGTGATCAGCGCGGGCCGGGCCCTGGCGGGCATCGCCGACGAGCCGGTGGAACTCCACCCGGGCGACTACATCTGCTATCCGGGCGATGTCCCGCACGTCTTCCAGGCGCTGGAGCCCGGCACTCGCGCGGTCCTCGTCTCCGAGCACCACTGAGCGTCCACGGCTTCCCGCCCCTGTAAGCGTTTCCGATCGGGCATCGCGCCGTTCCCTTTGCATTGACGGGCACTCAGGTCAGTGCTTCCATCGCAGCCGTGAAAACGGTTTAACCGCCGGGGCTCCCGGCCGACGGTCGACGCGGTCAACCCGAAGGAGAGTTGTCATGCGCATGAGAGTCAGGGCGACCGTTCTGGCCGTCTGCGCCACCCTCACCGTCGCCGCCGCGAGCCCCGCCCCGACGGTGAAGGCCGCACGCGTGATGGAGAACCTCGGCCGGGGCGTCGTAGCCGTGCGCTCCAGCAGTACCCAGGTCCTGGTCTCCTGGCGGCTGCTGGGGCTCGACCCGGAGGGCGTCGGGTTCAACGTGTACCGGTCCACGGCCGGCGGCGCGTACGTGAAGCTCAACTCCGGGGTACTGACCGGCGGGACGAACTACACCGACTCCACGGCCGATCTCACGCGCGCCAACAGCTACCGCGTGACCCCGGTCGTCGGCGGTCAGGAACAGGCGCCCAGCGGTGCCTTCACGCTGTCGGCCGGTCATGCCGTGGAGCCCGTGGTGCGCGTGCCGTTACGGCCCGGCGGTGCGGTGAAGTTCGTCTGGGTCGGCGACCTGGACGGCGACGGCGAGTACGACTATGTCGTCGACCGGCAGACCTCCCCGCAGAAGCTGGAGGCGTACAGCGGTGACGGCGACTTCCTCTGGGAGGTCGACCTGGGTCCGAACAGCCTGAACCAGGACAACATCGAGCCGGGGTCGTCCGCGATCGACCTGGGCCACTGGGACGGCGTCACGGTCTATGACTTCGACAGCGACGGCCGTGCCGAGGTCGCTCTGCGGGTCGCCGACGGGGTCAGGTTCGGTGACGGGACGACCTGGACGCACGAGAACGACGCGCGGCAGTTCATGGCCGTACTCGACGGCCGGACCGGAGCGCTCCGCAACTGGTCCGCCGTCCCCACGACGTATCTGGCGGACGGCCCGATGGCCGCACGCCTCGGGGTGGCGTATCTCAACGGCACCACGCCGAGCCTGGTCGCGTTCATGAAGAACCGGCGGGACGACGGGGCCTTCAACCTGATGATGGGCGCCTGGAAGGTCGACGGCGACTCGCTGGACCGCCAGTGGACGTGGCAGCGCGGCGGCCAGGACGCGCCCGACGGGCACAACACGCGCGCCGTCGACGTCGACGGCGACGGGACGGACGAGGTCGCCGAGATCGGGTTCGTGCTGGGCGGCAACGGCTCGCTGCGCTACTCGACGGGACCCAAGGGCATCGTCCACGGCGACCGCTTCCACATCGCCGACATGGATCCGAGCCGCCCGGGCCTGGAGGGCTACGGCGTGCAGCAGAACAACCCGAGCGGTCTGCTCGAGTACTACTACGACGCCGCGACCGGCAACGTCATCTGGCGGCACGGGGGTGGTCCCGCCGACGTCGGACGCGGCATGGCGGGTGACGTCGACCCGCGCTTCCCCGGCATGGAGGTCTGGTCCTTCTCCGGCCTCTACAACGCGGCGGGCGACCGGCTCACCGAGCCGGACACCTCGCTGCGCCCCTGGCCGCAGCTGGGCCTGTGGTGGGACGGCGACCTCACCATGGAGCTGCTCAACGACGGCAAGATCGAGGAATGGGACCCGGCCCGTCCGACGCCGAGCGGCAGCCTGCCCCGGCTGGTCAGCACCTGGAACCACGGCGCGGTCAAGGCCGCCCAGGGCGGACCCACCCTCGTCGGCGACATCTTCGGCGACTGGCGCGAGGAGGCCGTGTACACCAACGCGGCCTACGACGAGCTGATCGTCTTCACGACGAACCAGCCGACCACCCACCGGCTGTACACCCTGGCCCACAACCCCGCCTACCGGAACGCCATGACGTTCAAGGGCTATATGCAGTCCCACCACGTCGACTACTTCCTCGGGGCGGGCATGGCCGGGCCGCCCCGGCCGGACATCACGTACGCGCCGTGAGGGGCGCGGCCGGGTGCGGATCAGGCTGAGCGCTTGCGGGAGGCCGACTTCTTCGCGGTCGTCTTCTTCGCGGTGCTCTTCGACGCGGTCTTCTTCGTGCCCTGGCCGGACTTCGCGGTCGACTTGCTCGCGGAGGCCGTGGTCTTCTTGGCCGCCGTCTTCTTCGCGGTGGACGCCGACTTCTTGCCGCCGGTCTGCTTGGGCGCCGCGCGGGCCGTCTTGCGCTGCGGGAGCGACTTGACCTCGGCGTGCTCGCCGGCCTCCTCGCCCCGGGACTCGCGCGCCGCGCGAACGCTGTTCTCCAGTGCCGCCATGAGGTCGAGGACCTTGCCGCCCGCGGCCGGCTCGGGGGTCTGCGGCAGGGCCTCGCCGGCGGCCTTCGCTGCGATGACCTCCTCCACCGCCTCGCGGTACTCGTCGTGCAGGTCCTCCAGGTCGACCTCGCCCAGGGTCTCCATCAGGGCGTCGGCCAGGTCCAGCTCCTTGTCCCGGACCGTGACGTCGGTGTCGGGGGCCACGCCCTCGGGGGCGCGGACCTCGTCCGGCCACAGCAGGCCGTGCATGGCGATGGCGTCGCCGACGACCCGGAGCATGCCCAGGCGTTCCCGGCCCCGCAGGGCGAACTTGGCGATCGCCACCTTGTTGCTGCGCTTCAGCGCCTCCCGCAGCAGGGTGTACGGCTTGGCCGCCGGGGCGCCGCTCGCCTGGAGGTAGTACGCGGCGTCCATCTGGAGCGGATCGATCCGGTCGGCCGGGACGAAGGCGACGATCTCGATCGTCTTGGCCGTCGGGATCGGCAGGCTGGACAGGTCCTCGTCGGTGATCGGGATGATCGAGCCGTCCGCGTCCTCGTAGCCCTTGCCGATCTCTCCCTGGGTGACCTCCCGGTCCTCCAGCTCACAGAACTTGCGGTAGCGGATGCGGCCGCCGTCGTCGGTGTGGATCTGGCGGAAGGAGATCGAGTGGCTCTCGGTGGCGTTCACCAGCTTGATCGGAATGCTGACCAGGCCGAAGGAGATGGCGCCGTTCCAGATGGATCTCACGTGCAGCACCCTTCCGGTCACTCTGGGGAGTTTTTGTCACGATTCGCGTGGGATTCTTATCGTATGGCGCCTATCACGGAGGTGGAGGGACGACGGCTCCCGCTCAGCAATCTGGAGAAGGTGCTGTATCCCGCCACCGGCTTCACCAAGGGCGAGGTCCTGCATTACTACGCGACCGTCGCCGAGGTCCTGCTGCCCCATCTGCGCGATCGGGCGGTGTCCTTCCTGCGGTATCCGGACGGGCCGGACGGGCAGGTGTTCTTCACGAAGAACGTCCCGCCGGGTACGCCCGACTGGGTCACCACCGCCGAGGTGCCGCGGGTCGAGGGGCCCTCGCGGATGGTCCTGGTGCAGGACCTGCCGAGCCTGATGTGGGCGGCCAACCTCGTCACGGAGTTCCACACCCACCAGTGGCTCGTCGACTCGCCGGACGAGGCCGACCGCATCGTCTTCGACCTGGATCCGGGAGCTCCCGCGAGCATCGTGCAGTGCTGCGAGGTCGCGCTGTGGCTGCGGGAACGGCTCGCGACGGACGGCTTCGAGACCTACGCCAAGACCTCCGGGTCCAAGGGGCTGCATCTGCTCGCCGCCGTGCGCGGAGCGTCCTCCGAGCGGGTGTCCGAGTACGCCAAGGAGCTGGCCGTCGAGGCGGAGAGGGCCATGCCCCGGCTCGCGCTGCACCGGATGACCAGGAACCTGCGTCCGGGGAAGGTCTTCGTCGACTGGAGCCAGAACGCCGCGCGCAAGACCACGGCGACCCCCTACACCCTCCGGGCCCGCCCCGAGCCGACCGTCTCGGCGCCCGTGACCTGGGAGGAGGTCGAGGAGTGCGGCTCATCCGACCGCCTGGACTTCCACGCCACCGACATCGCACCCCGGGTCCAGGACTACGGCGATCTGCTCGCGCCGCTCCTCGATCGGGCCGACGCGGGCCGGCTGCCCTGACCAGGGGCCTGACGGGACGCCCTCGTCAGCGGCCTGGCGGCGGGTCCCCTCACACCCGTGTCCACGTGTTCCGGTCCCGTGCCATCGCGTGCAGGGCCTCCACGTCCGCCGGCTTCAGGACGCCGCCCTGGCGGGCCAGGGTCTGCACCTCCAGGTCCGTGAGGACACGGACCTCGCGGGGTGCGGCCGGGACCGTCACGGCCGTCGGGCCGACCAGGGCGAGGACGGGGCGGACCTCCGCCGTCAGGGCGTAGGAGGCGCGGTCGGCGTCGGCGCGGACGCGGCGGAGCAGGGCGGTCGGTT
Organism: Streptomyces caelestis; assembly: GCF_014205255.1. Lineage (GTDB taxonomy): Bacteria > Actinomycetota > Actinomycetes > Streptomycetales > Streptomycetaceae > Streptomyces > Streptomyces caelestis. The sequence goes on along the minus strand of NZ_JACHNE010000001.1, from coordinate 5,891,201 downwards.
CCCGGCGGCCCAGGGTGACCAGGGGGTCGGTGACCGTCACCCGCTGCTTGCGCGCGTACAGGGTGTGCAGGGCGAACAGTCCGCCGGGGCCGATCAGCAGGTGGTGGATGCGGCTGCCGCCGGGGAGCGGAACGGAGTGCACGGCGTGCCAGCCCGCGCCGTCCATGCGGTCCAGGGCGTCCCCGACCGTCTGCTCCGCCTCCAGGGCCCGGCGGCGCGGGTCGGGGCGCAGCCGGCGGGGCGGGCCGGGGTCGCGGTCGAGGGCGACGAGGAGGGCCTCGCCGGGGCGGTTGGGGGCCAGGTCGTCGTCGGGGTGCAGGGTCAGACGGGCCAGCTCGGCGGGGGTCGGAACCGGGGGCGGTCCGACCGCCACAGGGCCGGTGACGAAGGGCCCGAGGGCCCGGAGGACGTCGCCCTCACGGTCCTCGGCCAGCAGGCTGACCCGGCCCGCCTCACGGTCGTACCAGGCGATGTTCCTGCCGTCCGGGAGGCAGACGTACAGCCGTTCCTGACCGTGCCGCCAGGTCGGTATGACGCGCAGTCCGTCCATGCACCATCACCCCATTCCATGGGAACAGGCGGGGTGCTGCGGGGGCAAGAATCCGGTTACCTTTGAGAGGAGTTGGGCGGTGATGCTGGGGAGGCGCCGTTGCGTACCCGCAGGAAAGCCGATGTGCCGGCTCCGGAGAGCCCCTGGAACGAGGTCGTCCCCGGGCTGTGGATGGGGGGCCACGAGTACGCCGGGGCCTTGGGCCATCAGGAGTACGCCGTCGTACGGGACGAGTTCGACGTCGTGCAGACGCTGCTGCGGCTGCCGGGGCACGGGCCCGATCCGGACGTCCCGCACCACGTCTGGCCCATCCCCGACGGGCCGCTCGACGGGACGCAGCTCGCCGGCGTGATCCGGCTGGCCGAGGCCGCGTGCGAGGCGCTGGACGCGGGCCGCGCGGTCCTTGTCCGCTGTTACCACGGGTACAACCGCTCCGGCCTCGTCGTCGCGCACGCGCTGATACGGCGGGGCAGCTCCGCCGACGCGGCGATCCGGCTGATCCGGGACCGTCGTTCGCCCTGGGCGCTGCACAACGAGCTGTTCGTCGAGTACCTGCGGGCCGGGCTGGCGACGGCCCGGCTGCTGGAGGAGCTCACCGAGTAGGCCGGCGAACAAACTCCCTCGCGCGCAAATAGGACTTCCCTACGAATAAGGTGTACGGGGCCGACGGTCGGTCCGAGCCGTGTGACCACCCCTCGAACCGCAGGAGTGCAGTGCCCGCCAGCAGCCCCGGAAGCCGCGTCGACAGCGTTGCCGGTCGCCCCGAGGGCCTTCCCGGTCGCCCGGGGGGCTCGTCCGGCGGCGGCGAGGGCCTTCCCGGCCGCTCGGATGGTCTTTCCGGTGGGCCGGGTGACCCCTCCGGTGGACCGGATGGCCCCTCCGGCTGCGCCGACGGCCTTTCCGGCCGCCCTGAGAGCGTTGCCGGCCGCCTCGGAAGGCGCCTGAGGCGCCTGCTGGGCCGACCGGGAAGTCAGCCAGGCCGACGGGGACGCCGCCTCGATCCCCTGGAGAGCCTGCCGGGAAGTCGGCTGGGCCACCCCGAAGACCTGCCGGACCAGCCAGGAAAGCCCTTCGGGCACCCCGGAAGCCTGCCGGACCAGCGGGGAAGCAACCCCAACCGCTTCGGAGGCTTGCCCGGTCGCTCCGGGAGCCGCCTCAGCCGACCCGAAAACCGTCCGGACCGCCCGAAAAGCCAGCCGGACCAGCCAGGAAAGCCCCACGGGCACCAGGACAGCCTGCCGGGCCAGCCGGGTCCCGGCTGGTCCCGAGACGTGCCCGCCCTCGCCGAAAACCCCCTCATCCGTCTCGGACATCTCCCCGCCCTCGCCGAAAACCCGCCCGGCACCGTCGGAAGCCGCCGCCGGAGGCCCGGAGAAGTCGCCCGTCGTGTCGCCGTCGTCGCTCTCCTGCTCTCGGCCGCCGTGGGCTGTGGGGACGCCGGCGGGCTGGAGGGTGCCGGGGCGACGCCTACGGCCGTCGGGCCGGCCCGGCTCTGGCCGGAGATGACGCCGGCGTCCAGTCCGGCGTTCGAGATCGGTGAGGTGAACACCGAGGTGGTCAAGGGCGTGAAGGTCCCCGGTGACGACATCCGCCGGGTGGACCCGGTCGGGATCGTGCGGGCCGAGATCGCCGCGAGCCCGGGCGAATACGACGGCGACGAGGCGCCCTACCGTGACACGAACCGCCGGATGGCCGACTGCGGCAAGGGTCCGGAACAGGGCCGGTGCCCGGTCCTCAGGCCGTACTACCGGGATCTGACCGGCGACGGGCGCGACGATCTGACGCTGGGCCTGCGGCTGCTGCCCGGCAAGACCACCGCGGTGCGCGTCTACACCGTCGAGCAGCACCGGCTCGTGCAGGTGATGGCCTGGGAGGACGCGCTGAGCGGCGTCGAGCTGGCCGGGCGTTCCCTCGTCATCCGCTCGCCGTCCGAGGTCGCGGGCTACGAGTACCGCCTCCAGTGGACCTGGGACCGGGACCAGCGGGCCATGCTCCTCACCCAGGACGAGATGCTGCGCACCGGCCCGCGGCAGCAGTCCCGGCCCCCCTCCGCCGCGCCCTCCGCCTCCCCCTCCCTCTCCCCCTCGGCGAGCACCGGATGAGACCCACGCTCCCCCACTGGTCCGGGACGCTCGCCGCGAAGGCCGCCGCCTTCATCACCGTGATGTGCTGCGCGCTGGCCGCCCTGCTCGGCGTCCTGGTGCACGTGCAGGTGACGAACCAGACCGTCGGCCAAGCCCGCGACCAGGCGTTGCAGCGGCTGACTCAGGCGACGGAGCGGTACGAGGCCGGGGACTCGCTCAAGCGTGGCGCCGGCGTGGATCCCGAGGGCCTGCCCCGGCCGCTGCGGACCCTGGCGGTCGGCGGGGACCGCGGCACGATGGTCGCCGACTTCCAGGGGCGCCCCATGATGTGGGCGGCCGGGCCCGCCGACGGCGACCGGGCCCTGGCCGTGGCGGTCGACTACTCGCAGCAGGCCCGCACCATCCAGGGCCTGGACCGGGCGATCCTGTGGTCGTCGGGGCTGGCCATCGGGGCGACGCTGCTGGTCGGCGCGTTCGCGGTGACGCGGGTGACGCGGCGGCTGCACACCACCGCGCGGGTGGCCCGGCGGATCAGCGCGGGCGACCTGGACGCGCGCGTGAACGACCCCCGTACGGACCCGGCCACGAAGGCCCCGGCGCGCCCGCAGGACGAGGTGGCCGCGGTCGCCGCCGCGCTGGACTCCATGGCGTCGTCGTTGCAGGGCAAGCTGCTCGCGGAGCAGCGGTTCACCGCGGATGTCGCGCATGAGCTGCGCACGCCGCTGACCGGGCTGCACGCGGCGGCCGAACTGCTGCCGCCGAGCCGCCCGACGGAGCTGGTGCGGGACCGGGTGGCGGCGCTGCGCACCCTGACCGAGGACCTGCTGGAGATCTCCCGGCTGGACACCGGCCGGGAGCGGCTGGAGCTGGACACCGAGCTGTTGGGGCCGCTGGCCCAGCGGGTGGTGCGAGGCGCGGGGAGCGACACGGAGGTCAGGGTCGTACGGGATGTGGCCGTGGAGACGGACCGGCGGCGGCTGGAGCGGGTGCTGGGGAACCTCGTGGCGAACGCGCACAAGCACGGGCGGGGGCCGGTCGCGCTGACCGTGGACGGGCCGGTGGTCACCGTTCGGGATCACGGGGACGGTTTTCCTGAGTATCTGCTGGCGCACGGGCCGCAGCGGTTCCGTACGGAGGGCGGGGCCAAGGGGCACGGGCTGGGGCTGACCATCGCGCTGGGGCAGGCGGAGGTGCTGGGGGCCCGGCTGGAGTTCGGCAACGCCCCGGAGGGTGGAGCGGTGGCGATCCTGAGACTGGCGGCGGAGTGAGGGCTCGGGGAGGCCGGGGCGCGTTCTCCTATGGCCCACTGTGACGGGCGGGGACCGGAGGGCGCTCCTAATGTGGCGATTAGTCAGCTTCGGCACCTTCGCCCCCACATGGAGGTAACCCCGTGTCTCTGCGCTCCCGCCTCTCCATAGCAACCGCCGCCGGACTCCTCGCCGCCGCGGCCGCCGTCACACCCGCCGCCGCCACGCACGACGACGGGGACCCGAGCGGCGGCAACGGAAACCACCACGGCCACCACGGCCACCACGACCCGAGCGGCGGCAACGGAAACCACGACGACCACGACCCGCGCCTCTACGAGGGCGTCGTCACGGCGAACACGCTGGCCCTGCGCAGCGCCCCGAACCGTGGCTCGCAGATCATCCGGCATGCCCACAAGGGCGACATCGTCAGCATCTTCTGCAAGACCGGCGGCGAGACCGTCGACGGCAACCCCCTCTGGTACCTCCTCACGGACGGCACCTGGGCCTGGGGCGCGGCCCGCCACATCGACAACATCGGACCCGCGCCACGCTGGTGCTGACATTCGGTCAGCCAAAGGCACACAAGACGCATTGTTTGGGTAGGTTCCGGACATGAGCAAGGCCGGAATCACCGTGGCGACGGCGGACCCGCCCGCGCCCGCCGTCCGCCGCCTCCCCCGGCGCCGGGGCATCGAACTCGCCCTCATCGTCCTGGCCGTACTGCTGTCCGTGTACGGCTACTGCGCCGTCGGCCTCGCCCAGCACGGCACCCTCCCGCCCGGCGCCGCCGGATACGGCGCCGGGCTCGGCGTGCTCGCGCTGCTGGCGCATCTGGCCGTGCGCCTGCGGGCCCCGCACGCCGACCCGCTCCTGCTGCCCATCGGCGTGCTGCTCAACGGGCTGGGGCTGGTGCTCATCTACCGGCTCGACCTGGAGACGCCGGGCGACCGGGCGGCGCCGGCCCAGCTGATCTGGTCGACTCTCGGCGTGACGCTGTTCATCCTGGTCGTCCTGCTGTTGCGGGACCACCGGGTGCTCCAGCGCTACACCTACGTCTGTGTCGTCGCCGCGCTCGTGCTGCTCACCCTGCCCATCCTGTTCCCGGCGGTGAACGGCGCCCGCATCTGGATCCGGATCGCCGGGTTCTCCATCCAGCCGGGCGAGTTCGCGAAGGTGCTGCTGGCGGTGTTCTTCGCCGCGTACCTGGCCGCGAACCGCAACGCCCTCGCCTACACCGGCCGCCGCCTGTGGAAGCTCCAGCTGCCCACCGGCCGGGTCCTCGGCCCGATCGTCGCCGTCTGGCTGGTGAGCGTCGGCGTCCTGGTCCTGGAGCGGGACCTGGGCACATCGCTGCTCTTCTTCGGCCTCTTCGTCGTCCTGCTCTACGTCGCCACGGGCCGCACCGGCTGGATCGCCGTCGGACTGCTGCTGGCCGCGCTGGGGGCGGTCGCCGTCGGCCGGCTGGAGCCGCACGTGCACAGCAGGATCGAGACGTGGCTGCACCCCTTCGCCTCCATCGAGGCGGGCGAGGGCCCGAACCAGCTCGCCCAGTCCCTGTTCGCCTTCGCGGAGGGCGGCATGCTCGGCACCGGCCTCGGGCTCGGTCACTCGGTCCTCATCGGCTTCGCCGTGAAGTCGGACTTCATCCTGGCCACGGCGGGCGAGGAACTCGGCCTGGCGGGCCTGTCCGCGATCTTCCTTCTCTACGGCCTGCTGGTGGAGCGCGGTTACCGGGCCGGCATCGAACTGCGCGAGCCCTTCGGACGGCTGCTCGCCGTCGGCCTCTCCTCCCTGGTGGCGCTCCAGGTGTTCGTGATCGCGGGCGGGGTGACCGGCCTGATCCCGCTGACCGGCATGGCGATGCCGTTCCTGGCGCAGGGCGGCTCGTCGGTGGTGACCAACTGGGCGATCGTGGCGCTGCTGGTCCGGGTCAGCGACTCGGCACGCCGTCAGTACGACGGGCCGGGCACCCGGTGACGCGGCACATCCGGCACGCCGGCGTCTTCTGCGCCCTGCTGCTGGTGGCGCTGCTGCTGAACGCCGCACGCGTCCAGGTCGTCCAGGCCCCCGAGTACGACCGCAACCCCGCCAACCGCCGCCCCGACATCGCCCGTTACGAGGAGCCGCGCGGCGACATCCTGGTCGACGACCGGCCCGTCACCGGCTCCAGGGACACCCGCGAGCACCTGCGCTACGAACGGACCTACACCGACGGCCCGTTGTACGCGCCGGTCACCGGTTTCGCCTCCCAGCTGTACGGAACGACGCTCCTGGAGAAGGCCGAGGACGGCATCCTGTCCGGCACGGATCCGATGCTCGCGCCGTTCCCGCTGTGGAACGACTTCACGCGCGCACGCAGCCGCGGCGGCGACGTCGTGACGACCCTGGACCCGGCCGCACAACGGGCGGCGTACAAGGGACTGGCCGGGCACAAGGGCGCGGTGGCGGCGTTGGAGCCGTCGACCGGCCGGATCCTCGCACTGGTGTCCGCCCCCTCCTACGACCCCCAGCCGCTGTCCGGCAACGGGGCGGCCGCGACCAAGGCGTGGAGGCGGCTGAACGTCGACCCGGACCGCCCGATGCTCAACCGTGCGGTCCGGCAGACGTATCCGCCCGGCTCGACCTTCAAGGTCGTCACCACAGCCGCCGCGCTGGACGCCGGCGTGGTCAGGGACCTCGACGCGCCGACCGGCTCCCCCGAGCCGTACACCCTGCCCGGGACGCGGACCCGCCTGACGAACGCGTCCCGGGGCTGCCGGGACGCCTCCCTGCGCGAGGCCTTCACCCTCTCCTGCAACACGGTGTTCGCCAAGCTCGGCGTGGAGGTGGGCGCGACGGACATGACGGCCACGGCGCACGCCTTCGGCTTCAACGACCCGGCGCTGCGGATCCCCTTCCCGGTGGCCCGGTCCACCTTCGACACCTCGCTCGACCAGGCCCAGCTCGGCCTGTCGTCGATCGGCCAGTACAACACCCGCGCCACACCCCTCCAGATGGCGATGGTCGCGGCGGCCGTCGCCAACGGCGGTCAGCTACGGGAGCCGTACCTGGTGGAGCGCACGGTTCGGCCGGGCGGCAGCACACTCGCGGCATCCGGCCCGCGCGCGGTCCGCCAGGCGATGTACCCCTCGACGGCGGTCCGGCTGCGCGCGCTGATGCGGGAGGTGGTCGAGAACGGCACCGGACGCCGGGCCGCGATCCGGGGCGCCAAGGTCGGCGGCAAGACCGGCACCGCCCAGCACGGCCTCGGCAACTCCGGTACGCCGTACGCCTGGTTCGTCTCCTGGGCGCAGGGCGACCGTGACCTGGCGCCGCGGGTGGCGGTCGCGGTGATCGTGGAGGAAGCGGAGGCGGACCGCGGGGACATCAGCGGCGGCGGCGACGCGGCGCCGATCGCGCGCGCGGTGATGGAAGCGGTGCTGGCGCACCAGAGGTAGACGCCGGGCCGAAAGTCGCGCACAGGGGATTGACGAGCTTGCTGACAAGCAGTCTCATAAGGGGGACCGTGACGTGTGCACAACGAGGTGGGCAGCCATGACGACCCTGACCGAAGCCGACGCGCTCGACGGCCTGCGCGATGCCCTGGGCCTGCTGAAGGACCGGGAACAGGTGGCCCAACGGCTGCTCGACTCCTCCGCCAAACACTCCTTCGACCCCGACAAGGAACTGGACTGGGACGCGCCCTTCGAGGAGGGCAAGTGGTTCTGGCCGCCGGAGCTGGTGTCGCTGTACGACACCCCGCTCTGGAAGCGGATGAGCGAGGAGCAGCGGATCCTGCTCTCCCGGCACGAGGCCGCGGCACTCGCCTCACTCGGTATCTGGTTCGAGATCATCCTGATGCAGCTGCTGGTCCGCCACATCTACGACAAGGCGGCGACGAGCGCGCACGTGCGCTACGCGCTCACCGAGATCGAGGACGAGTGCCGCCACTCCAGGATGTTCGCCCGCCTGATATCCCACGGCGGCACGCCCTGGTACCCGGTCAGCCGCGCGCACCAGCACCTGGGCCGCCTCTTCAAGACCATCTCCACCACACCCGGTTCCTTCACGGCCACGCTGCTCGGCGAGGAGGTCCTGGACTGGATGCAGCGCCTGACGTTCCCCGACGAGCGGGTCCAGCCCCTCATCCGCGGCGTCACCCGCATCCACGTCGTGGAGGAGGCCCGCCACGTGCGCTACGCCCGCGAGGAACTGCGCCGCCAGATGGTGACGGCCCCCAAGTGGTCCCAGGAGTTCACCCGGATCACCTCCGGTGAGTTCGCCCGGGTGTTCTCGGTGGCGTTCGTGAACCCGGAGGTCTACACGAACGTGGGGCTGGACAAGCGGGAGGCGCTCGCCCAGGTACGGGCCAGCGGGCATCGCCGCGAGGTCATGCAGACCGGGTCGAAGCGGTTGACCGACTTCCTTGACGACATCGGGGTGTTGCGGGGGGCCGGTCGGCGGTTGTGGAAGTCGTCGGGGTTGCTGGCGTAGGCGTGCACCCGGTTCAGGTCATGTCCATGCAGGGTGACTACCGTGCTCCTTGAACTCGTCACCCTCCGTGGCCCTGAAGGAGCACCACCGCATGTCCCCCCACACCACCCGCCTCGTACGGCTGCCGCGTCTCAAGGGCACCGCCGTCGGGATCACGACCGCTCTCGCCCTGACCGCGTGCGGCGGCCAGACCGGCTCCGACTCCGGCAAGGGCACCCCGCAGGGCGTGGTCAGCCAGGCCGCCGCCAAGAAGATCGCTGATCACTACGAGGAGGTCAACAACAAGGCCAACGCGGCGCGGGACGAGAAGCTCCTGGGGACGGTCGAGGCGGGCCAGGTCTACGCGATGGACAAGGCCACCTACACCCTCTTCGAGACCTGGCCGGAGAAGGAGCAGAAGGCCTACGCCAAGCCCTTCTCCTACCGGGGCCGCGAATACGTCATCCCCAGGAAGGGCACGGCCACCTGGTTCGCCGTCCGGGCCAAGTCCAGCGAGAACAGCAAGAACAGCGTGCTGCTGGTCTTCGACAAGGTGGGCGGCACCTACAAGATGGTGCTGTCCCTGTGGGCCGACGGCGAAGAGCCCCCCAAGCTCGCCGTCGACCGTCACGGTCTCGCCGAGGCCGTCGACCCCCGCACCCAGGTCGGCAAGCTCGCCCCCTCCGGCCTCGGCGCCGCCTACGAGGACTTCCTCGAGACCGGCGGCAAGGACGAGGGCACGGCGCTGACCTCCACGGAGCCGGTCGAAAACGCCAAGAAGACCTACCAGCGGAGCAGCACCAAGGGCGCGGCCGACGGCATGGCCACCGAGAAGTTCTTCGCAAAGCCCCCGGCCGACCCGAGCGTCTACGCCCTGCGGACCGCCGACGGCGGCGTCCTCGCGCTGTTCCCGGCCGCCCACAAGCAGGAATCCCTGCTCAAGGAGGCCTACCGCTCCAACGCGGCCCTCGTCCCCAACGACGAACAGTCCGCTCTCGGCGCCACCAGGGGCGTCCTCATCACCGACGTGTTCGAGGGCCAGGGCCTGGCCGAGCTGACCCCGAAGAGCGCCAGGATCACCGCCGTCGACTTCCAGCACGTCGACGCGCGATAGCAGGCGGCCCACTCAGCCGCACCCGCCCACGGCGAGAAGGGGACGTGTCGGGGGGCGCCCGCCGGCGGTTGGCGCCTCAACGGAGAGTCAGTCGGCGTCCGGCCCCATCGCGCCGTTCCGAGGGCGCACACCTCCCGGCGCCTCCCCGACCCACACCCACCGCGCAGGCGCTACGCGCACCCCCACCGAAGCCGCACAGGTCGCCGCAGGCCCCCGCTCCATCGCCGGAGGATTACCCTGCGAGTCATGACACCAGCCGCCCCCACCCCCGCCTACCGGCGACTCAGCGTCGAGGAACGCCGCAGTCAGCTCCTCGCCTCCGCGCTGAACCTCTTCGCGCACCGCGCCCCGGAGGACGTCTCCCTGGACGACGTGGCGGAGGCGGCCGGGGTCTCGCGGCCCCTGGTCTACCGGTACTTCCCGGGCGGCAAGCAGCAGTTGTACGAGGCCGCCCTCCGCTCCGCCGCCGACGAGCTCCAGCACTGCTTCGACGAACCCCGCGAGGGATCCCCGCTCCCCCGCCTGTCCCGCGCCCTCGACCGCTACCTCGCCTTCGTCGACGAGCACGACACCGGCTTCAGCGCCCTCCTCCAGGGCGGCAGCGTCGTCGAAACCTCACGCACGACCGCCATCGTCGACGGCGTACGCCGCGCCGCCGCCGAGCACATCTTCCGGCACCTGGAGGTCACCCACCCCGGCCCCCGGCTGCGGATGACCGTCCGGATGTGGATCACCGCCGTCGAGGCGTCGTCGCTCATCTGGCTCGACGAGGACAAGCAGCCTTCCGCCGGGGAGCTGCGCGACTGGCTCGTCGAGCAGTTCGTGGCCATGCTGTCGGTGACCGCCCGCCGCGACCCGCAGACCGACGCCCTGGTCCAGGCCCTCGCCGAGGATGTCTGACACTGGTCCCGTGAAGAGCGAAGACACCCCCTTCGAGGGCGGCCCCATGGACGGCAGGGTCCTGCCCGTCCTGCTCGGCATCACCGGTCACCCTCCCAAGACGTACCGCATCCCCGTCCCGGACCCCGCCGGCGGCCCGCCCACCGTCCTGGTCTACCGCCGCGTGCCCCGCGCACAGGGCAGGGTCGGACTGACCCACCGCTGGAAGTACGAGTACGCCCCCGAGGGCGCACCGACCCGCCGGCTCAACTGGCCCTGGTCGAAGCCAGACGCCACGCCGCCCGGCAAGCGGGACGACGCCGACGGGTGACCCCGTTGCGCCGAACCGCGCACACCCACCGCGCGCACCTCGCGCACACGCCTGATCCTCACGAGTGTCCGGTGGCCAAAGGGCCGCCCCTCACACCGGAGGTGATGGCATGTCAGGAAGGCTCGTACGGCTGGTCTGCATCGCGGCGACGGCGGCAGCAACCGTCCTCGCCCCCGCCCCCGCCACGGCAGCCCCGGAGCCCGGCCCCGCCCAGGACCCCGCCTCCGCCCAGGACTCCGCCTCCGTCGCCGACCTCCTGACGGATCTTCAGCAGCTGTACCGGAAGGCCGAACAGGCCACCGAGGCCTCCAACGCCACCGAAGAGAAGCTGAAGAAGCAGCGTGCCGAGACCGACCGCCTGGACCGGGCCCTCGCCCGCACCCGGCTGTCCCTGCACGACAGCCGGAGCGCGGCCGGCCGCCTGGCCCGGCAGCAGTACCAGAGCAGCACCGACATCTCCCCCTACGTACGCCTGCTCCTGGCCCGCGACCCGCAGCACGCGATCGACCAGGGCCATGTCATCGGCCGGCTGGCGCGGGAGCGGGCCGAGACGGTCGGCCGGCTGACCCGCAGCGAGCGGAAGGCCCGCGAGCTGGCCCGCGAGGCCCGCAAGGCCCTCGACCAGCAGCTCGCCCTCACCGAGCGGCGGAAGAAGGAACGGGACGAGGTCCGCGAACGGCTCCACGACGTCGAGGAACTGCTCTCCTCCCTCAGCCGCGACCAGCTCACCGCCCTGGCCTCGTTCGAGAGGACCGGGATCGAGAAGGCGCAGAAGAAGTTCATGGCGTCCGGCGCGCTCGGCAACAGCGGCAGCAGCGTCCGCAGACCGTCGGCCGAGGGCGGCCGGGCCGTCCGCTACGCCGTACGGCAGCTCGGCAAGCCGTACGCGTGGGGCGCGGAGGGCCCGGAGTCGTACGACTGCTCGGGCCTGACCTCGCAGGCCTGGGCTCAGGCCGGGACACCCATCCCGCGGGCCAGCCAGGAACAGTGGAAGCGGCTGAAGCGGGTCCCGCTCACCGGGCTGCGGCCGGGAGACCTGGTCGTGTACTTCCCGGAGGCCACCCACGTGGCGCTGTACCTCGGCGACGGCATGGTCGTACAGGCCCCCCGGCCGGGCGCGAAGGTGAAGGTGTCGCCGATCGCGGCCAACCCGGTCCTGGGCGCCGTACGCCCGGACCCGGACGGGAAGCCCCTGCGGCACTACGAGCCACCGGAGCTCCCCGAGGGGGCCACGGACGGGTCGGACGAGGGATACGACGGATACGAGGGATTCGCCAACGAGGCGGACTACGCGGCGCCCGCGCCGGACACCTCGACCAGGTAGGCCTGCGCCTTCTCCGGGTCGTAGAAGAAGTTCTCGAAGTCGGCCGGGTCGTTGAAGCCGTTGGCGAAGCGGTCGGCGACCGGCTGGAGCTCACCGGCGGCGCCGATCAGGTTCAGGATGTGCTCCGGCGGCGGCGCGAGCATCGCGTTGGTCCACTTGGTGACGTGCTGCGCGGTGGCCCAGTAGCGGTCGAAGGTGGCCCGCATCCACTCCTCGTCGAACGGCTTGTCGCCGCGCTCGACGATCGAGGAGAGGTAGGCGGCCGCGCACTTCGACGCGGAGTTGGAGCCCTGGCCGGTGATCGGGTCGTTCGCCACGACGACGTCCGCCACACCCAGCACGAGGCCGCCGCCGGGGAGGCGGCCGACGGGGTTGCGGACGGTGGGGGCGTAGCGGCCGGCCAGCGTGCCGCCCGCATCGGTCAGTTCGACCTTGGTGGCCCGCGCGTACTCCCAGGGGACGTACCGCTCCATGAGTTCCAGGGTCAGGGAGAGGTGCTCCGCCGGGTCCTTGACGCCGTTGAAGACGTCGAGCGGGCCGCCGGGTATGCCCTCCCAGAACAGGATGTCGGCACGGCCGGAGGTGGTCAGGCACGGCATGACGAACAGTTCGCCGACACCCGGCACCAGGTTGCAGCGGACCCCTTCGGTGTCGGGGTGCTCGGGGCGCGGGCCCAGGCCGTGGACGTACGAGACGGCCAGCGCGCGCTGCGGCTCGCTGTAGGGGGAGCGCTCCGGGTCCCGGGCGAACATCTGCACCAGCTCGCCCTTGCCCGCCGCGACGAGCACCAGGTCGTACGTGCGGGAGAAGTAGTCGAGGTCGCCGACGGCCGCGCCGTGGATGACGAGCTGCCCGCCGCGCTGGGCGAACGTCTCCATCCAGCCGGCCATCTTCACGCGCTGGTCGACCGACTGCGCGTACCCGTCGAGCCTGCCCAGCCAGTCGATCGCACGGGCCGCGGGACCCTCGGCCCAGGAGCCGGGGGCGGCGACCGAGACACCGAGTCCTTCGATCTTCGGGGCCTGGGACTCCCAGAAGTTCAGCTGGAGATCGCGCTCGTGCTGCAGGGCCGTGTGGAACATGCACTGCGTCGACATGACCCGGCCGGTGCGGATCTCGTCCGCCGTCCGGTTGGACATCAGGGTGACCTCGTACCCCTGCGCCTGGAGGCCGAGAGCTATCTGGAGCCCGGACTGACCGGCTCCGACGACGAGTATCTTCCGCATGCGGGGCTGTCCTCTACTCGGGGGTTTCGTCGAGCGCGTGGCCCACCAGGGCCAGGAGGGTCTCGATCACGGAGATCCGGCGACGCGCGTCCATGATCATGACAGGTATGCGTTTCGGGATGGTCAGGGCCTCCCGCACGTCCTCCGGCTCGAACAGCTCGCTGCCGTCGAAGTGGTTGACCGCGACCACGTACGGCAGTCCGGAGCTCTCGAAGTAGTCCAGTACCGGGAAGCAGTCCTTCAGACGGCGCGTGTCGGCCAGGACGACGGCGCCGATCGCGCCGCGCACGATGTCGTCCCACATGAACCAGAAGCGCTGCTGGCCCGGCGTGCCGAACAGGTAGAGCACCAGGTCGTCGTCGAGCGTGATGCGCCCGAAGTCCATGGCCACGGTGGTGGTGGTCTTGCCCGGCGTCGCGGTGAGATCGTCGGTGGCCTCGCTCGCCTCCGTCATCAGCGCCTCGGTCTGGAGGGGCGTGATCTCGGAGACGGCGGTGACCAGCGTGGTCTTGCCCACGCCGAAGCCGCCGGCCACCACGATCTTCGTGGCGATGGGGGCACGGGTGCGGTCCGTCTCCCAGGCGTGCATGCTCTCGCCGGGCTGGACGGACGGGGATGAACCAGCGACGCCGTGAGCGGCGTCAGAGACGACGGAGTCCACTCAGCACCCTTTCCAGCAGAGCTCGGTCCGGGCGGCCCGTGCCATGGCCGGTGCCCGTCCCGTACACACGGATCTTTCCCTGGTCCGCGAGGTCGCTGAGGAGCACGCGGACCACGCCGAGCGGCATCTTCAGCAGCGCGGCGATCTCGGCCACCGTACGCATCCGGCGGCACAGTTCGACGATGGCCCGCAGCTCCGGCATCACGCGGGTGGACAGGGAGCCGTTCGTCAGTTCCCTGCGCTCCTCCGGGGCGTCGAGCGCGGCCGTGCTCGCCACGAACGTCTCCACCAGGAGCACGTGGCCGAAGCGGGTACGGCCACCGGTGAGCGAGTAGGGGCGGACCCGGGCGGGTTTGCGGTCACCGCCGCGGACCGGGAGGTGCTGCTTCGGCGTGCTGCTCATCGGGCACTCCCCGTCGTCTCGGAATCCTCCAGGGATTTCCGGAGTTCGCTGCGGAGTTCGGGCGTCAGGACGTGGCCGGCACGGCCCACGAACAGAGCCATGTGGTACGCCACCACGCTCATGTCGCAGTCCGCGGAGCCGTGGACGCCGAGCAGCGAGCCGTCGCTGATGGACATCACGAACAGGCTGCCCTCGTCCATCGCGACCATCGTGTGCCGGACCCCGCCGAAGTCCATCAGCTTGGCGGCGCCGACGGTGAGGCTGCCGATGCCGGAGACGATGGTGGCCAGGTCGGCGGCGGAGCGGCGCGGGCCGGTCCGCTTGGTCCCGCGGGCCTGGAGGGCCTCCCGGGCCTGCCGGTTGCGGTGGTCGTCGGAGGACAGCAGGAGCAGTCCGTCGGACGAGACGACCGCGACCGAGAGGATGCCGGGCACCTCCTCCACGAGGTTGGTCAGCAGCCAGTGCAGGTTGCGGGCCTCACTACTCAGTCCGATCAGTCCGAAGGTACTGGGAGCGGTCAACTGCTTGCCTCCTCGACTGTGCCCCCCGTGGCTTCTTCGGATTCAGCTGGTCCTGCTGTGCCGGTGTCCGGCCGCTGGTGCGAGGCCGTCTGTTCGGCGATCTCCGCCTCCACCTCGCGGTAGCCGGCCTGGGCGCCCTGGCGGAAGCCGCCGAGGCGGCGGCGGAGGGCATCGGCGTCCACGGAGCCGCTCCGCTGGCGTGGGGCGGTGGTGGGGGCGGTGATCTTGGGCGTGCGCTTGGGGAGGCCCTTGTCGGTGACGCGGTCCTCCTCGTCGTCAGGCGCGCGTTCGTGTTCCGCCTCGGCTTCGCCATCGGCGGTTTCGTTCCCACCCACACCCCCCGTGCGGGTTTCGTCGTCGGGTGCGGGCGGCCCCTGCGGGGCGGATCCGCCGTCGGCCGCCGCGGGCGCGTGCTCCGCCGGGGCCGGCTCGTCCTGCGGGATCGGGGCCAGCAGCTCCATCGTGGTCTCGGCAGGGGTTTCCGCCGGTGCCGTCACCTCTGTCGCGGGCGCGGCCGGCGCGGCCTCCTCGACGACCTCCTCACGCCGTACCGCCTTCTCCGCCAGCGCCACCAGCGGGTCCCCGTTGTTCGCGCGGCCGTGCAGGACGTTGGAGTTGGCCTCGGCGTCGGCACCGGGGAACGCGACGGTGTGGGCGGTGCCGGAGAGCGGGCCGGAGGCCGGGACGGCCGCGGGCGCGGCCGCCGCCAGCAGCGTGCGGGGCAGGACGACGACCGCCGCGACACCACCCTGCTTCTGCTCGCGCAACTGCACGCGCACACCGTGCCGGTGGGCGAGGCGGGCCACGACGTACAGACCGAGGCCGAGACCGTCCTCGCCCTCCTGGTCGTACGGCGCCTCCGGGTCGAAGTCGGCCAGGCGGGCGTTCAGGCGCTCCAGCCGGTCCTCGGCCATGCCGATGCCCTCGTCCTGGACCGAGAGCATGACCTCGCCGTTCTCCAGCAGCCAGCCGGAGATCTCGACGGGCAGGTCGGGCGGCGAGAACGAGCTGGCGTTCTCCAGGAGTTCGGCCAGCAGGTGGGACAGGTCGTCCGCGGCGAACCCGGCGATGTGCGCGTGCGGCGGCAGCGCGGCGATGCGGACCCGCTCGTACCGTTCGATCTCGCTCACCGCGGCGCGCACGACGTCCACGAGCGGCACGGGCCCGGCGGCGTGCTGGACGTGCTCGGTGCCGGCGAGGACGAGGAGGTTCTCACTGTGCCGGCGCATGACCGTGGCGAAGTGGTCGAGCTTGAACAGCGTGGCGAGGCGGTCCGGGTCCTGCTCGCGCTCCTCCAGGTTCTCGATGACGGCCAGTTGCCGCTCGACCAGGCCGAGGGTGCGCAGCGCGAGGTTGACGAACGTGCCGCCGATGGCCGTGCGCAGCCGCTCCAGCTGGGCGGCGGACTCGGCGAGTTCGCCGCGCAGTTCCTCGCGCGCGTCGGCCATCTTCTGGCGCTGGCCGACGAGGTGCTTGCGGTCGGACTCCAGCGTGGTGATCCGCTCGGTGAGCGCGACGGCGTGCGCGTGCAGGGCGTTGACGGAGCGGACGACCTGGGCGAACTCGTCGTTGCGGCCGGTGAACTTGACGGGTTCCTCGGCCGCCGGGACCTCCGCCTCGGCCAGGCGCTTGGAGCCCAGGCGCAGGACCGCGAGGGGACGCGTGAGGCTGCGGGCCATGCCCGTGGCGACACCGACGGCGAGCAGCATCAGGACGCCGAGGACCGCGATGCGGATCTCCAGCGCGGTGACGTCGTCGTCGCGCAGGGCCTCCAGGTCCTTGGTGCGGCGGTCGTAGAGGGCGGACTCCACACCGCGCATCAGGTCGACGCGGGCGGAGAGGGCCGCGTCCAGCTTCCTGGCGTTGGTGGAGAGTTCGCCGCTGGACAGGGCCGGCTGGTCGGTGAGCGTGGCGAGGTACTTCTCGGCGGAGTTGACCTCGGTGCCGGTGACCGTGTTGTCGAACGAGGTACGGGCCTGCTTGGGCGCGGTGTCGCGGAAGTCGGCCAGGGCCGCGTCGGAGCGCAGCCGGGCCTGCTGGGCGGCGGCGCTCAGGGCGTCGCGCTGCCGGGCGTCGGCGTCGGAGGAGGTGGAGGTCTCGGTCGGCAGGCCGGTGACCGGGTCGATGACCGTCCCGGTGCTGCGGGGCACGCTGAGGGCGGCGAGCAGCAGCCCCCGGGCCGCGGCGGCCTGCTGGACGGCCGAGTCCAGCTCGGCCAGGGCGTAACCGCCGGATCCGGCGCGGGGCGGCGTCTGCTGCGCCAGGTGCTCGGCGAGCCGGTGGAGTTCGGTGATGGCGGTGGAGTACGCCTGGTGCGCTGCGAGAGCGCTGCTCTTGCCGGTGAGCGCCGCCCGGCGCACGGCCGCGATGGCATCGAGGTCGGAGCGGAGCGAGGCGGGCGTGTCGGTGTCGGCCCGCAGCTCCTCGACCTGCCGGTCCACGCGGGCGCTGTGCTGCTCGGAGGGCGCCTTGGCCTTGGGGCGGCCGGCCGCGATGTAGGAGGTGACGTCGTCGCGCTCGTCGGCGAGGGAGTGCGCGAGGGCGAGCGCGTCCTGCGTCTGCTCGGCGAGCGTCACCAGCTCGTGCGAGTCGTGGAGTTGCCCGGAGGCGGCGAGGACGGACGGGGTGCCCGCACCGGCGATGGCCGCGGCGACCACGGCCACGGCGACGATGAGCCGGTTGCGCACATGGGTGGGGCGGCCCTTGCCGGTGGGGGGCGTCGGCTCAGCGCCCTGAACGGGGGCCGTCTGCTTGCCTGTGCGACGAGGCCGCGACTTCTGCACCGGTGCTCGCATTCCTGACTCGTGAACTCATGGGCCCGGATGACGCTCCGTCAACTGGTGCGTACTCCAGGTACACTTCCCGACCCTCCCAGCGCCGGTGGGCAGCGCACGCGCATCACCTGACCCGCCACCCGAAGGAGTGAACCCCGGAGGGGAGTTGAGGGGCAAGTTCCGCTGGGCCCTTGCAGCGGCCTTGCGCGGCAGGCCGGTTGGACGCCGTGGGCGGGCGGTGGCAATATTCGCCACCACGCTTTCCCGGAACAAAGCATTCCACCCCAAACGGGGCGTCTGACCTGCATGACTGCACCGGCCCGGCAACCATTGCCAACCTTTTGCGGACCCCGTGAAGGGCTCGTGCAGACTGGCTGGATGCGTACTGAACTCGCCTCGGAACCGGGAGACGCGGACCGCCCCAACGAGGACTTCGTCAGTGTCGGACTACCGGCCTCCGGGCAGGGCGGTTCGGTCGTCGTCCTGGACGGGGTCACGCCGCCGAAGGGCGGGGCGGGTTGTCTGCATTCCGTCCCCTGGTTCACCGCGCGCCTCGGCGGAGCCCTGACCGAACTGACCGTTTCACTCCCGGATGCCCCTCTGGTCGACACCCTGTCCCGCGCCATCGCGCGTACCGCCGAGGCACATGCCTCAACCTGTGACCTTTCTCACCCCCGCACACCTCAGGCCACGGTGGTCGTGGCCCGCTGGTCCCCGGCCACGGTGGAGTACCTGGTCCTGTCGGACTCGGCTCTCCTCGTGGAGTCCCCGGACGGCGTGGTGACGCCCCTCCTCGACGACCGTCTGGCTCTTCTCCCCCGCTCCGCCCTGGCCACGGACGCGCTGGTGGACTCCACGCTCCGCAACAAGGAGGGCGGCTTCTTCACGGCGGCCGCCGATCCCTCGGTGTCCCGCCGGGCGGTGACCGGAACCCTGCCCCGCCGGGAGGTACGCGCCCTGGCCGCGCTGACGGACGGGGCGACCCGCTGGGTGGAGAGGTTCGAGGAGGGCGACTGGACGGACTGCTTCCGGCTCATGCGCAAGGAGGGACCGCAGGCGCTGGTGGACCGCGTGCGGACATTGGAGCGAGCGGATTCGGCCAGATCTTTCCCGGGCCGGGGCAAGTCGCACGACGACGCGACGGTCGTGTACGTCGAGTTCTGAACGCCCAGTGAGTTCTGCAACACCCGGAACCGGGGGCTACTTCTCCATACCCCGGTTGAGCTGGTGCAGCAGCCGGGCCAGTTCCGTGACCTCGTGGGTGTCCCAGTCGGCCAGGCGGCCGGCGTAGCGGGCGCGGCGGGCCTCGCGCACCCGGCTGACCCGGTCGTGGCCCTCCTGGGTGAGGGCGACGAGCCAGGCGCGTCCGTCGGCGGGGTCGGGCTCGCGGGCGACCAGGCCGAGTTCCTCCAGGGCGCGCAGCTGGCGGGACATGGTGGCCTTGCCGACGCCGATGTAGGCGGCGAGCTCGGTGGCCCGCTGCTTGCCGCACTCGTCCAGCCGTACGAGCAGGCCGTACGCTGACGACTCCAGGTCGGGGTGGACCTCCCTGGCCATCTCGCCCTGACTGGCCCGGGCCCGCCGCAGCAGCACGGTCAGCTCCCGCTCCAGCGCCAGGAAGGCAGGCTGATCCACACCGGTTCCGGCCAGAGAGGCGTCCCGGTGTCCGTCGTCGTTGCCGTCCTGGTGCACGTGAGCCCTGCCTCGGTTGTCCCGGTACCTGCATTTTCCGCCACCCGCGACCATCGCCGCAGCTCGGCAAGTATTCCGCAGGTCAAGGGGGGCGCGTCCACAGGGCCGCCACATGGTGAAGACCCGGGCCTCCCTCACGGGACCCGGGCCTTCCCTCATCCGGTGGCCTCGGTCACGCGGCCACCGGAACCTCCGGCGCCGCGTCCGCGGTGGCGGGCGCGAGCGCCAGCTCCAGGACCTGGCGGACGTCGGTGACGGCGTGGACGTCGAGCTTGTCCAGCACCTCCGCCGGGACGTCGTCCAGGTCGGGCTCGTTGCGCTTGGGGATGATCACGGTGGTGACCCCGGCGCGGTGGGCGGCCAGCAGCTTCTGCTTCACGCCGCCGATCGGCAGGACCCGGCCGGTCAGCGAGACCTCGCCGGTCATCGCCACGCCCGTGCGGACCAGACGGCCGGACAGGAGCGAGGCGAGGGCCGTGGTCATCGTGACGCCGGCGCTGGGGCCGTCCTTGGGGACCGCGCCCGCCGGGAAGTGGATGTGCACGCCCCGGTCCTTCAGATCGCCCACCGGCAGTTCCAGCTCGGCACCGCGGGAGCGCAGGAAGCTCAGTGCGATCTGCGCGGACTCCTTCATCACGTCCCCCAGCTGACCGGTCAGGGTCAGCCCGGCCGCGCCCGTCTCCGGGTCGGCCAGCGACGCCTCGACGTACAGCACGTCACCGCCGGCGCCCGTCACCGCGAGGCCCGTCGCCACGCCCGGCACGGACGTCCGGCGCTCGGCCGGGTCCTGGGCGGACTCGGGCACGTGGTGCGGCCGTCCGATCAGAGAGCGCAGGTCCTCGTCCCGGACGGTGAACGGCAGCTCCCGCTCACCCAGTTCGTGCTGGGCCGCGACCTTGCGCAGCAGCCGTGCGATCGACCGCTCCAGGGTGCGCACGCCCGCCTCGCGCGTGTACTCACCGGCGAGCTTGCGCAGCGCGCCCTCGTCGAGGGTGACCTCGTCCTTGTCGAGCCCGGCCCGCTCCAGCTGGCGCGGCAGCAGGTGGTCGCGGGCGATGACGATCTTCTCGTCCTCGGTGTAGCCGTCCAGGCGGACGATCTCCATCCGGTCGGCCAGCGCCTCCGGGATGGCCTCCAGGACGTTGGCGGTCGCGAGGAAGACCACGTCCGACAGATCCAGCTCGACCTCCAGGTAGTGGTCCCGGAAGGTGTGGTTCTGCGCCGGGTCGAGCACTTCGAGCAGGGCGGCGGCCGGGTCGCCCCGGAAGTCCGAGCCCACCTTGTCGATCTCGTCGAGCAGCACGACCGGGTTCATCGACCCGGCCTCCTTGATGGCCCGGACGATCCGGCCGGGCAGCGCGCCGACGTACGTACGCCGGTGACCACGGATCTCGGCCTCGTCGCGGACGCCGCCGAGGGCGACGCGCACGAACTTCCGGCCCATCGCGTGGGCGACGGACTCACCGAGGCTGGTCTTGCCGACGCCGGGGGGCCCGACGAGCGCGAGCACGGCACCGCCGCGCCGCCCGCCGACCACGCCCAGCCCCCGGTCGGTACGCCGCTTGCGCACCGCCAGGTACTCGGTGATCCGCTCCTTCACGTCCTGAAGGCCCGCGTGCTCGGCGTCGAGGACGGACTGGGCGCCCTGGATGTCGTACGCGTCCTCGGTGCGCTCGTTCCACGGCATCTCCAGGACCGTGTCGAGCCAGGTGCGGATCCACGAGCCCTCGGGCGACTGGTCGGAGGACCGCTCCAGCTTGTCGACCTCCTTGAGCGCGGCCTCGCGGACCTTCTCGGGCAGGTCGGCGGCCTCCACCCGGGCGCGGTAGTCGTCGGACTCCTCGCCCTCCTGCTCGCCGTTCAGCTCGCGCAGCTCCTTGCGGACCGCTTCCAGCTGACGCCGCAGCAGGAACTCGCGCTGCTGCTTGTCGACGCCCTCCTGGACGTCCTTGGCGATGGACTCGGCCACGTCCTGCTCGGCGAGGTGGTCGCGCAGCTGCTGGGTGGCGAGCTTCAGCCGGGCCACCGGGTCGGCGGTCTCCAGCAGCTCGACCTTCTGATCGGTGGTCAGGAAGGGCGAGTAGCCGGAGTTGTCGGCGAGCGCCGAGACGTCGTCGATGGCCTGCACGCGATCGACGACCTGCCAGGCGCCGCGCTTGCGCAGCCAGGCGGTGGCCAGGGCCTTGTACTCCTTGACCAGTTCGGCGACCTGCCCGGGCAGCGGCTCCGGCACGGTCTCGTCGACGCTGGTGCCCTCGACCCAGAGGGCCGCGCCGGGGCCCGTGGTCCCCGCACCGATCCTCACCCGCCCCCGGCCGCGGATCAGCGCACCGGGGTCGCCGTCGGCGAGCCGCCCGACCTGCTCGACGGTGCCGAGGACACCGGTGTTCGCGTACGTGCCGTCGATGCGTGGGACCAGGAGTACCCGGGGCTTTCCGGGCGTTGTCCGAGCAGCGGCCTGGGCGGCCTCCACCGCGGCACGGACCTCGGAGTCGCTGAGGTCCAGCGGGACCACCATCCCGGGCAGCACGACCTCGCCGTCGAGCGGCAGCACGGGCAGGGTGAGTGGTGTGGACGTCGAAGCCATGATCTCCCCTTCGGCAGTCAAGTTGAGCTATGCCGACTCAATGCACGGGAGTCGCCGGATGTTCCCCACCGGCCGTTCGCTGTGAGCGATCGACGGTGACCTCAGGGGCGATCGCGGCCGTAGAGTCAGTCAGGTAATAGATCAATACGGCAGGTGCCTATTACCAGGGGGCGGCGTGGACAGAACAGTGCAGGCGTGGGTGGACGGGTGGGTCGTGTCGCGCGGGGCGGCTCCGCCCGTGGCCGAGCCTTGGGGCTGCACGATCGACGTGGGGACGAACGGACACGTCACCCGGCATGTCTTCGGCGCGACCGGCGACGACCTCGACGAGACGGCCGTCCGCAAGGTGGCCGGCGCGGTGACCGGGGCCGGGGTGTGGCTGAAGGCGTTCCGGGACCCCTCGGTGGTCGCCGGCTGGCTGGACGACAGCTGGTGGATCGACCCCGAGCCCGGTTATCTGATGACGGTCCCGCTGACCCCGGGGGACGCTCCGGACGTGCCCGACGGCTACCGGCTGCGCGGCTGGTCGCGCGGCGGAGTGACGCGGGTGATGGTGGCCGCTCCGGACGGTTCGCTGGCGGCGCGCGGCCAGATCGCCCCGACCGGCGCCACCGCCGTCGCCGACCAGATCGAGACGGCCCCCGAGTACCGCCGCAAGGGACTCGGCAGCCTCGTCATGCGCACGCTGCAGAACGCCGCCGTCCGGCAGGGGGCACGGACCGGCGTCCTCGCCGGTACGCCCGCGGGCCGCGGGCTCTACGAGGCGCTGGGCTGGGAGGTGGCGGCCCTGCTGACCAGTGCGAAGCACGGCCCGCGGACCTGAACGGCCTCGCCTTCAGCCGCGGACCGGTCCGGGGGAACCGGCGCGCCTCCCCTGCCACCGCCGAACCACCGGCCAGGTCGCGACCCCGATGGCCAGGGCGATCAGATGCCCCCAGTTCGTCATCGGGTCGGTGAAGGCGAGCAGGTCCTGGAGCAGCATCCCGCCGAAGCCGGCCAGCAGCGGCACCCGCAGCCAGAGCGGCAGCAGTCCGGCCAGGGCGCCGGTGCCGGCGGCGACGCCGAAGCTGACGCCGTAGTCGAGCCGGTGCAGCGAACTCCCGGGGAGCTGCCCGGCCAGCACCGCGAGCCCGACCGGGACCTCGGTCGCCAGGGTGGCGAGGACGTGCCCGAGCAGGAAGACACCGGCCGTGCGCAGACCACCGATCCGCCGCTCCAGCGCGGTCAGCACGAGCACGAACCCGATCGCGAACGGCGAGGCCACCCCGCCCGCGAGCCACAGCGCACTGCCGACCAGCACCAGCTCCGGCGTCCGCACCAGGTGCGCCACATCCGTACTGGAGCCCTGGAGCAGGGCGTGCACCAGGGCGGGGTCCGCGTAGGCGGAGACCAGCGAGGTGACGCAGAGGACGATCGCGTAGCCGAACGTGAACGGTGTGCCCGTGGGAGTGGGGAGCAGCCGCCAGGGCCGCAGCGCCCGGAGCCGAGGCCGGGGCTTCCCCGCCGCGGTGGGCTCCGGTACGCCCGGGGTCACGCTCCCGCATGGCTTCCGGCCGCCGGCCCGCTGCCGCGGCACTCCGTCCAGCAGCCCCGAGACGTCGTCAACGGGCGCGCCCGCCGGCGTCGGCGTGGCCGTCTCTTCGGCCGGCGCGGTGCGTTCCACGATCGGGCGCTCCTTCCGTCCCGCCCCAGACTTCGCGCACCTCCGCTCCCTGTCTGTGACGGGCGCCACGCGAGAGCGGATTCACAGCAACCCGACAGCAGCGCACCGCGTCCCCCGCCGGCCGCTCCCTGATCCTTGGCGCCGGACGCCCCCACCTGCCAGGATGCCCGGATGCCCACCTGGAACGACATTCCCCATGTGCTGGACCGTCGCGAGGGCCCGCACGGCGAGGTCGTGCTGCGACGGCACGGTGACCGGCTGGAGATCATCGCGAACGGCTGTTTCCTGATGGACACCTCCGACGGCCGCTCGGAGCGGCGGCTGGTCGACGCGGCCCTGGACGCCCTGGCCGGCCGGGACCGTCCGGACGTGCTGATCGGCGGACTCGGCGTCGGTTTCTCCCTCGCCCACGCGGCGGCGGACCCGCGCTGGGGAGCGATCACGGTCGTGGAACGCGAGCACGCGATCGTCGAATGGCATCGCGACGGCCCGCTCTCCGCGTTCTCCGCCGAGGCCCTCGCCGATCCCCGCACGAAAATCGTCGAAGCCGATCTCGTGGCCTACGTCAATGAGACATTCGCCACGTACGACGCCCTGTGCCTCGACATCGACAACGGACCCGACTGGACCGTCACGGAGGGCAACGGAAATCTCTACGGAGAGGCCGGACTGGCAAGCTGCGCAAGGGTGTTGAGGCCCGGCGGGGTGCTCGCCGTCTGGTCGGCCCAGCCCTCTCCGGAATTCGAAGAAACCTTGTGGAATGCCGGGTTCCAGCAGGTGCGTACCGAAGAGATCAGGGTTGCCCGGGGCGTTCCGGACGTCGTGCACCTCGGCATCCGCCCTGGATAGCAAAGGTGTGCTGCCTCCCCGTACGCTGCTCCCCTGACGCCGATCATTCAAGCGTCAATCGCAACCATGCGCAGACCGAGGGATCACCCCACTGATTCCGGAAAGCACACCCCAGGGGCGGGCGATGGAGCAGACACACACCTCCCACAACGGTTCGGCGACGGCTACTCCGGGCGCACAGCGCCGGGTTCTGGTGGTCGAGGACGACGCGACGATCGTGGACGCCATCGCGACCCGCCTGCGAGCCGAGGGATTCCTCGTGCAAACAGCGGGTGACGGCCCGGCCGCCGTCGACACGGCCGAGGCCTGGCAGCCCGACCTGCTGATCCTCGACATCATGCTGCCCGGCTTCGACGGTCTGGAGGTCTGCCGGCGCGTGCAGGCCGCCCGGCCGGTGCCGGTGCTGATGCTCACCGCGCGCGACGACGAGACCGACATGCTGGTCGGTCTCGGCGTCGGTGCCGACGACTACATGACGAAGCCTTTCTCGATGCGGGAGTTGGCGGCGCGCGTACACGTGCTGCTGCGCCGTGTGGAGCGGGCAGCGCTGGCCGCCGCGACGCCCCGCAGCGGCATCCTGCGCCTCGGCGAGCTGGAGATCGACCACGCGCAGCGCCGGGTCCGGGTGCGCAGTGAGGATGTTCACCTCACGCCGACCGAGTTCGACCTGCTGGTGTGCCTGGCGAACACCCCGCGCGCGGTGCTCTCGCGCGAGCAGCTGCTCGCGGAGGTCTGGGACTGGGCGGACGCCTCCGGCACCCGCACGGTCGACAGCCACATCAAGGCGCTGCGCCGGAAGATCGGCGCCGAGCGGATCCGTACGGTGCACGGCGTCGGCTACGCCCTGGAGACCCCGACACCATGAGCGGCGGGCCGGGAGCACGGAGAGGCCCCGGGGATCCGGAAGCCTGGGGCGGGGTGAGCCCGTTCTCGATCAAGACCAAGCTGGGCGCGCTGGTCGTCATCTCGGTGCTGATCACCACGGGCCTGTCGGTGATCGCGGTGCACACGAAGACGGAGCTGCGCTTCATCACGGTCTTCTCGATGATCGCCACACTGCTCATTACGCAGTTCGTGGCCCATTCACTCACCGCACCGCTGGATGAGATGACGGCCGTGGCCCGTTCCATCTCGCAGGGCGACTACACCCGCCGGGTGCGGGAGAACCGCCGTGACGAACTGGGCGACCTGGCCGTGACGATCAACGCCATGGCCGACGAGCTGGAGGCCCAGGACAGCCAGCGCAAGGAGCTGGTGGCGAACGTCTCGCACGAGCTGCGCACGCCCATCGCGGGGCTGCGCGCGGTCCTGGAGAACATCGTCGACGGTGTCACGCAGGCCGACCCCGAGACGATGCGCACGGCGCTGAAGCAGACCGAGCGGCTCGGCCGGCTGGTGGAGACGCTGCTGGACCTGTCCCGGCTGGACAACGGCGTCGTCCCGCTGAAACAGCGGCGGTTCGAGGTGTGGCCGTATCTGTCCGGCGTGCTGAAGGAGGCCAACATGGTCGCCTCCGTGCGCGCGGGCATCGCCACCGGCTCGGGCAGCCACACCCGTACGGACGTCCATCTGCACCTCGACGTCCACCCGCCGGAGTTGACCGCGCACGCCGACCCGGAGCGCATCCACCAGGTCGTGGCCAACCTCATCGACAACGCGGTCAAGCACAGCCCGCCGCACGGCCGTGTGACGGTCAAGGCGCGGCGCGGCGCGCTGCCGGAGTCGCTGGAGCTGGAGGTGCTGGACGAGGGCCCCGGCATTCCGAAGTCCGAGTGGCACCGCGTCTTCGAGCGGTTCAACCGCGGCAACGCCAAGCGGCCGCAGGGCCCGGGCAGTGACGGCGGCACGGGTCTCGGCCTGGCGATCGCCCGCTGGGCGGTGGATCTGCACGGCGGGCGCATCGGAGTGGCTGAATCCGAGCGAGGTTGCCGGATTCTTGTCACTCTTCCGGGACTTCCATCTGTGCCAAGTTGACGTAAAGTTCGAAGCGGAGCCACAAGATCCATGGGCGTCCGCGCTGACGGACACGTGTGATCAGGCACAGGCCCGCACCTTCGGTGCGTGAGGCCCTGCCGAGCCCTTCCCTCTTTAAGCGGAACCACGCTTGTTTCCCGCCATTTCAAGCCCCGAAACACACTCTCAGATGTGACTTGCGCGACGTTGAACGGGCCCGGCCTGACCTACCCGGTCCGGGAGGCGTAGCCTTGATTCCCGCTGTCCATCATCTTGTGAAGCGGAAGAGGGCGGTTGCCGCCGTGTCGCCACAGTCCCCCAGTAACTCGAGCATCTCGACCGACACCGACCAAGCGGGGAAGAACCCCGCCGCGTCGTTCGGTGCCAACGAGTGGCTCGTCGACGAGATCTATCAGCAGTACCTCCAGGACCCGAATTCGGTAGACCGAGCCTGGTGGGACTTCTTCGCCGACTACAAGCCGGGCGGCGCTGCCGCCTCGGCTCCGGCGGGTACCGCGGCCGCGGGGGCCGCGGGAACCACCACCGCTCAGCCGGCGGCCCAGGCCGCCCCGGCCCAGGCCCCCGCCCCGGCGGCCGAGAAGCCCGCCGCCGCGCCGGCTCCGGCTCAGGCGAAGCCCGCCGCGCAGGCCCCGGCCCCCGCTCCGGCGAAGGCGGCCCCGGCCGCCGCGAAGCCGGCCGCGGCCAAGCCTGCCGCCGCCCCGAAGAAGGCCGAGCCCTCCGGTGAGGCCCCCTCGGGCCCCGAGCAGGTCGTGCTGCGCGGCCCCGCCGCCGCGGTCGCGAAGAACATGAACGCCTCCCTGGAGGTGCCCACGGCCACGTCCGTGCGCGCGGTCCCGGTGAAGCTGCTCTTCGACAACCGCATCGTCATCAACAACCACCTGAAGCGCGCCCGGGGCGGGAAGATCTCCTTCACGCACCTGATCGGCTACGCGATGGTGCAGGCCATCAAGGCCATGCCGTCGATGAACTACTCCTTCACGGAGAAGGACGGCAAGCCGACCCTGGTCAAGCCGGAGCACATCAACTTCGGCCTCGCCATCGACCTGGTCAAGCCCAACGGCGACCGTCAGCTCGTGGTCGCGGGCATCAAGAAGGCCGAGACGCTGAACTTCTTCGAGTTCTGGCAGGCCTACGAGGACATCGTCCGCCGCGCCCGCGACGGCAAGCTGGGCATGGACGACTTCACGGGTGTGACGGTCTCCCTGACCAACCCCGGCGGCCTCGGCACCGTCCACTCCGTGCCGCGTCTGATGCCCGGCCAGTCGGTGATCATGGGCGTCGGTTCGATGGACTACCCGGCGGAGTTCCAGGGCACGTCCCAGGACACGCTGAACAAGCTCGGCATCTCGAAGGTCATGACGCTCACGTCGACCTACGACCACCGGGTGATCCAGGGCGCCGCCTCCGGTGAGTTCCTGCGGATCGTCGCGAACCTCCTCCTCGGTGAGAACGGCTTCTACGACGACATCTTCGAGGCGCTGCGCATCCCCTACGAGCCGGTCCGCTGGCTCAAGGACATCGACGCCAGCCACGACGACGACGTCACGAAGGCCGCCCGCGTCTTCGAGCTGATCCACTCCTACCGGGTCCGCGGCCACGTCATGGCCGACACCGACCCGCTGGAGTACCAGCAGCGCAAGCACCCCGACCTGGACATCACCGAGCACGGGCTCACCCTGTGGGACCTGGAGCGCGAGTTCGCCGTCGGCGGCTTCGCCGGCAAGTCGATGATGAAGCTGCGCGACATCCTCGGTGTCCTGCGCGACTCGTACTGCCGCACCACCGGCATCGAGTTCATGCACATCCAGGACCCGAAGCAGCGCAAGTGGATCCAGGACCGGGTGGAGCGCCCGCACTCCAAGCCGGAGCGCGAGGAGCAGCTGCGCATCCTGCGCCGACTGAACGCGGCGGAGGCCTTCGAGACCTTCCTGCAGACGAAGTACGTCGGCCAGAAGCGCTTCTCCCTGGAGGGCGGCGAGTCCGTCATCCCGCTGCTCGACGCGGTGCTGGACTCGGCCGCCGAGTCCCGCCTCGACGAGGTCGTCGTCGGCATGGCCCACCGCGGCCGTCTGAACGTCCTCGCCAACATCGTCGGCAAGTCCTACGCGCAGATCTTCCGCGAGTTCGAGGGCAACCTCGACCCGAAGTCGATGCACGGCTCCGGCGACGTGAAGTACCACCTGGGCGCCGAGGGCACCTTCACCGGCCTCGACGGCGAGCAGATCAAGGTCAGCCTGGTCGCGAACCCGTCCCACCTGGAGGCGGTCGACCCGGTCCTGGAGGGCGTCTCCCGCGCCAAGCAGGACATCATCAACAAGGGCGGCACGGACTTCACGGTCCTGCCGGTGGCGATCCACGGCGACGCGGCCTTCGCGGGCCAGGGCGTGGTGGCCGAGACCCTGAACATGTCGCAGCTGCGCGGCTACCGCACCGGCGGTACGGTCCACATCGTCATCAACAACCAGGTCGGCTTCACGGCGGCTCCCGAGTCGTCCCGCTCCTCCATGTACGCCACGGACGTGGCCCGCATGATCGAGGCCCCGATCTTCCACGTGAACGGCGACGACCCGGAGGCCGTGGTCCGCGTGGCCCGCCTGGCCTTCGAGTTCCGCCAGGCGTTCAACAAGGACGTGGTGATCGACCTCATCTGCTACCGCCGCCGCGGTCACAACGAGTCGGACAACCCGGCCTTCACCCAGCCGCTGATGTACGACCTGATCGACAAGAAGCGCTCGGTGCGCAAGCTCTACACCGAGTCCCTCATCGGTCGCGGCGACATCACCCTGGAAGAGGCCGAGCAGGCGCTCCAGGACTACCAGGGCCAGCTGGAGAAGGTCTTCACGGAGGTCCGCGAGGCCACCTCGCAGCCGGCCGCCGTGGAGCCCACCGACCCGCAGGCCGAGTTCCCGGTCGCCGTGAACACCGCGGTGACCACGGAGGTCGTCAAGCGGATCGCCGAGTCCCAGGTCAACATCCCCGACCACATCACCGTCCACCCGCGTCTGCTGCCGCAGCTGCAGCGCCGGGCGGCGATGGTCGAGGACGGCACCATCGACTGGGGCATGGGCGAGACCCTCGCGATCGGCTCCCTCCTGCTGGAGGGCGTCCCGGTCCGCCTGGCGGGCCAGGACTCGCAGCGCGGTACGTTCGGCCAGCGCCACGCGGTCATCATCGACCGCAGCACCGGCGAGGAGTACACGCCGCTGCAGTACCTCTCCGAGGACCAGGCGCGGCTCAACGTCTACAACTCCCTGCTGTCCGAGTACGCGGCGATGGGCTTCGAGTACGGCTACTCGCTGGCCCGCCCCGAGGCGCTCGTGATGTGGGAGGCGCAGTTCGGCGACTTCGTCAACGGCGCGCAGACGGTCGTGGACGAGTTCATCTCGTCGGCCGAGCAGAAGTGGGCCCAGACCTCCGGCGTCGTCCTGCTCCTGCCGCACGGCTACGAGGGCCAGGGCCCGGACCACTCCTCGGCCCGTCCGGAGCGCTTCCTGCAGATGTGCGCCCAGAACAACATGACGGTCGCCATGCCGACGTCGCCGTCGAACTACTTCCACCTCCTGCGGTGGCAGGTGCACAACCCGCACCACAAGCCGCTGGTGGTCTTCACGCCGAAGTCGATGCTGCGCCTGAAGGCGGCGGCGGCGAAGGCGGAGGAGTTCACGACGGGCCAGTTCCGCCCGGTCATCGGTGACGCCTCGGTCGACCCGGCCGCGGTCAAGAAGGTCGTCTTCTGCGCCGGCAAGGTCTACTACGACCTGGAGGCCGAGCGTCAGAAGCGCGGCGTCACGGACACGGCGATCATCCGCATCGAGCGCCTGTACCCGCTGCCGGGTGCCGAGCTCCAGGCGGAGATCAAGAAGTACCCGAACGCCGAGAAGTACCTGTGGGCCCAGGAGGAGCCGGCGAACCAGGGTGCCTGGCCGTTCATCGCGCTCAACCTGATCGACCACCTGGACCTGGCGGTCGGCGCGGACGTCCCGCACGGCGAGCGGCTGCGGCGCATCTCGCGCCCGCACGGCTCGTCCCCGGCGGTGGGTTCCGCGAAGCGGCACCAGGCCGAGCAGGAGCAGCTGGTGCGTGAGGTGTTCGAGGCGTAATCGCCCTCGCGCGTCCTGTGTGACCGGGCCGCATCCCCGCTTCGGGGGTGCGGCCCGGCCGTTTTGCGCCCACATAAACTTGACGCCATGTACTTCACGGACCGTGGCATCGAGGAACTGGAGAAGCGGCGCGGCGAGGAGGAGGTCACCTTCGAGTGGCTGGCCGAGCAGTTGCGGACGTTCGTCGATCTCAACCCCGACTTCGAGGTGCCGGTGGAACGGCTGGCCACGTGGCTGGCGCGGCTGGACGACGAGGACGACGAGTAGGGGACGCGCGAGGGGCGCGCAGGGGGTGCGCGCGGGGCCGGTCTGGTGCCGCCCGGCGACCAGTCGCTTGGGGGCCGGGTACGGCGCCGTCCGGCGATCAGTCGCGCGGGTGCGTGACGTCGTACGCCAGCCCCAGTGCGCCATGAGCCAGGAGCAGCGCTCCGGCCGTGGCCCAGCCCCAGCCTCCGCTGGGACGCCGTAGCCCCCAGGTGATGAGCGGGACGCCCGCCGCCACCTGGGCGAGGGCCAGGGCGCGGGCCCGGGGGTCGCCGCTCCAGGGCATCCAGGGCCCCAGGCGGCTGTGGTCGACGGTGTCGCGTTCCGCGACCGCCTCGCGCCAGCCCGGCCATTCGACCGGGAGACTGTCCGGCTGGAGGGCGGCGGCGTCCCGGAGGCGGTCGGCGGGTTGGCCAGGGGTGAGTTCGGGGGGCAGGGAGACGCCCACGCGCGCGAGGACCGCCAGCAGACCGCGCAGACGGGTACGGGCGTCGGCGGCGGAGTCGGTCTTCGTCAGCTGGTCGAGGGCCTGGAGGTCCAGGACGGGGTCGAGGCCCACGCGCGCGGCGAAGGTGCGCATCGCCTCCTCCTCCCCCACCGGGACGCCGCTCGTGAGCCAGACGAAGCCGACCGGGCGGCGGAAGCCGGACGCGAGTGTGAAGCCCGCGTGATCGGCGTCCCACCACAGGGCGAGAACGGGCCAGGGCGCGCCGACGGCGAGGGCCGTGGCCCAGCCGGTGACCACACGGTCGACGGGCTCGCCGGCCTCCCGCCAGGGCCCGCCCTCGGGGACGAGGACACTCCATGCGTCGCCCGCCCGGGTGAGCTGCATCCGTTCCCGCAGCAGGTGGGCGACGGGGGCGACGGATCCGGGCACCGCCCGGCACAACAGCAGCGCCCCGGCGGCTGGACCGGTGCGGTCGGCTTCCGTCGGCATGGTCACACGGTAGGGCGATTCATCCGTCTTTGATTACTTTTATGCGCCTCGACGTCCCCGAAATGGGTGTCTTGACTTTCCTCGGCCACGATATATCGTGAACTGACAGGAGACGCGATATGGCGCGTCATGTCGGGAGGTCTGCCCATGTCCGAGTGGTCTGTCGCGGAGCCGAGGAAACTCACCTTCGACGAGCCCGTGAGCGAGCTTCACGTGCGCCTCGTCAACGGAACGGTGAACGTGGTGGGCACGGACGAAGGTTCCGCCCGCCTGGAGATCTCCGAGATCGAGGGACCGCCCCTGGTGGTGACCCTGCGGGACGGCTCGCTCACGGTGGCCTACGAGGACCTGCCCTGGAAGGGGTTCCTCAAGTGGCTGGACCGCAAGGGCTGGCGCCGCAGCGCGGTGGTCTCCCTGGCCGTCCCCACCTCCACCCGGGTGGAGGTGGGGGTGGTCGGCGCCGCAGCCGTCATCTCCGGGATCGAGGGACCGTCGGCGGTGAAGGGCGTCACGGGCGACACGACCCTCGTGGGCCTCTCCGGCCCGGTCCGCGCCGACACGGTCTCCGGGAGCGTGGAGGCCCAGGACGTGACCGGCGACCTGCGGTTCAACTCCGTCTCGGGTGACCTCACGGTGGTCGAGGGCTCCGGCTCGTCCGTGCGGGCCGATTCGGTCAGCGGCTCCATGATCGTCGACCTCGACCCGGGCGGTCCGACGGACGTGCGGCTGACCAGCGTCTCGGGCGAGATCGCGATCCGGCTGCCGGACCCGGCGGACGCGGAGGTCGAGGCCAACACGGCGAGCGGCGCGGTCTCCAACGCCTTCGATGATCTACGGGTGCACGGCCAGTGGGGCGCCCACAAGATCACGGGCCGCCTGGGCGCGGGCAACGGCAAGCTGCGGGCCACCACGGTCTCCGGTTCGATCGCGCTGCTGCGCCGCCCCGCCAGGGAGGACGAGCCCGAGGAGCCATGGGACACCCGGCCCGGCAGCGGCAGCTCGCCGGCCGGCTCGCAGGATGACCGGCAGGCCGACCCGCAGGCCGACCCGCAGGCCGACCCGCAGACCCGGTCGGGAGACAATTCCGTCTCCGACCGGGGCGCCGCCGACGCCGACGTCCCGGCCGACGGCACGACCGACAAGAAGGTGCTCTGACATGCCCCCCGTCTTCGCCCACGGCCGCCTCCGCCTCTACCTGCTGAAGCTGCTGGACGAGGCCCCCCGCCACGGCTACGAGGTGATCCGCCTCCTCGAAGAGCGCTTCCAGGGGTTGTACGCACCGTCGGCGGGCACGGTCTACCCGCGCCTGGCCAAGCTGGAGGCCGAAGGCCTGGTCACCCACACCACCGAGGGCGGCCGCAAGGTGTACTCGATCACGGACGCGGGCCGCGCGGAACTGGCCGACCGCAGCGGCGAACTGGCCGACCTCGAGCTGGAGATCCGGGAGTCCGTCGCGGAACTGGCCGCGGAGATCCGCGCCGACGTGCGCGGGGCCGCCGGCGACCTGCGCCGTGAGGTGCGCGCCGCCGCGACGGAGGCCCGCCGGGAGAACGGCACCGGGACCCGTGGCGCTGAGGACGCGCCCCCCGGGGACTTCGGGCAGTACGGCGACAAGGACGCCTGGCGCATCGCCAAGGAGGAGATGCGGCGCGCCCGGCAGGAGTGGAAGGAACAGGCCCGCCGCGCCAAGGACGAGAGCCGCCGCGCCCGCGAGGACGCCCAGCGCGCCCGCCGCCAGGCGAAGGAGGCCCAGGAACAGGCCCGCGCCCAGGCCCAGGAGCAGGTGCAGCGCATCGCCCGCCGGGTCCAGGAGCAGGTCCAGGACCACTTCGCCCGCGGCGACTGGCCCACGGGGCTGCGCGAGGGCCTGAGCGAACTGGCCAAGGAGGCCGGCGAGTTCGGCAAGGACTACGGCAAGGACTTCGGCTTCGACTGGCCCGGCACAGGCACCGGCACCGGCACCGGCACGCCTGCCTCACAGCCGGCGCCCTCACGGCCCGCCGAGGACTTCCCGGCCGCCTACGAACCCGCCTGGGCCCACGAGGACGCCACGGACTCCACCGGCGACCCCGCCCGCGACCTGGACCGCCTGCTCGACCGCTTCCGGGACGACATCCGCGACGCGGCCCACGACCACGGCGTCACCCCCGACCAACTGCGCGACGCCCGCCGCCACCTGTCGACGGCGGCAGCCCACATAGGAGCGCTGCTGCGCACCCCGCAAAAGTAAGCGGCCGGGGTCCCGCCCGTCACCCGGCCTTGGCCTCGCCGCCCCCGTACAGCACCCGTACCAGGGACTCGTACGTCACCCCGTGGTCGGCGAGGACCTCGGCCGGAACACCGGGGCGTATGGTCAGGGCCAGCAGAATGTGCTCGTCGCCGATGTGCCGGTCCCGCTGGGCGAGAGCGACGCGCAAGGAGTGCTCCAGCACGTCCTTGGCGCCGCGCCCGAAGGAGGCCCGCCCCGACCACCACGCCCTGCCCTTCCGGTCACCGGCCATGGCGCCGACCCCGTGCACCTCCTCCACCCGGGCGACGATCTCCTCCACGTCGATCCCGAGACCGGCGAGCGCGTCGGTCTCGGCCTGCGACAGCCCGGCCCGCCGCCGCGCCGCACCCAGCGCCTGCCGCACGGACTCCCTCCGCTCACCGAGCCCGAGAGCGGCGAGCGCGAACGAGCCACGACTGCCCTCCCGGTCGAGCAGCGCGAGCAGCGCGAGCAGCAGATGCTCCGGCTCCACGACCTGCCCGCCGCCACCGCCCTCCACGTACGCGAACGCGCCCTTGACCACACTCCGGGCGTCCTTCGTGAACCGCTCGAACATCAATGCCTCCCGTACTTCTTGTGCACGGCCTGCCTGCTCACACCGAGTTCGGTGGCGATCTCCTGCCACGACCAGCCCTGGTTGCGCGCGTTGCGCACCTGTACGGCTTCCAGCTGCTCCAGCAGCCTGCGCAGGGCGGCGACGGCGCGCAGGCCGACCCGTGGATCACGGTCGCCCGCACGCTCGGCCAGATCGGTTGCTTCGGTCATGACGTCAACTTACGTTGACACCACACTCTCGTCAACTCCAGTTGACAAACCAAACGGCCGGCCCGAACCCGGACCGGCCGTCAGCGCATTCCGCAGGGGCTAGGGATTGGTGAGCACGACCTTCCCGAACTGCTCACCCGAGGCCAGCCGTTCGAAGCCCTCCCGGGCACGGTCCATGGGCAGTACGTCGTCGATGACCGGCCGCACACCGGTGGCGGCACAGAACGCGAGCAGGTCCTCCAGCTCGTCCTTGGTGCCCATCGTCGACCCGACGACCTTGAGCTCCAGGAAGAAGATCCGGGTCAGTTCGGCGTGCGAGGGCCGGTCACCACTGGTGGCGCCGGAAATCACCAGCGTGCCACCGGGCTTCAGCGACTTCACTGAGTGCGACCAGGTGGCGGCCCCTACGGTCTCGATCACGGCGTCGACCCGCTGCGGCAGCCGCGCCCCCGACTCCAGGGCCTCCACGGCTCCCAGCTCCACGGCCCGCTTCCGCTTGGCCTCGTCCCGGCTCGTGGCGAAGACCCGGAGTCCGGCGGCCTTCCCCAGCACGATGGCGGCCGTGGCGACACCGCCCCCGGCTCCCTGCACGAGCACGGAGTCGCCGGGCCGCACGCCCGCGTTGGTGAACAGCATCCGGTACGCGGTCAGCCATGCCGTGGGCAGACAGGCGGCCTCCTCGAAGGAGAGCTCCTTGGGCTTGGGCAGGATGTTCCAGGTCGGCACGGCGACCTGCTCGGCGAACGTGCCCTGGTAGCGCTCGGTGAGGATGGAGCGGGGCTCCTTCGGGCCGACCCCGTGCCCGCTCTGTCCGATCACGGAGTGCAGGACGACCTCGTTGCCGTCCTCGTCGACGCCGGCGGCGTCACAGCCGAGGATCATCGGCAGCTTGTCCTCTGCGAGGCCGACGCCGCGCAGGGACCACAGGTCGTGATGGTTGAGGGAGGCGGCCTTGACCGTGACGGTGCTCCAGCCGGGGCGGGCCTCGGGAGCCGGACGCTCTCCCAACTCCAGGCCGGCCAGTGGCTGGTCGCGGTCGATTCGGGCGGCGTAGACAGCGAACATGACCTTGACGATAGGTCCCCGAACGAACCCGGGGAACCACCGGCCCGTGTGAGACACACCCTCTTGCCAGGCTCACGGAGTGGGTGCCGCTGCGCCCACCCGGGCCGCCCCAGCGGCACGACTGCCCGCAGCCATGCGGGAACGGCGGCCCGCAGCGGCGGCCAGCGGCAGCTGGACGGAAGGCGCCCGCAGCTGAGCGGACGCACAGCCGACCATGCCGAGAAGGGGACGTGTCGGGGGGTGTCCGCCCGCAGCGGTTGGCGCGTCAACGGACAGTGAGTCGGTTCGCAAGCCCATCGCGCCGTTCCGAGGACGGACACCCCCCGGCGCGGCCCCGACCCCCCCGCACCCCGGTAGGCGCTACGCGCACCCCCACCGAAGCAGCCACAGGCCGCCGCAGGCACCCCACACCACCCGAACAGCCGCATCCTGACGTAAAAAGGCCCCGCCCACCCGGGCGGGGCCCCTCACATCACAGCGCACCGCGCTACCGCGTCACCGCCGAGCCACACCCTCAGCCCGCGCAGCCGCCGCCACCGCAGCCGTCACCGCCGGCGCGACCCGCTCGTCGAACGGCGACGGGATGACGTAGTCGGCCGCGAGGTCGTCCCCGACCACGCCCGCCAGCGCCTCCGCGGCAGCCAGCTTCATCCCCTCCGTGATCCGCGACGCCCGCACCTGCAGGGCACCCGCGAAGATCCCCGGAAAGGCCAGCACGTTGTTGATCTGGTTCGGGAAGTCCGACCGCCCGGTAGCCACCACGGCCGCGTACTTGTGCGCGACCTCGGGGTGCACCTCAGGGTTCGGGTTCGCCATGGCGAAAACGAACGCGCCCTCGGCCATCGACGCCACCGCGTCCTCGGGCACCGTCCCACCGGAGACCCCGATGAACACATCGGCCCCGGCCAGCGCCGCCTCCAGCGACCCGCTGATACCCGCCTTGTTCGTGAACCCGGCCAGCTCCCGCTTCACCGGCGTCAGATCGTCCCGGTCCGCCGACACCACACCCTTGCGGTCGGCCACCGCGACGTCCCCGATCCCGGCCTCGACCAGCATCTTCGCGATGGCGACACCCGCCGCACCGGCGCCGGAGATGACGGCCCGCAGTTCGCCCAGCGTCCGCTTGCTCAGCCGCGCGGCGTTCCGCAGGGCCGCCAGCGTCACCACCGCCGTACCGTGCTGGTCGTCGTGGAAGACGGGAATGTCCAGCCGCTCCTGGAGCTTCCGCTCGATCTCGAAGCACCGCGGCGCCGAGATGTCCTCCAGGTTGACCCCGCCGAACGACGGCGCGAGCCGCACCACCGTCTCGACGATCTCGTCGACGTCCGTGCAGTTCAGCGCGATCGGAACCGCGTCCACGCCACCGAACTGCTTGAACAGAATCGCCTTGCCCTCCATCACCGGGAGGGAGGCCTCGGGCCCGATGTCACCGAGTCCCAGCACGGCCGTACCGTCCGTCACGACGGCCACGACCGACGACTTCCACGTGTAGTCGTGCACGAGCTCCGGCTGCTCCGCGATCGCGCTGCACACCTTCGCGACACCGGGCGTGTACGCCAGGGACAGGTCGTCCTTGTCACGGACCGGCACCGTGGCCTGCACGGCCATCTTGCCGCCACGGTGGAGCGCGAACGCCGGATCGAAGGAGTCGAGGGGCTCCGCACCGCCCTCATGACCCGTATGGTCCGTCGTGCTCTCGCTGCGAGGATTGACGATCTCCGCTGCCACTTCGTTTTACCCCTTAAATCTTCATTGGTTTGAGGGTGGCCACTCCTGGTGAGGCGTGGGCGGGACCGCGTACGGCCGTGGTCGTGCTGTGTACGTGATACGTACGGGCGCATACGCGATGGGCGCGCCGCACACGCGCCCTGAGCCCCGGATGAGGGGTGTAAAGAACCTTCTTACCGGACGGACCGCGCCGACGACGAGTCCATAACGCGAAGGTCACACACGGACGTCCCGACTATTCGCCCAATATCGGGACAAGGTCTGGACAAACCATTGAGAACCACTCAAGTGTTGGTAAAGGACCCGGGCCTCGTATCGGATTCCCGGGACATACCGAAGATCTTCCGGCCGGAAGGAGTGATTCCCGCAGAAGGTCCGGCCGTGATGTACCGGAGTGGTGCGGTTCGGGGGTCGCCCGTTATCCGATTTTGACATGGCTGGCCCCCAGAATGGCGCAGTCCGAATGGCAAGATGCCGTAATCACACGAGGTCGCGACACTCGAAGACGTGTGTCCTCGTCGACCCACGGCACTGCCGGCACCGCCGGCAGTCCACGGCACTGCCGAACCCATCGGCAGCGCCCGCCCCATCGGCAACTCCACCCATCCGCCGGAGGAACC
Source organism: Streptomyces caelestis (assembly GCF_014205255.1). Lineage (GTDB taxonomy): Bacteria > Actinomycetota > Actinomycetes > Streptomycetales > Streptomycetaceae > Streptomyces > Streptomyces caelestis. Next base: position 5,853,119 of record NZ_JACHNE010000001.1, on the reverse strand, counting down.
CACCATGACCGCAAGCTCCACCCGTCGTACGACCGCCGCGCACTCCCGGCTAGCAGCGGTCGGTGCGATCGCGGTCGCAGGCGCGCTGATGCTCACCGGATGCGGTGACCAGACCAAGGACACCGGCTCGGACAGCGAGACCGCGACGGCCGCGGCCCCGCTCGCCGACAAGCTGCCGAAGTCGATCCGCGACAAGGGCGTCGTCAAGGTCGGTGCGGACATCGCGTACGCCCCGGTCGAGTTCAAGGACAGCTCCGGCAAGGTCGTCGGCATCGACCCGGACATCGCGGCCGCCATGGGCAAGCAGCTCGGTGTCGACTTCCAGTTCGAGAACGGCACCTTCGACACCCTGCTCACCGGCCTGCGCTCCAAGCGGTACGACATCGCGATGTCCGCGATGACCGACTCCAAGGAGCGTCAGGAGGGCATCGACCCGGACACCGGCAAGAAGGTCGGCGAGGGTGTCGACTTCGTGGACTACTTCACCGCCGGTGTCTCGATCTACACCAAGAAGGGCGACGACCAGGGCATCAAGACCTGGTCCGACCTGTGCGGCAAGAAGATCGTGCTGCAGCGCGGCACGACCTCCGAGAACCTCGCCAAGGCCGAGGCGAAGAAGTGCCCGGCGAACAAGAAGATGTCGATCGAGGCCTTCGACAACGACCAGCAGGCCCAGACCCGCCTGCGCGCGGGCGGCGCCGACGCCGGCTCGTCCGACTTCCCGGTCGCCGCGTACGCCGTGAAGACCTCCGGCGGCGGCAAGGACTTCCAGCTGGTCGGCGAGCAGGTCGAGGCCGCCCCGTACGGCATCGCGGTCGCCAAGAGCCAGACGCAGCTCCGCGACGCCCTCAAGGCCGCGCTGGACGCGATCATCAAGAACGGCGAGTACGAGAAGATCCTCAAGAAGTGGGGCGTCACGGACGGCGCCGTGAAGGAAGCCACCATCAACGCCGGCGGCAAGTGACGCGACGCAGCGGCACTGAAAGGCAACACCCGTGACTGTTGACATCGACAAGACGACGGGGCCGTCCGACACGCCCCCGGCCGGACCGGAGGCCATCAAGGCCATCCCGGTCCGGCACTACGGGCGGTACGTCTCCGCCGTCGTCGCCATCGCCCTGCTGGTCGGGGTCGTCTACGCGTTCTCCCAGGGCAAGATCAACTGGGACGCGATCCCGGACTACTTCTTCGACGACCGCGTCCTGCAGGGTGTGGGCAGGACCCTCCTGATCACCGTCCTGTCCATGGTGATCGGCATCGTCGGCGGCATCATGCTGGCCGTGATGCGCCTGTCGAAGAACCCGGTGACCTCGGCGATCTCGTGGTTCTACATCTGGTTCTTCCGCGGTACGCCGGTCCTGGTGCAGCTGGTGGTCTGGTTCAACCTGGGACTGGTCTTCGAGTACATCAACCTCGGGCCGTTCTACAAGGACGAGTGGTCGGACTTCATGACCCCGTTCCTGACGGCACTGCTGGGCCTCGGTCTCAACGAGGCCGCGTACATGGCGGAGATCTGCCGTGCCGGTCTGCTCTCGGTCGACGAGGGCCAGACCGAGGCGTCGCACGCGCTGGGCATGAGCCACGCCAAGACGCTGCGCCGGATCGTCATCCCGCAGGCGATGCGCGTGATCGTGCCGCCGACGGGCAACGAGGTCATCAACATGCTGAAGACGACCTCGCTGGTCTCGGTCGTCCAGTACTCCGAGTTGTTCCGCGTGGCCCAGGACATCGGCCAGACCTCCGGCGCCCCAGCGGAGATGCTGTTCCTGGCGGCCGCCTGGTACCTGCTGCTGACCTCGGTCTTCAGCATCGGCCAGTACTACCTGGAGCGGTACTACGCGCGTGGTTCGAGCCGGTCGCTTCCGGACACCCCGTTCCAGAAGATCAAGGCCAACCTGCTGTCCCTGTCGAACCGTCCGTCGGCGGGAGGTACCGCATGACTGCCATGGTCAAGGCCGAAGGCGTCCACAAGTCCTTCGGTCCCGTAGAGGTCCTCAAGGGCATCGACCTGGAGGTGAAGTCCGGCGAGGTGTTCTGCCTCATCGGCCCCTCCGGCTCCGGCAAGTCGACCTTCCTCAGGTGCATCAACCACCTGGAGCAGATCAACGCGGGCCGGCTGTACGTGGACGGGGAACTGGTCGGCTACCGCCAGAAGGGTGACAAGCTCTACGAGCTGAAGGACAGCGAGGTCGCCCGCAAGCGCCGGGACATCGGCATGGTCTTCCAGCGCTTCAACCTGTTCCCGCACATGACGGCCGTGGAGAACGTCATGGAGGCACCGGTCCAGGTCAAGGGCGTGAGCAGAAGCCAGGCCCGGCTGCGTGCCCTGGAGCTCCTGGACCGGGTGGGCCTGGCCGACAAGGCGGGCAGCTACCCCTCGCAGCTCTCCGGCGGCCAGCAGCAGCGCGTCGCCATCGCGCGGGCCCTCGCCATGGACCCCAAGCTGATGCTGTTCGACGAGCCGACCTCGGCGCTCGACCCGGAGCTGGTCGGTGACGTCCTGGACGTCATGCGCGACCTCGCCGAGTCCGGTATGACGATGATCGTCGTGACCCACGAGATGGGCTTCGCCCGCGAGGTGGGCGACAGCCTGGTCTTCATGGACGGCGGTGTGGTGGTCGAATCCGGTCACCCGCGTGAGGTGCTGACGAACCCGCAGCACGAGCGGACGAAGTCGTTCCTGTCCAAGGTGCTCTGACGTCACCCACATCGAAGGGGGCGGTACGGGAACTCCGTACCGCCCCCTTCGGCGTGCTGCATCAGGGCGAGCAGCAGGGTGTCGGAGACCGAGCACCACACCGGCCCGGCCCCCGCGAACCGTTTCTGAAGACCGAGCAGGGGTGAGCCCCTTCAGCCGCGCGCCCCGAACGTCCTGGGCGCACTGGCCCCCGGCGTACTCAACCCCGGGGCGGCGACGCACATCCTGTGCGTGGTCCGAGCCCGGGAGGCCCCTGGGCGATGGCGAGGAGCGCCGGGTCGGGGGCGACGCCGGTGCTGGTGGCGTCCGGGAACCGGGCGAGCAGGCGGGCGGTGATGCCGCCCGTGCCGCAGGCGAGGCCGAGGACGCGCGGGGCGGTGCCCACGAGGGCCTCGACCATGTCGGACATGATCCGGCGGCACCGCTCCTCGCGGTCGGGCAGGTACCACTCCGGCTGCCACCCAGCTCTCCTGCCAGGGCTGCCAGTGGGCGGTGGCCGTGGTGGTGTTCGCGTCCGTCGTCGAGCCCCTCCCTCGTAATACCCTGGACGCACCATCAGCTGTTACGAGTGCGCGCTCACGACAATCAAGCCCCTCCGTAAGGACTACAAGTGGAACTGGCCTATTACTCGGACTATGCGGTGCGCCTCGTCAACACCGAGGAACCGGCCCGGGGCAAGGACACCCTGACGTCGGTCGAGGCGGTTCGCGAGCTGTTCGGCGCCAACCAGTCGGCGGCCCGCCGCACCACCGACGCGGACGTCACGCGCTTCCGCTCGGTCCGGGCCCGGCTGCGCGCGGTCTTCGAGGCGGCCGACACCGGCGACGAGACGCTCGCCGTGGACCTGCTGAACTCACTGCTGCTGGAGTTCCCGGTGAGCCCCCAGATCTCCGGGCACGACTTCCGTGACGACGACGGCCGCCCCCTGTGGCACATGCACCTGGCGGACCACCCGTCCAACGCGACCGCCGGCTACGCGGCGATCGCCGCGATGGGCCTGGCGTTCCACCTCACCGAGTACGGCGTGGACCGGCTCGGCCTGTGCGAGGCCGCGCCCTGCCGCAACGCCTACCTGGACACCTCCACCAACCGCTCCCGGCGCTACTGCTCCGACCGCTGCGCGACCCGTGCCAACGTGGCGGCCTACCGCGCCCGCAAACGCCTCGAAGCCGCCCGGCCCGGCCTGCCCGACAAGACGGGCCTGGCGGCCGACAGTGCCCAGCCCAGCAGCGCCCAGGGCGAACGCCGATCGGACCTGAGCGGCCGGTAGCGGAACCGGACCCGCCCCAGCACCAGGTCGTCGGGCACGACGCCGTAGTCGGTGCTGTCGCCGCCTGCGTACGCGTTGTCCCCGAGCACCCACCAGCCGTTCTCCCGCCGCTGGGCGATCCGCTTGACGACGAGCAGGTCCTGCTGGAACGGGTGCCGCAGCACGACGACGTCACCGGGCTTGACGCGGGCACCGTAGTGCACCAGGAGCCGGTCCCCGTGGTACAGCGTGGGCACCATGGACGGACCGGTCACCTCGGCCACCCCGAAGGGCGCGGCCGACCTCCCCCGCTCGGACTCCTGCGACAGCTCCGGCATCACCCGGCACCTCCCCGGTTCTTCGTCCACCAGTCTCAGTCTCACCCCGGACTTTTGTCCTAAGCCCCAGGGGGCACTCGCGAAAACCCCTCCCTCACGGAGTAATGTCCCCTGTGAGAAGACGATCACGAGGAAGGAATGCTCCATGCTTTCCCGCCTGTTTGCCCCCAAGGTCAAGGTCAGCGCACACTGTGACCTTCCCTGCGGTGTGTACGACCCTGCCCAGGCCCGCATCGAGGCGGAGTCGGTGAAGGCCATCCAGGAGAAGATGGCCGGCAACGACGACCCGCACTTCCAGGCGCGTGCCACCACCATCAAGGAGCAGCGCGCGGAGCTCGCGAAGCACCACGTGTCCGTGCTGTGGAGCGACTACTTCAAGCCGCCGCACTTCGAGAAGTACCCCGAGCTGCACCAGCTGGTCAACGACGCCCTCAAGGCCCTCTCGGCCGCCAAGGGCTCGACCGACCCGGCGACCGGCCAGAAGGCGCTGGACTACATCGCCCAGATCGACAAGATCTTCTGGGAGACCAAGAAGGCCTGAAGTCAAGGGCAGACGAAGGGGCCCGGCCGGGAGAACCGGCCGGGCCCCTTCGTCATGGGTGGCGGTCGGTGCCGCTCAATGGAACTGCGGGACGATCAGGAAGATCCCGTACGCCACCACGGCCGCGCAGGCGAGGAAGCACAGCGCCGCCTGGGTGCGACCGAGGGCGGCGCTGCGGCCCTGCTGTGCGGGGGCGCCCTCCAGTCGGGCGAGGCCGAGGACGCCGAGGGCGAAGACGACGACCACGGCGACGGTGACGCCGATGCTCACCGCGGTGACCTGGCCGAGCGCGGTCCAGTCCAGATGCATGTCGACTCCCCGTCGTTCAGGCGGCCGTGCCGACCTTGGCGGGCGGCTCGGTGCGGATGGTGACCTCGTGCGCGTCGTTCACGTTGTGCGCGTCCACCGGGTTGCGGCGCGAGGCGACCACGATGCCCGCGGCGAGGGCCGCGCCGACCAGGGCGACGACCGCCGTACCGAGGTCGCCGCCGCTCTGGACGACGCTCGCTGCCAGGCCGCCGACCAGTGCGGCGGCGGGCAGCGTGATCAGCCACGCGACCGCCATGCGGCCCGCGACGCCCCAGCGGACCTCCGCGAGCCTGCGTCCGAGACCCGCGCCGAGGATGCTGCCCGAGGCGACCTGGGTGGTCGACAGGGCGAAGCCGAGGTGCGCCGAGGTCAGGATGACGGTGGTGGAGGCGGTCTCGGCGGCGAAACCCTGCGGCGACTGGATCTCGGTGAGGCCCTTGCCCATGGTGCGGATGATGCGCCAGCCGCCGAGATACGTGCCGAGGCCGATGGCGAGGCCCGCGGACGCGATCACCCACAGCGGCGGTCCGGCGTCGTGGCCGAGCGCGCCGGCCGAGATCAGGGCGAGGGTGATGACGCCCATGGTCTTCTGCGCGTCGTTCGTACCGTGGGCGAGGGAGACCAGCGAGGCCGAGGCGATCTGGCCGACCCGGAAGCCCTTGGTCACGGAGTCCTTGCGGGCACGGTCGGTGAGCCGGTAGGCGAGGTAGGTGGCCAGGAGCGCGGCGACCCCGGCCACGACCGGCGAGGCCACCGCCGGCACCAGCACCTTCTCGACGACCTTGTCGAAGTGGACGCCGTGGCCGCCCGCCCCGACCCACACGGCTCCGATCAGCCCGCCGAACAGCGCGTGCGAGGAACTCGACGGCAGCCCGAGCAGCCAGGTCAGCAGGTTCCACAGAATCGCCCCTACCAGGCCCGCGAAGATCATCCCTGGACTGACGAGGGTGTCGTCCACGATGCCGCCCGAGATGGTCCTGGCGACCTCGGTGGACAGAAAGGCACCCACGACGTTGAGGACACCGCTGATCAGGACCGCCGTGCGGGGAGCGAGCGCGCCGGTGGCGATGGACGTGGCCATCGCGTTCGCCGTGTCGTGGAATCCGTTGGTGAAGTCGAAGGCGAGCGCCGTCACGATGACGACCGCCACGAGGAACGTGATGTGGTCCATTCCTGAATGCAAACAAGTACAGGCCAATAGGCGGGGAACGGCGAGGCAAAGGCTGGTCAAGGTTCACGCGGGTGGCGGCGACCTCGCCCCTCTACGATCGCGACCATGAGAATCCGCTGGACGTACGCCTTCATCGACCGCCCGCGCGAGGCCTTCGGCACCGCCTGTGACTTCTGGACGGCGGTCACGGACACCCGGCTGTCCGAACTGCGCGGTGAGGACTCCGAGTTCGTCACGCTGGTCCCGGACGGCGCCGACGCCTGTCTGAAGGCCCAGGCGGTGCGATCGGGGAACGGCGGTGCGCATCTCGACTTCTGTGTGGACGACGTAAGGGACTTCGCCGACTCGGCGACGCGGCTCGGCGCGAGCGTGGTGGCCGACCTCGGGTCGCTCGTCGTGCTGCGGTCGCCCGGCGGACAGTTGTTCTGCGCGGACCCTTGGCGGGGGCAGTCGTCGCGGCCGGGGGTGGTGCGAGGCAGCCGTCTCGACCAGGTGTGCGTGGACGTGCCGCCGTCCGCCTACGACGCCGAAGTCGCCTTCTGGAGCGGGCTGCTGGACGGCTGGACGTCGCGGCCCGGTTCACTCCCGGAGTTCCACGTGGTCGAGCCGCCGCCCGGGCTGCCGGTACGTCTGCTCCTGCAACGCCTCGACGAGGACCGCCCGGCCTCCGCCCACCTCGACCTCGCCTGCGCGGACCGCGATGCGACCCGGGCCTGGCACGAGGAGCTCGGGGCCGTGTTCGTGGCCGGCTTCTCGGGCTGGACAGTGATGCGCGACCCGGCGGGCAGCACGTACTGCCTGACGGACCGGGATCCGGAGACGGGCAGCCTGCGGGTCTAGGGGGCTTCGGCTTCGACGTACGCGCACGCGACGGCGCCGCCGTCCGCAGACGTCGGGCAAGGTGGCAGGTCCGGTGTCTCGTCGGGCTTCGTCTGCTCCCAGACGTACGGCCCCCGAGGCTCCGTCGAGTCCCGCATCCACCGCGTCAGCCCACCCCCGACGACCACGGCCAGCGCCCACACGATCACCACCCGGCGCCACACCCTGCGGCGCCGCTCCCCCGTCGTGCCCATGCCTCACACGCTAGCGGTTCAACCGCTCCGCCCGCTCGTGGAGATAGCGCTGCTCGGGCAGGCTGAGGGTCTGGGCGGCCGCCGACTCGTAGGCGGCACGGGCGGCTTCGGGCTCGCCCGCGCGCTCCAGGAGGTGACCGCGTACGGCGTCCAGGCGGTGTCCCTTCAACTCGCCTGCCAGGACGTCCAGTTCCGACAGGCCGGCGTGCGGGCCGTGCACCATGGCGACGGCTACCGCGCGGTTGAGGCGTTCGACCGGGCCGGGGACCAGACGCACGAGGACGTCGTAGAGACCCAGGATCTCGGCCCAGTCCGTCGCCTCGGGCGAGGGTGCCTCGTCGTGGACGGCGGCGATCGCGGCCCGCAGTTGGTAGGGCCCGGGCCGGCCCCGGGACAGCACCCCGGTGACCAGCGCGACGCCCTCCTCGATCGCGGCCTTGTCCCAGCGGTCCCGGTCCTGCTCGTCGAGGGGGATCAGCTCGCCGTGCGGTCCGTTGCGCGCGTCGCCGCGGGCGTCGGTGAGCAGCATCAGCGCGAGCAGGCCGGCCACCTCGCAGTCGTCGGGGAGCAGCCGGTGGGCGGTGCGGGTCAGGCGTACGGCCTCCCTCGCGAGGTCCCGGCGCTGGAGGGCGGCTCCGGAGGTGGCCGTGTATCCCTCGTTGAAGATCAGGTAGAGGGTCTGGAGGACGGACGGCAGCCGCTGCTCCCAGCGCTCCGGCCGGCCGAAGCGCACGCCCCGCACTTTCTGCTTGGCCCGGCTGATGCGCTGCGCCATCGTGGCCTCCGGCACCAGGTAGGCGCGGGCGATCTCCGCCGTGGTGAGACCGCCGACGGCGCGCAGGGTGAGCGCGATCTGGGCGGGCGACGGAAGGTCCGGATGGCAGCACAGGAAGAGCAGCGAGAGGGCGTCGTCCTCGCGGGGAGCCCGCTCCCCGGGCGGCGGGGCGGTGAAGGCGTCGCGGGGCGTGAGCGCCGCCGCCCGCTCCTCGCGCTGCCGCCGCGCCTCCTCGCTGCGCAGGGCATCGGTCAGCCGCCGCGAGGCGACCTTGATCAGCCAGCCGCGCGGATTGCCGGGCACCCCCGCCGAGGGCCACTGCCCGGCCGCCGCGAGCAGCGCCTCCTGTACGGCGTCCTCTGCGGCGTCGAAGTGCCCGTACCGTCTGACCAGCGCGCCGAGGACCTGCGGCGCGTTCCGGCGCAGCAGGTCCTCGATCTCGGGTGTGCTCCTCACCGGCGCGTCCGTCGGCGTCGCCCGGTCCTCAGATGTCCCCGGAGCCGTCCATGATCGGACGGATCACGACCGGGTAGTCGGGGGCGCCGGCCGGCTGGGGGCACCGGGCGACGCGCTCGGCGATCTCCGTGACGCGCTCCAGGCTCTCGCACTCCAGGACCCAGTAGCCGGCCAGCAGCTCCTTGGTCTCGCTGTACGGGCCGTCGGTGATCACCGCCTTGCCGTCGTCACCGAGGGTGACGTGCCGGGTCTGCGCCGGTTCGGCCAGGCCCTGCCCGTCGACGAGTTCGCCCGTCTCGGAGAGGTCGTCGTTGATGGCACCCATGTAGGCGAACATGGCCTGGACCTCCTCTGCGCTCCAGGCGGGGGAGGTCGCCGACGCCTTGCCGCCCATGGCGTCGTAGTCCGCCTGTGTGCCCTGCACCATGACCAGGTACTTCATCAGTCCGCTCCTTCGGCTCTCACCGCCCTGGTGGGCGGCTCTCACACGGGACGTCGGAGCCGGGCCGGGATTCTCGACACGAGCTCAGGGATTTTCCGAGACGGTTTCTCCGGGGACGTCTTCGAGCGGGGTCGTCGCAGGTGGTGCGGTGCCCTCGGCGGACCGGGGGTGGTCGGTGGTCCGGGGGTGACCGCCGTCGGCGCCTTCCGCGTCGTAGGCCGCGCACTCGGGGTTGCGGCAAAGGCCCGGCACCCAGCGCGGGACCCACGCGCCCAGCGTCTTGTGGCGCCGGACGACTGTTTCCACTGGCTGTCCGCAGCTCGGACAGACGTGTTCTTCTCTGCCCATGTCCTCAGGGTAGGCCGGTCGGGACCTCAGCGCTTCCTGCCGTACGTGCGCACCAGCACGCCGTTGCCGAAGGAACGCACCGACTCCAGAGCGAACTCCGAGAGCGCGAACCCGGAGCCGAACATCGGCATGCCCGCGCCGTACACGAGCGGGTAGGTCTTGATGACCAGCTCGTCGATCTCGTCGCGCAGTTCGCCCGCGATCTGCGCGCCACCGCACAGGTAGATGCCGAACGCCCCGTCCTCGGCCTTCAGTTCGCGAACCTTTCCGACCAGGTCGTCCGAGATGATCTCGACGTTCGGGTCGGGTGATTCCTTGAGGGTGCCGGAGGCCACGTATTCGCGCAGATGGGCGTACGGGCTGGTGATGCCCTCCGCCAGGGCGAGGTCGTAGCTGCGGCGGCCCTGGACGATGGTGTCGAACCGCTTGTTCGGCAGGTCGTCGAGGCCGAGGGCCCGGCGGCCGTGGGTCGGCAGGGTCTCCGGATACTCCGTCTTCAGAAAGGCGATGAACTCCTCGTCGACGAAGCGGAGCATCGCCGTCCCGTCGCCGCCCGGGTCGCCGATGAAGCCGTCGATGGAACAGGCGATGTAGTACGTGAGCTTTCGCAAGCCGGTCTCTTCTCGTAGGCTGCCACTGTAACGACTTCAGTTGTAGTACTCCCCTTGTAGTGGTCGCAAGGGAATAACCGCGTGCCGCCGAAAGTGGGAGAAGGGACTCCGCATGGTCAGCAATCCCGAGGGTCGGTGCGCGGCGACCTGGAGGAGGCCATGGAGTTCCACCGGACGGCCGGGCTCCACGGCGGCGACGAGCCCGTCGCCGTGCCGCACCTCGCCATGCTCGGACTGCCCCTGCAGCACCTGACCCTGCCGGGCGTCCTGGAGGGCGTACTGCCCGGGGTGAGCGTGCCGGACGGGCTGGTGGAGCGGATCGTGGCGGCGGTGCTGCAGGAGGAGCGGGACACCGGTGGGGGACGGGCCGACGGGAGAGGCCTGGACCGAGCCGACCGGAGAGGCCAGAGCCGAGCCGACCGGAGGGTCAGAGGGCGCGCGTCGGCGGGAGGGTCAGAGGCCGAGGCCGGCCGGAGAGCGGGACGGAGCCAGGGTGCCCGGTCGGGGCCGGGCGTGGGCAGAGGGGGCAGGACGCGACCTCGCCGGTGCGGGCCTCCGCCGAGCCCGGCCGAAGGCCCGGACGGACCAAGACACCCCCACGAACCGCGCCTGGGCAGAGACGATCAGGACGCGGCCTCGGCGGTGCGGGGCTCGCGCCACATCGGCCACATGGCCGGGCCGCCCTCCGGGAGGTTGAGCACCGGGCCGGCGAGTTCGAAGCCGAGGCGCTCGTACAGCTTGCGGCTGCGGGCGTTGCTCGCCTCCAGGTAGGCGGGCAGCCCCTCGCGGTCACAGCGATCGAAGACCGACTCGATGAGCGCCGTACCGAGGCCCTCGCCCTGGTGGGCGGGGGCCACGCCGATCATCCACAGGTACTCGTGGGCCCGCCCGGAGGGATGGATGGCGGCGGTCAGCCGGCCGATCGCCTCGATGCGTTCGTTGTCCGGGTCGACGGCCTGTCGCACCTGGGCCGGACCGTCGTCCTCGGCGCCGCCGTCCCCGTCATGATCGTCGGCCGGCAAGGACAGCCACAGCGCACAGGCCGAACCGTCCTCCGTGAGGTCGATACGCCCGGCCGCGAGCACGATGTCGGTGAAGGCGGCCATGAGCCCGGGGTGCTTGGCTCGACGGTCCTCCGTCTCGGGGAAGATCCAGCCGCTCACGGGGTCGTCCTGGAACGCCTCGTCCAGCAGCCGGACCACCAGCTCCCGGTCCCCCTCGCCCGCCGTCCGGATCGCCACGCCCATGTCCCGCCCCTTCGTTCGTCCCGACGGGCGTTGATCGTAGGGCGGTGAGGAGCCGTCCCGGCGAGTAGGCGGGAGCTTGGCGGGATTTCATCGAACAGTTGTCCAAAGTGCCTGTCATGACCGGCAGTAGGAGGCGGGCCCCGCACACCGTGGGGAAGTGCGGGACCCGCCTGGCCGGAGCGCCGGTGCCGTACGGGGTCAGGAGCCGCACGGCCCCGGCACTCCGGGTCCTGCCCTTCGGCCACCCGAAGGGCCGTCAGATGCCGCCGACGGCCCGTTGCCGCACCGGCGGCCGTCGCCGACCGCCGATGTCCGCTCCGCCGGCCGTCAACTGCTGCGCCGTGTCACGAACTCGGCGAGGGCCAGCAACCCGCCCGCCGCCTCCGGGTCCGGCACCGCGCGTGCCAGTTGCTGCATCGCCACTGCCATCCGGTCGGCCGCCTGGTTCTGCGCCCAGTCACGGCCGCCCGCCCGCTCCACGGTCAGGGCGATGTGGTCGAGGTCATCCTCCTCGCTGGGTCGTGCGTACAGTTCGGCGAGCTCCACGGCCGCCGGCGTGCCGGAGGTGAAGGCCGCCACGACCGGCAGGGACTTCTTGCGGGCGGCCAGGTCCGCACCGACGGGCTTGCCGGTGCGGCGCGGATCGCCCCATATGCCGATGACGTCGTCGATGAGCTGGAAGGCGAGCCCGGCCTCCCGGCCGAACGCGTCCAGCGCCGCCACATCCGCGTCCGAAGCGCCCGCGTACAGCCCGCCGATCGCACAGGCGCTCCCCAGCAGCGCACCCGTCTTGGCCTCCGCCATCGCGAGCACCTCGTCGAGCGTGACCTCACCGGGACCGCGCCGCTCCATGGCCGTGTCCGCGTGCTGTCCCGCACACAGTTCGACCACGCAGTCCGCGAGCCGGGCGGTGGCGGCCGGGGCCGCCGGGTGCGGGTCCTCGGCGAGCAGCCGCATGGCCAGCGCCTGGAGGGCGTCCCCGGCGAGGATCGCGTCGGGGACGCCGAACACGGTCCACGCGGTGGGCCGGTGCCGGCGGGTGGTGTCCCGGTCCATCACGTCGTCGTGCAGCAGTGTGAAGTTGTGGACCAGCTCCACCGCCGCGGCCGCCCGGACCGCCGCCGCCCGTGCCTCGGGCCCGCCGAGGGCGGCCGCCGCGGCGAGGACGAGCGCGGGCCGGATCGCCTTGCCCGAGCCGCCGTCGGCCGGTGTGCCGTCCGCCTGCTCCCAGCCGAAGTGGTAGAGCGCGATCCTGCGCATCGGCCCGGGCAGCGAGCCGAGCACGTCCCGCAGGACCGGGTCGACCTCCGCCCGGGCCCGCTCCAGGAGCATGACCGCCTCACCCTCGGCCGGTCCCGGCCGGCCGTCCCGCTGTGTTCCGATGGGCCCCCGCCTTTTCGGTGCCCCGGCCGGACGCCCGGGCTCGGTACCGCGCTGCCCGCCGGGGGCGGGCAGCGTCGTCTCCGTCCTGAACTCCGTGAGGAACTCACCCATGGGACCGCCTCGGAGACTGAGCGGACGGTGGCGCTTCCACTGCCGCTGGGCGCGTACCCCGAGGGTGTACCCGCGCTGCCGGGCGCGGACACGGCCGGCGTACGGCAAGCGTCACTGCCAGCGGCCGATCTCGACGTTCTCCAGGACGCCGAGCGCGTCCGGTACCAGCACCGCGGCCGAGTAGTAGGCCGTGACCAGGTACTTGATGATGGCTTGTTCGTTGATGCCCATGAAGCGCACCGACAGGCTCGGCTCGATCTCGTCCGGGATACCGGAGGCCCGCAGGCCGATGACGCCCTGGTCGCTCTCGCCGGTACGCATGGCGATGATCGACGTCGTCCGCTCCGGGGTCACCGGGATCTTGTTGCACGGGAAGATCGGCACCCCACGCCAGGTGGGGATGCGGTTGCCGGCCATGTCGATGGTCTCGGGGACGAGCCCTCGCTTGTTGAGCTCACGGCCGAACGCGGCGATCGCGCGCGGATGGGCGAGGAGCAGTTTGGTGCCGCGGCGCCTGCTGAGCAGCTCGTCCAGGTCGTCCGGGCTGGGCACGCCGTCGTGCGGCTGGATCCGCTGGTCGTACTCGCAGTTGTGCAGGAGACCGAAGTCCCGGTTGTTGACGAGCTCGTGCTCCTGGCGCTCCTTCAGCGCCTCGACCGTCAGCCGGAGCTGCTGCTCGGTCTGGTTCATGGGCTGGTTGTAGAGGTCGGCCACGCGCGTGTGGATGCGCAGGACGGTCTGGGCGACGCTCAGTTCGTACTCACGGGGCCTGGCCTCGTAGTCGACGAAGGTGTGCGGGATGTCCGGCTCACCGGAGTGGCCGGAGGCGAGGTCGATCTCCTTCTCGCCGTACTTATTGGAGCGCTGCTCGGGGATCGAGCGGCGCTGTTGGAGGTGCTCGCGCAGCGTGTCCGAGCGCTCCGCGATCTGCTCGACGTCCTGGCGGGTCAGGACGAGCACGGTGCACGCGGTGAGCGCGCGGGCCGTGTACTCCCAGATGGCGTCGTCGTTCAGCAGTGCCTCGTCGCCGAGGTAGGCGCCGTCGGCGAGGACCCCGAGGGACTCGTCGTCGCCGTACGGGCCCGTGCCGATCTTCTCCGCCCTGCCGTGCGCCAGCAGGTACACCTCGTCGCACTGGCTGCCGAACGAGGCGATCACCTCGCCCGCGGCGATCTCCCGCTGCTCGCAGCGCCGGGCGATCTCGGAGAGCACCTCCTGGTCCTCGTACGACCGCAGCGCCGGCAGCTCGCCCAGCTCCGCGGGGATGATCTCGACGCGGTCGCCGGTCTTCACGAACGTGATCCGGCCGTCGCCGACGGCGAACGTCAGCCGCCGGTTCACCCGGTACGTACCTCCCTGGATGTCGACCCAGGGCAGCATGCGCAGCAGCCAGCGGGAGCTGATCTCCTGCATCTGCGGCACGGACTTGGTCGTGGTGGCCAGGTTCCGCGCGGCCGCCGTGCCGAGACTCTGCTGCGGCCTGGTCTCCTCCGCGTGAACCTCTTCGCCTACCGACATAGAGAACTGCCCTCCCGTTTGTGACCGACGCCCATATGCCTCGACATCGATGTGCACGCTCAAGCCTTCCTCACGCGGCGTCCCGGTGCTATTACACGAACGAGCGGGAATGGATCTTCGTGCGACTGGGCAGAGGGGCCCTTCTTTCCGGCGTGGGTGCGCGGCGCGGCCGGACCCGGGCGGCTGGCGACGACCCGTGGAAACCTGTCGGTAGTGCCGCTGGGGAGCGTGCGGGACCGGACCGCGTGGTGATCCGTTCCGGCACCGGCTCCAGAAGAAGGCCCTCGCTCATGCAGTACATCGCGCCGATCGGCATCGGCATCCTCTACGCCCTGCTGATGTCCCTCGTCCGCGAACAGCACCGGCGGCGCCTGAACGCGGTCATGGTCGCCGGTGCCGGCGCGGCGTACCTCAGCGGCGGCATGGGCGGCTGGGAGTTCCCCTTCACCGCGCTGCTCACCTACGTCGCCTTCCGCGGTCTGGAGTCGTGGACGTGGATCGGCATCGGCCGGCTGCCGCACACGGCGTGGGACGTCGTCCACCATGTGAAGGGCCACCCGATCATCCCGTTCGCCCACACCTCTTCCCTGGGCTGCGCGATCTGCGACCCGGTGATCGCACTCTGGTGCCTGCGGGGCGGCCCGTCCCTCATCGGCCTCGTACGCGACCGCCGCCGGACCGAGCACCGCGAGCCGACGGCGACCACAGGCTGACAGGGTGGGGGAACGGCGGCTGCTGCGGCGCCCCATGAGGGGCGCGGGCAACCGCGCGGCCCGCCACCGGCGACCCAGGGGCCCCACGCACAGCGAGAGGCAATCTCCGTGGGCCCCGGAGCGACGGCAGGCTGACGCGGTTCGGGCTCGGCCGGGCGGCCCCGGCGCCGCGCCCGGCCGACGCGTGTCCGGGCCGCAGGCCGGGCGGCCCCCACTCCGGGCGACAATGGCCTGGTGACCAGCCCCGACACCCCCGACGCACCACACCTCGCGGCTCTGCGTCCCCGGCTGCCCTCGCCGGTGCGGGAGGTCGTGGACGGCCGGTTCGAGTGCCACGGCGTCCGGCTCGTGCTGAAGCGGGACGACCTGATCCACCCGGAGCTGATCGGCAACAAGTGGCGCAAGCTGGCGCCGAGCCTCGCGGCGGCGGCCGGCCGTACCGTCGTCACCTTCGGCGGCGCCTACTCCAACCACCTGCGCGCCACGGCCGCGGCCGGCCGGCTGCTCGGCGTCCCCACGGTCGGCGTCGTACGCGGCGAGGAGCTGGCCGGCCGGCCCCTCAACCCCTCACTGACCCGCTGTACGGCCGACGGCATGCGGCTGCACTTCGTCGACAGGGCGACGTACCGCCGCAAGTGCGAGCCGCGGACCCTGGCCGCGATCCTGCGCGCGGCGGACGCCGAGCAGGCGTACGTCGTCCCCGAGGGCGGCAGCAACGCGGAGGCCGTACGCGGCTGCCGGGCGCTCGGCACCGAACTGCACGGCCGGGCCGATGTCGTCGCCGTGGCCTGCGGCACCGGCGGCACGCTGGCCGGACTGGCCGCCGGGCTCGCCCCTGGCCAACGTGCCCTGGGGGTCCCGGTCCTCAAGGGTGGCTTCCTGGCCGCCGACATCAGGGCCTTGCAGCAGCATGCCTTCGGCGGTCCGCGCGGCACCTGGAGCCTCGACGACCGCTTCCACCTCGGCGGCTACGCGCGCGTGCCCGACGAGCTCGGCGCCTTCGCCGCGGACTTCGAGCACCGTCACGGACTGCCCGTCGAACGCCTGTATGTCGCCAAGCTGCTGTACGGCCTCGTCACCCTGGCCGGCGAAGGCGCCTTCCCGCGCGGGACGACGGTGGCGGCCGTGATCACCGGCCGCCCCTTCCCGTGACGGCGTCCGGCGCCCCTACGCCGTCTCCCGGAAGGCCGCCGCCTCCTCCAGGTCCAGCCTGCGCAGCAGCGTCCGCAGCATCTCGTCGTCGATGTACCGGGCGTCCCGGAGCTTGACGAACACCTCGCGCTCGGCGCTGATCATCTCCCGCGACAGCCGCCGGTAGGTGTCGTCGACGGACTCCCCGGTGACCGGGTTGACCTGCCCGAGCCGTTCCCAGACGGCGTTGCGGCGGCGCTCCAGGACGGTGCGGAGCCGGTCGGCGAGCGGGGCGGGCAGGGCGTTGCGCTCGTCGGCGAGGAGTTCGTCCAGGCGCCGCTCGGCGGCCCGAGAGGCCTGCGCCTGGGCGTTGGCCTCGGCCAGTGTCTCGGCCTGTGTGTCACGCCCGGGGAACTTCAGCAGACGGATCAGCGGGGGCAGGGTCAGACCTTGCACGACCAGCGTCCCGATGACCGTCGTGAAGGTCAGGAAGAGGATGAGGTTGCGGTGCGGGAAGGGCTCCTCGCCGTCGTGCAGCGTGAGCGGGATCGAGAAGGCGATGGCGAGCGAGACCACGCCCCGCATCCCGGCCCACGCGACGATGAACGGCCCCTTCCAGGTCAGACTCGCCTCCCGCTCCCGGATCCGGGCCGACAGCAGCCGCGGCAGGAAGGTCGCCGGGTAGACCCACACGAACCGGGTCGCGACGACCACCAGGAAGACGGCGAACGCGTACCAGGCGGCCAGGGCACCCTCGTACTCCCCGAGGCCCCTGAGCACCACCGGCAACTGCAGTCCGATCAGCGCGAACACCGCCGACTCCAGGACGAAGGCGACCATCTTCCACACCGCCTCCTCCTGCAGACGCGTGGCGAAGTCGACCTGCCACGCGCGGTGTCCCAGGTAGAGCGCGACGACCACGACCGCGAGGACACCGGAGGCGTGGACCTGCTCGGCGACGGCGTACGCGACGAACGGGGTCAGCAGGGAGAGCGTGTTCTGGAACAGCGACTCCTTCACGTGCGTGCGCAGCCAGTGGATCGGTGCCATCAGCACGAGCCCGACCACGACGCCGCCGACCGCCGCGAGCAGGAACTCGCCGATGCCTCCGGCCCAGGTCGCGCCCTCACCGACGGCGGCGGCCAGGGCCACCCGGTAGGCGGTGATCGCGGTGGCGTCGTTCAGCAGGGACTCGCCCTGGAGGATCGTGGTGACCCGCGACGGCAGCCCCACCCTGCGGGCCACGGCCGTCGCCGCGACCGCGTCCGGCGGCGCCACCACCGCGCCGAAGACCAGGGCCGCGGTCAGCGGCAGGTCCGGCACGATCAGGTACAGGGCCCAGCCGACGACGAAGGTCGCGAACAGCACGTACCCGACGGACAGCAGCGCGACCGGCCGCAGCTGCGCCCGCAGGTCGAGGTAGGAGCTGTCGGTGGCGGCCGTGTGCAGCAGCGGGGGCAGGATGAGCGGCAGCACGATGTGCGGGTCGAGGGTGTAGTCCGGCACCCCGGGGACGGAACTGACCGCCAGCCCGACCGCCACCAGCAGCAGAGGCGCCGGCACGGGTGTGCGCCGGGCCACCGCGGCGATCGCGGCGCTGCCCGCCACCAGCAACAGCAGTGGCATCACGTCCATCGTTCCCGCCCGCCCTCTTTTTTCCACGCGGTCTTCCGCTCGACCGTCGTAACCTGGCAATCATGAAACAGTGCACGCATGCCGAGGCGCTGCCCCACCCTGAACCCGTTCCGCTCAGCGAGACGTGTCCGGAGTGCCTGGCGGAGGGCATGGATCCGGTGCAACTGCGGCTGTGCCTGAGCTGCGGTCACGTCGGCTGCTGTGACTCCTCGCCGGGGCGGCACGCGGCGGGGCACCACAAGGAGTCCGGGCATCCCGTGATGCGGACTCACGAGCCGGGGCAGACCTGGCGCTGGTGCTTCGTCGACCATGTCCTGGTGTGACTCGACAGGACCCCCGGCGCCGGACGGTTCGACCGTCTGACGTCTGGGTACGTCAACCCGGCGCGCGCTCTTCCCATTTGGGCCCGCCCACCCCCTAGACACGGAGCGTATCCACAGGTTTACTGTGAGTGACGGCAAGGGGTTGGGGTCCCGGGGACAAGACCGTTGAGAGCGCGATAGCGTCACCGCTGAACCACGTATCGCGTTACCCCCCGGGGGGCGACCCTCGGCCCTGAAACGCTTGTACCACCATGGAGGTGAGGGTGTCCCAGATCGCAGGCGAGCCCGCGACCCAGGACTTCGTGGAAGTCCGGCTGCCGGCTGCGGGTGCCTACCTGTCGGTGCTGCGTACGGCCACGGCCGGTCTCGCGGCCCGTTTGGACTTCACCCTCGACGAGATCGAGGACCTGCGCATCGCGGTGGACGAGGCCTGCGCGATCCTGCTTCAGCAGGCCGTGCCCGGCTCCGTGCTCAGCTGCGTCTTCCGCCTCGTCGACGACTCACTCGAGGTCACCGTCTCGGCGCCGACCACGGATGGTCATGCCCCCTCGCGGGACACCTTCGCCTGGACGGTCCTGTCCGCTCTGGCGGGCAAGGTCTCCTCCGCCGTGGACAAGGACAAAACCGTTTCGATCAGCCTCTACAAACAGCGCGGCGCGGGACCCGGGCCGGCGTGAGGAACGAGGACGGGCCGGTGCGGGACGAAGAGCGCGGCACACGAGAGCTGTCGGCCGAGGGCACAGGCGCGGGCACAGCGCCCAGCGGCACCCGGCGCCTGACGGACGGCATCGACGGCATCCCCGAGCAGGCCCGCCCGCATCCCGAGGACGACTCCGCGGGGGCCGTCCTCCCGGGCGGCGGGCGGCCGGACCGGGACGGTGCCGTGCGGAGCGCGCCTCCCGGCGGAGGGATCGCAGCATCTCCTGCCCAGGGGGATTCCCCCACTCACGCGCAGTCGGGAGTGGCGGGGGAGGCGAGGGCTCGGGGAAGGGCGACGGGCGGGACGATGAGCGAGCACGAGCGACACTCCGAGGACGAAGCGCCGCGTGCACGCCACGCACAGGGCGCGCAGCACGGCTCCCCGGACCGCAGCGGGGCGCGCGAGATGTTCCTCAAACTGCGCACCCTGGACAGCGGCAGCCCCGAGTACGCGGAGCTGCGCAACCAGCTGGTCCGTATGCACCTGCCGCTCGTGGAGCATCTCGCGCGGCGCTTCCGCAACCGCGGCGAGCCGCTCGACGACCTCACCCAGGTCGCCACGATCGGGCTGATCAAGTCGGTCGACCGCTTCGACCCGGACCGCGGCGTGGAGTTCTCCACGTACGCGACCCCGACGGTCGTCGGCGAGATCAAGCGCCACTTCCGCGACAAGGGCTGGGCGGTGCGCGTCCCGCGCCGGCTCCAGGAGCTGCGCCTCTCGCTGACCACGGCCACGGCCGAGCTCTCACAGTTGCACGGCCGCTCCCCCACGGTCCACGAGCTCGCCGAGAAGCTGGCGATCTCGGAGGAGGAGGTCCTGGAAGGCCTGGAGTCCGCCAACGCGTACTCCACGCTGTCCCTGGATGTCCCCGACACCGACGACGAGTCCCCGGCCGTCGCGGACACCCTCGGCGCGGAGGACGAGGCGCTGGAGGGCGTGGAGTACCGGGAGTCCCTCAAGCCGCTGCTGGAGGACCTCCCGCCGCGCGAGAAGCGGATCCTGCTGCTGCGCTTCTTCGGCAACATGACCCAGTCGCAGATCGCGCAGGAGGTCGGCATCTCGCAGATGCACGTTTCGCGACTGCTGGCGCGCACCCTGGCGCAACTCCGGGAGAAGCTCCTCGTCGAGGAGTGACGCCTACTTCTGCGCGTTGCCGGGCCCGCGGATCCCGAGGGCCCGGGTCGTCTCGGGGTTCACGAGCAGCACGAGCGCCGCGACGGCCACGACCGCGAGGGCGATCCCGGCAGGAATGGCCATGCTGTCGGCCTGGAGCAGGTTGTAGGCCACCGGCAGCGCCATGATCTGGGTGATGACGGCCGGGCCGCGGCTCCAGCTGCGGCGGCCGAGCAGCCCCCGCGCGGCGAGCAGCGGCAGCAGCGCGAGAACGACGAGTGTGACGCCCCCGGTCACGGCCTGCTGCCGGTCGTCCGGCTCACCGGTGAGGCCGAGGACGAGCATCCAGACGCCGCCGGCGACCAGCGCGAGCCCTTCCAGTGCGGCCAGCAGCGCGGCGTACGTCAGCCGCCGGGGGCGGGGGCCGGTGGTGTCCGGGGTGGTGGGAGTCTGCTCACTGCTCACTCCTGAAGCGTAGCCCTCGCCGTACGCCCCCTCGTGGCGAGGTTCACCCCCGTTCTCTTACCGGATCCCTACCTCGGTCTGGGTCCGGTACCTCCCAGTAGGTACGCTGCCTGTCATGCGTGCACTTCTCGTGGTCAATCCGGCGGCAACCACCACAAGTGCGCGCACACGCGACGTACTGATCCACGCGCTCGCCAGCGAGATGAAGCTGGAAGCGGTCACCACGGAGTACCGCGGCCACGCGCGCGACCTGGGCCGGCACGCGGCGGAGAGCGACGACATCGACCTGGTGGTGGCCCTCGGCGGCGACGGCACGGTCAACGAAGTGGTCAACGGCCTCCTGCACGCCGGCCCCGATCCGGGACAGCTCCCCGGCCTCGCCGTGGTCCCGGGCGGCTCCACCAACGTCTTCGCCCGCGCCCTGGGCCTGCCCAACGACGCGGTGGAGGCCACCGGCGCCCTGCTGGACGCCCTGCGCGACGGCAGCGAACGCACCGTCGGCCTGGGCCTGACCTCCGGCACGCCGGGCACGGAGGACGAGGCGGTGCCCTCCCGCTGGTTCACCTTCAACGCGGGGCTCGGCTTCGACGCCGGCGTGGTCGGCCGGGTGGAGCAGCACCGCGAGCGAGGCCGGAAATCCACACACGCTCTTTACGTACGCCAGGTCGTGCGCCAGCTCCTCGGCGAGCCGAACCGCCGGCACGGGACGATAACGCTGGAGCGGGCGGGCCAGGACCCGGTCACCGATCTGGTGCTGTCCATAGTCTCGAACACCTCCCCGTGGACGTTTCTGGGGAATCGCCCCATCTACGCGGCGCCTAAGGCCTCGTTCGATACCGGGCTCGATCTCTTCGGCCTCAGCCGCCTGTCCACCGCGGCGGTTGCCCGGTATGGCACCCAGTTGCTCACTTCGTCCCCCGAGCGCGGACCTCACGGCAAGCACGCCACCTCTCTGCACGATTTGACCGAGTTCACCTTGCATTCGAAGGTGCCGCTCCCCCTCCAGATGGACGGTGACCATCTAGGGCTGCGAACAAGCGTGACGTTCACAGGCGTACGCCGTGCACTGCGTGTGATTGTGTGAGCAGAACTGGCTAAAGTCCTTTCACTCGAACGTTTAGGCCAGGGTCCACCCCATGGAAGTACGGCTGTGACCTAGTCGACACCGAAGAATCAAAAAAAACTTTCCAGAAGGGGTTGTATCCGCCGCTGAGGTTTGCGAGTCTCTACGTGGCGATCGGGACGGCCCGCAACATCGGCCTCCACTGATCACCAGAACCCCTCTTCAACTCACAGGACCCACGCCAGGGAACCTGGCGCTCGGCCCTTCACTTGTTGAGGGATTCGTGAAAGCGTTCACATTCACAAGCACCCTGCACGTAATACCAAGGAGAGGTAGCAGCCATGGACTGGCGTCACAACGCCGTTTGCCGCGAGGAAGACCCCGAGCTCTTCTTCCCCATCGGCAACACCGGTCCTGCGCTGCTGCAGATCGAGGAAGCCAAGGCCGTCTGCCGTCGCTGCCCGGTGATCGAGCAGTGTCTGCAGTGGGCGCTCGAGTCCGGCCAGGACTCCGGCGTCTGGGGTGGTCTCAGCGAGGACGAGCGCCGCGCCATGAAGCGCCGCGCCGCCCGCAACCGGGCCCGTCAGGCCTCCGCCTGACAACCCACCCCTGCTGACAGCCTGAGCTTGGCGGCGCGTACAGCGAGTACGCATCTCCCGCCCCCGAGCCGCAGCGCGCAGTTCCCCCGATGCGCTTAGTTAAGCAGCAACGAGCTTTAGCCCCGGGCCACTTGGTGGCCCGGGGCTCATCGCTTTTACGGCCCCTTCGCCAGAACTCCGGGTTCCGCTACTTCTGTGCACGCACCGGGATGTCCAGGATCACTCGGGTGCCGCGCTCGGGAGCCGGGACCATGTCGAAGGTTCCCCCCAACTCGCCCTCCACGAGGGTTCGTACGATCTGGAGGCCGAGGTTTCCCGCGGTCTGCGGATCGAAGCCGTCCGGCAGGCCGACGCCGTCGTCCTGGACGGTGACCAGCAGGCGGGCCTCCTTGGTCGTACCGCCACGGACCGCCGACACCTCGACCGTGCCGGTGTCGCCCTCGCGGAAGCCGTGCTCCAGCGCGTTCTGCAAAACCTCGGTCAGCACCATCGACAGCGGGGTGGCGACCTCGGCGTCGAGGATGCCGAAGCGGCCGGTGCGCCGGCCCGTGACCTTGCCCGGGGAGATCTCCGCGACCATCGCCAGGACGCGGTCGGCGATGTCGTCGAACTCCACGCGCTCGTCCAGGTTCTGGGAGAGCGTCTCGTGCACGATCGCAATCGATCCGACGCGTCGCACCGCCTCCTCCAGGGCCTCGCGGCCGCGGTCGGATTCGATGCGCCGGGCCTGAAGGCGGAGCAGGGCCGCCACCGTCTGGAGGTTGTTCTTGACGCGGTGGTGGATCTCCCGGATCGTCGCGTCCTTGGTGATCAGCTCGCGTTCACGGCGACGGAGTTCGGTGACGTCGCGGAGCAGGACCAGCGAGCCGATGCGGGTGCCCTTGGGTTTCAGGGGGATCGCGCGGAACTGGATGACCCCCTCGGTGGCCTCGATCTCGAACTCGCGCGGCGCCCAGCCGCTGGCGACCTTGGCGAGCGCCTCGTCCACCGGGCCGCGGGTCGGGGCGAGTTCGGCGGTGGTCTTGCCCAGGTGCTGCCCGACGAGGTCGGAGGCGAGGCCGAGGCGGTGGTAGGCGGACAGCGCGTTCGGGGAGGCGTACTGGACGATGCCGTCGGCGTCGAGCCGGATCAGTCCGTCGCCCACCCGGGGCGAGGCGTCCATGTCGAGCTGCTGGTTCGCGAACGGGAAGGCGCCGGCCGCGATCATCTGCGCGAGGTCCGAGGCGCTTTGCAGGTAGGTGAGCTCCAGGCGGCTCGGGGTGCGCACGGTGAGCAGGTTGGTGTTGCGCGCGATGACACCGAGGACGCGCCCCTCCCGCCGTACGGGGATCGACTCGACCCGGACGGGAACCTCTTCGCGCCACTCGGGGTCCCCCTCGCGCACGATGCGGCCCTCGTCGTGAGCGGCGTCCAGCATCGGGCGGCGGCCACGCGGGACAAGGTGGCCCACCATGTCGTCCTGGTAGGACGTCGGACCGGTGTTGGGCCGCATCTGCGCGACGGACACGTACCGCGTGCCGTCGCTGGTGGGGACCCACAGCACCAGGTCGGCGAAGGAGAGGTCGGAGAGCAGCTGCCACTCCGAGACCAGCAGGTGGAGCCACTCGAGATCGGTGTCGTCGAGGGCGGTGTGCTGGCGTACGAGTTCGTTCATGGAGGGCACGTGAGCGAGCGTACCCGGGGGTTTGTACGGCTCTGAAATGTACAGCTCCGAAATGTGCGGCCCGGACTGGTGCGGGATCCTGGAACACCCGCGGGCCGCGGCGCCTGGGAGGGACCCTCAACCCTCCCGGCACCGCAGCCCGGAGCAGTATCGGCCGTGGGGTGTGCGGTCCCGGTCGGCCGAAGGACGAGGAGCCGGGGCAGTCAGGGCAGAGAGCCTCGGTTCCTCTGTCCGCCTTCCTGTGCGGGGAAGGCGGAGACTGTTGCGCGCTCACACGCGCTCTCGCAAACGCATTCTGGACTAGACCACTCGTGAGTGTCCATGCGTTGGAGACTGTTCGTTGTTGTTATTTCTCCGACGGGTCGGACGCACTGGCGCCCTCCACGCAGCCTAACCCGTGTGGGTTCCTGTGCGGGGCCAGATGGACAGGGCAATTTCCGCGACCGCCTCCAGTTCCTCCCGGCTCGCCCCGTCCCGCGCCTGTTGTGACATGCCCTGGATCATCGCTCCGGTGTGGCGGGCCAGGGCGGCGGCGTCGGTGCCCGGGGGCAGTACGCCGGCGGCGACATCGGCTCTGATGCGGCTCTCGAACACGGCGATGTTGGCGTTGCGGCGGTCCCGCAGCGACCGTTCGACCTCGGGGGTCGAGCAGTTCGCCGCGGCGTGGACGACCAGGCAGCCGTGCGGGTGGCCGGGTTCGGTGTACGCGGCGGCTGCCTCGCGCAGCGTGCGCTCCACAGCGGCCCGGGCGGTGGGTTCCTCGGCGAGGGCCCGGTCGGCGAACGAGCCGTACCTCGCGCCGTAGACCTGCACGACCTCCTCGAAGAGGGACCGCTTGTCGCCGAAGGCCGCGTAGAGACTGGGGGCGCCGATGTCCATGACGCGGGTGAGGTCGGAGACGGACGTGGCCTCGTAGCCATGCTCCCAGAAGGCCAGGAGCGCCTTCTCCAGTGCGGTCTCGCGATCGAAGGAACGGGGGCGGCCGCGGGGCCTTCCCCTGCCCTGCCCGGTCACGGTTCCGGGCCTCTCGGCCCTCGCGGTTCCGTGGCCCGCGACCCTCGCGGTCCCGTCGTCGTTCACCATGGGATGCATTTTATAGCGGACACTAGAGAAATGTCGGCGGGCTGCGGTACGGTCATTTCTGTAGCGATCACTAGGGAAATGTGAAAGGGGCGCCGCCATGGGCGTGCTCACGGGCAGGACGGCACTCGTCACCGGGGCGAGCAGGGGCATCGGGCGAGGGATCGCCGAGCGGCTCGGCCGCGACGGCGCGCGGGTCGGGGTGCACTACGGCAGGAGCGAGAGGGCGGCGAAGGAGACGGTCGCGGCGATCGAGGCGGCGGGCGGATCGGCGTTCGCGGTGGGCGTGGAGCTGGGCGTGCCGGGGGACGCCGAGGCACTGTGGGCGGAGTTCGACCGGCACGCGGACGGGCTGGACATCCTGGTGAACAACGCGGGGATCGGCACCACGCGGCCGATCCAGGAGCTGGACGAGCAGGAGTACGACAAGGTCTTCGCGGTGAACGTGAGGGCGCCGTTCTTCATCCTCAAGCAGGGCATGAGCCGGTTGCGGGACGGCGGCCGGGTCGTCAACATCTCCTCGGGGCTGGCCCGGACGGCGGCGATGCCGGACAACATGGCGTACGCGATGACGAAGGGCGCGCTGGACGTCCTCTCACGGGACCTGTCCAAGGTGCTGGGCCCTCGGGGCATCACGGTGAACTCGGTGGCGCCGGGGATCATCGACACGGACAACACGGCCCCGCTGCTGCACGGCAGTGCCGACGGCTGGGCGAAGGCCGCGGCGTATTCGGCGCTGGGCGGGGTGGGAGAGCCGTCCGAAGTCGCGGACGTGGTGGCGTTCCTGGTCTCGGACGGGGGACGGTGGGTCACGGGGAGCTGGGTGGATGTGACGGGGGGTTCGCTCACCTAGTGCTGTGACCGGGAAGGTTCGCCGGGTCGGTCGTCCGGACGGATCTACGTCATCTGGACAACCTGTCCGCCCCACAAGGGCGAGCAGATCCGGCGCTGGGCGAAGAAGCACCGGGGCGAGCTGTGCTTCACCCGACGTACGCGTCCTGGCCAACCTTCGAGGCTCACTTCGGCCCGCTGCGACAGTTCGCCATCGCCAGCTCCAACCACCACCACTGCAACCACCGCAACCACCGCAACCACACCTCCGTGCAGCCTGACCCGGCCTGGCGAAACCTATGCGGTCACAGCACTACCTTCGGCTGCGGATCATCGACATCAGCAGCCCGTGGGTCTCGTCGTCGGCAGCGGCCACAAGTCCGCGGCCTGTTTCACCGATCGGGGCGCCGTCGATCCCGGTGACAACGCAGCCGGCAGCCCGGCACAAAGCGATGCCGGCGGCGAAGTGCACGCTCCCGGAAAGGTCGCCGCCATCGGTGACATACGCGGCGCGCTTACCGGCAGCGACCCAGGCCAGTGCCAGGGTCGTGGACACGACCCGCGGCCGGAAACGCTCGACGAACTCAGGGTGGGCCAGCAGATCCACGGCCCGGAATCCCGGCGCACTCGGGAACGGCTGATCCAGGTTGACGTCCACCAATCGAGTGGCGGACGTGGGCGTCAGTAGTGCGTCGTCGGCCCCGTCATACCGCACCCAGGCGGTCTCCCCGTCGGTAAAGAAAACCTCGCCGCTGAACGGATCGGCTACCGCTGCCGCCCCATCGCGCAGCGCCACGTTGACGGCCACCAGCATGTTGCCGGCGGCGTAGTTCAGCGTGCCGCACAGGGGGTCCACCAGCCACTGGCGCGCAGCGCCGGCGGCGCCCTGTTGCCCGCTTTCCTCGCCGAGCACGGCGTCATCGGGCCGTGCGGCACGGATGACGTCGAGGATCATCTCCTCAGCCGCCACATCGGCGGCGGTGGCAAAGTCCCCTGCGCCCTTGTCGATGCGGTTGAGCCGCTGGCCGTACATGGTGCGGACCACGTCCGCGCCAGCTCGTGCCCCGGCCGTCGCGACTGCGGCATCGTCGGAACTCGCGTATGAGTCGATCACGCCGTGCAGAGTATCGAGGCGTAGCCAGCGCCCGGGCGAACCTTCCCGGTCAGAGCATCGGAGACCGCCGGTGCGCAGCCGGGGGTCCGGACTCGCCCCTGGGGCATCAGCGAACTCGTCACGCCGTCCCGGTCTCAGTCAGCGCGTCTCCGTCACCTTGGCCAGCGCGCGCGGCGCGTCCGGGTCCTGGCCGCGGGCGATGGTGACCTCGTAGGCCAGAAGCTGGAGGGGAATGATTTCCAGGACGGGCTGGACCTCCTCCGCCACGTCGTCCGTCGGCAGGACGAAGCCGGCCGACGCCTGCTCGACCTGATGCCGGGGGCCGATGACGACCAGGTCGGCGCCGCGGCCGCGCAGCCGGTCGAGGACCGGCTGGAGTGCTTCGCCGCCCTTGCCGTCGGTGACCACGGCGATGACCGGGGAGACGTTGTCGACCATGGCGAGCGGTCCGTGCAGCAGGTCGGCGCCGGAGTAGGAGAGGGCGGGGATGTAGCTGGTCTCCATCAGCTTGAGGGCGGCTTCTTTGGCCGTGGGGTAGCCGTAGCCGCGTGAGGTGATCACCATGCGCTCGGCGAAGCGGTAGCGGGCGGCGAGGGTGCGCACCTCGTCCTGCCGGGCGAGCAGGTGCCCGGCGAGGTCCGGCAGCACGTGCGCGGGCGCGCCGTCGCCGCCACGCAGGCCTTCGACGAACAGGTAGAGCGCGAGAAGGGAGGCGGTGTACGTCTTGGTCGCGGGGAGGGCCTTCTCCTGCCCGGCCATGATGTCGATGTGGTACTCGGAGACGCCGGCGAGGGGTGAGTCCGGGCTGTTGGTGACGGCGAGCGTGGTGGCGCCGGCCTCGCGGGCGGCCCGGGTCGAGGCGACCAGGTCCGGGGAGCCGCCGGACTGGCTGACGGTGACGACGAGGACGTCCGTGAGGTCGGGTCGGGCGCCGTAGGCCGTGGTGGTGGACATCGAGGTGAGTCCGCAGGGCAGGCCGAGCCGGATCTCCAGGAGGTACTTGGCGTAGAGGGCGGCGTTGTCGGAGGTGCCGCGGGCGGTCAGCAGGACGAAGCGGGGAGCGCGGGCGGCGATCTGCCGTGCCACGTCCCGGATGGCGAGGGCGCCGTCGGCCAGGATCCGGCGCAGGACGGCGGGCTGCTCCGCCATCTCCCGGGCCATGATCCGGCCCGGGCGCTCGCTGAGGGTGTCCGGTGTGGCGGCGGCCATGGCGGGGTTCCTTCCGGGGCGCGGGCAGGTGCAGCTCCCATTCCACTCCCCCGCACCCCAAAGCGCCCACGCGGGACCGGCCCTGTTCACCTGCCGGAGACCTGGCCGGCACCGGGCGGCTGCCCTTGTGGGACCGGCGGCATTGCCCCTGGGAGGGGCGTCCCCGCTCTGTTAGATTGGTCTAAACCACCGACCCCTCCCGGGTCCCGTCCCAGTTGAGCATCCCTCTCAGATCGGCAGGCCCAGCGTGGAAGTTGTCATCGTTCCGGACGCCAAGGCGGGCGGCGAGCTCATCGCGGAGGCCATGGCTCAGCTGCTCCGGCGCAAGCCCGGCGCCCTGCTCGGCGTGGCGACCGGCTCGACGCCGCTGCCCGTGTACGAGGCGCTGACGGCCAAGGTGCGCTCCGGGGCCGTGGACGTGGCGCGGGCGCGGATAGCCCAGCTCGACGAGTACGTGGGGCTCCCCGCCGACCATCCGGAGTCGTACCGCTCGGTGCTGCGGCGTGAGGTGCTGGAGCCGCTCGGGATCGGGATGGATAAGTTCATGGGGCCGGACGGCACGGCCGAGGACGTGCCGGGGGCGAGCGAGGCGTACGACAAGGCGCTCGCGGACGCCGGGGGCGTGGACCTTCAGTTGCTCGGGATCGGTACCGACGGGCACATAGGGTTCAACGAGCCGTGTTCGTCGCTGGCGTCGCGGACGCGGATCAAGACACTGACCGAGCAGACCCGGGTCGACAACGCGCGCTTCTTCGACGGCGACATCCACCAGGTGCCGCACCACGTGATCACGCAGGGTATCGGCACCATCCTGGAGGCCCGGCACCTGGTGCTGCTGGCCACCGGCGAGGGCAAGGCGGACGCGGTCGCGGCGACGGTGGAGGGGCCGGTCGCCGCGGTGTACCCCGCGTCCGCGCTCCAGCTCCACCCGCATGCGACCGTCGTGGTCGACGAGGCCGCCGCGTCGAAGCTGAAGCTGGCGGACTACTTCCGGTACACCTTTGCCAACAAGCCGGAGTGGCAGGGGATCTAGGTGTGCTGTCCGGGCAGGTTGGTCACGCGGGGCCTGGCACGCGCGTCTGCGGCGCTGACGAGATGCCGCCGGTTCCCTGCGACCTGATCCGGACGCCAGACCCTAGCGGCCGAGCGCCCCTGCCTCCAGGGCGTCGTCGTCGGCCGGCTCGTCCTGGGCGCGCAGGCCGGCCACCCACAGCGGCATGACCCAGTGGACGACGAGGACGGCGATGAGGAGGGGTGCGGCGTAGGCCTTCGGGGCGTTGCCGTCGACGCCGCCCGTGATCAGCAGGGCGACCGCCGACGCGGCCAGGAGCAGGGTCGTCGTGCGGTGGGACCGGGCCAGGACGCGACTGCGTTCGGCCGACTGCCGCTCGTCCAGCACGTGTTCGCGCAGCTCCAGCAGGCCCCGGGTGGCGCCGTCGATGATCCCGGTCGCGACCATCCAGGGAAGCAGCAGCACCGCCATCGCGGCGACGGGCCACAGCGGCTCGCCCTCGGCGAGGAAGAGGTGCGTCATCAGTCCGCCGATGGCCACGGTGAGGGTGATGTGCGCGGCGACGGCCAGGCGTCGGCGTGCCGCCGTGGCGTACCAGGCCTGGCCGCGGCGGTCGTTCATGAGCCGCAGCATGATCCGGTCGTAGCGGGTCAGGCGTGTCGTCGTCATGGCTGGTTCCTCCCGTAGACCTCGTCTGTGAGCGGCCGGAACGGTTCGAGGGAGAACAGGGCCTCGACCGGCAGATCGAAGAACTTGGAGATCTTCAGCGCCAGGTCGAGGCTCGGGTTGTACTGCCCTCGCTCGATGTAGCCGATGGTCTGGTAGTGGACTCCCACTGCCTCGGCCAGGCTCTGGCGCGACACCTTCCGTTCAGCGCGCACCATGGCCAACCTGTTGTGCACCTGCTCGCTCATGTATAAGAAGTACTACATTCGGAGGGGGTTTTACAACCCGGCGATCACCTCGGCCGCCGCGCGGCCGCAGACGCGGGCCGCGCCGTGCGTGGCGATGTGCAGGGCGCCGCGGGGTGCGGCCTGGGGGACGCCCATCTCGACCACGATGGTGTCGGGGCGGGCGGCCAGCAGGATGTCGAGGGCCGAGGCCATCCAGGGGTGGCGGTGTTCGTCGCGGACGACGGCGACGATGCGGCGCGGACCGGCGGCCTCAAGGGCCGCCCGTCCGGCGCGCTCACCGGCATCGCTCTCCTTGCCGTCCTCCGCCTTACCGTCCTTCCCCTCGCCGTCCTCCGCCTTACCGTCCTCGGCGGAGAAGCTGCCCGTGACCGTGCCCGGCAGGAGGTGGACGAGTTCGGCGGCGATACCCCAGGGGGTCTCGTCGCCCACCGCGATGTTGGCGACGGGGGTGAGGGCGGCGACGTAGGGCGGTTCGGTGAGGGGCTCGATGGTCTCCGGGCTGCCCAGGCCCGGGGCGACGGTGACCGTGAGGGCGCGGCGGGCGGCGTGCAGGCCGATCTCACTGCCGCGGGTCTCCTCGGGTGCGCGGCCGGGCGCGCTCGCCCAGCTGGCCAGCGCCCGGACCCGGTCCGCGGCCTCGGCCAGGCGTTCCTCCGGCAGTTCGCCCGCGCGCACCGCCGCGACCAGGGCGTCCCGCAGGCGCCGTACGGTCGCGTCGTCGGCCAGACCGCCGCCCACGCAGATCGCGTCGGCACCGGCGGCGACGGCGAGGACGCTGCCGCGTTCGATGCCGTAGGTGCCCGCGATGGCCCGCATCTCCATGCCGTCGGTGACGATGAGGCCGTCGTAGCCGAGTTCGCCGCGCAGCAGGCCGGTCAGGATGCGGCGGGAGAGGGTCGCCGGGTGGTCGGGGTCCAGGGCCGGGACCAGGATGTGGGCGCTCATCACGGCCCGGCTGCCGACGGCGATGGCGGCGCGGAACGGGGTCAGTTCGCGGTCGGTCAGCACCTCCGCGGGGACGCCGATGTGCGGGAGGGCGTGGTGGGAGTCGACGGCCGTGTCGCCGTGGCCGGGGAAGTGCTTGGTGCAGGCGGCGACTCCCGCGGACTGGAGGCCCGTCACATAGGCGGCGGTGTGCCGGGCGGCCAGTTCGGTGTCGGCACCGAAGGAGCGGACACCGATCACCGGGTTGCGCGGGTTGGAGTTGACGTCGGCGGACGGGGCCCAGTTGAGGTTCACGCCGCAGGCCGCGAGACGGCGGCCCAGCTCGTGCGCGACCTGTCGGGTCAGCTCGACGTCGTCCACCGCGCCGAGGGCGTGGTTGCCCGGGAAGGAGGAGCCGGTCCGCACCTCCAGGCGCGTCACGTCACCGCCTTCCTCGTCGATCGCGACCAGGACGTCGTCGCGCTCGGCCCGCAGTTGCGCGGTCAGCGCGGCCAGTTGGCCGGGCGAGGCGATGTTGCGGCCGAACAGGCCGACGGAGGCGAGGCCCTCGCCGAGCCGGCGCAGCAGCCAGTCGGGAGCGGTGGTTCCGGTGAAGCCGGGCTGGAGAACCGTCAGGGCGTCACGGGTGAGCGTGTCGGTACCGCCGGCGAGTGTCGTCATCGGGTGAGGTCATCCCTTCACGGCGCCCGCGGTCAGGCCCGCGGCCATCTTGCGCTGGACGAGGAGGAAGAGGGCGACGATCGGCACGGCCATCATCGTGGCGCCGGCCATCATCGGGGCGTATTCGGTGCCGTGTTTGGTGGTGAAGTTGCCGAGCCAGACGGTCGCCGTCTGGTTCTTCTGGCTGAGCAGCATCAGGGCGTACAGGTACTCGTTCCAGGCCTGGATGAAACCGTAGACCGAGGTGGCGACCATGCCGGGGGCCAGGAGCGGGAAGACCACCCGGAGGAAGGCGCCCGTGCGGGAGCAGCCGTCGACCATGGCCGCCTCCTCCAGTTCCTTCGGGATGTTGACGATGAAGCCCCTCAGCGTCCACACGGTGAACGGCAGGATGAAGGTCAGGTACGTGATGACGAGACCCGTCAGCCGGTCGTACTGGCCCAGGTCGTTGAGCAGCAGGAACACCGGGATGATCATGGCGACCAGCGGGACCATCTGGACCGCGAGGATGCCCACGATCACGATCTTGCGGCCGCGGAAGGCGAAGCGGGAGATGGCGAGCGCGGCCAGCAGCCCCACGGCCATGCCGATGACGACCACCGCCAGCGACACCACCATGCTGCGGCCCACCGGGCCCCAGAAGTCGGCGATGTCCAGCGCGCGGCCGAAGTTGGCGAAGGTGACGCCGGTCGGCAGCAGGCTCGGGTCCGGGTCGATGGCGTCCTTGGCGGGCTTGAACGCCGTGTTGAGCATCCAGTAGAGCGGGAAGCCGGCGGTGACGAAGACCAGGAGACCGAGGAGGTTCCACCAGAGCTTCGGCGCCCGGCGGCCGGTCACAGTGCTGCTCATTCGACCTCTCCGATCTTCAGCATCTGCCGCATGTAGACGGCGACCACACCGAGCAGCAGCAGGACGGTGACCAGCGCGATGGCCGAGCCCTGGGCGTAGTCGTTGACCACGAACGCCCGGTCGTAGGAGTAGGTGTTGAGGACCTGGAACTCCGGCTCCGGGTGACCGTTACGCATGACGAACACCTGGGGGAAGACGCCCATGTCCCAGATGACCGACAGGGTCGTGAGCATCACGATGATCGGCTTGAGGACGGGCAGGGTGACATAGCGGAAGACGCCCCAGGAGCCGGCGCCGTCCAGGCGGGCCGCCTCCTCCAGTTCCTTCGGCACCTGGGTGAGACCCGCGCTGAGCGTGATGACCACGAACGGCACGGCTCCCCACACCACCAGCAGCATGATCACGGCCAGACCCTCGGGCCCGCTCGCGAACCAGTTGTGGCCGATCATCTCGACACCGGGCAGCTTGCTGAGCAGCGCGTTGAAGACGCCGTAGTCCGAGTCGAAGAGCCACTTGAAGACCGTGGTCGCCACGATGACGGGCATGCCCCAACTGGCCACCAGCACGATGTTGATGAGCACCTTCAGCCAGCCGGAGACCCGCTGGAGCAGCAGGGCGATCGCCATGCCGATCACCATCGTGAAGACGACGGCCCCGGCGGCGAAGACGATCGTGCGCACGACGACGGTCCAGAACTCGCCGTCGCCCAGCACCTTCGCGAAGTTGTCGAACCCGACCGGCTCGGCCGGCTGGAAGCCCCACAGCTGGGACTGCCCGAACCTCTGGAAGGACAGGGTGACCAGGCGGGCCAGCGGATAGCCCATGACCAGGGCCAGGATCAGCAGGCAGGGGGCGAGCAGCAGCCAGGGGACCGCGGTCCCGCCCGACGCCAGGCTCGCCCGGGGCAGCTCGTCGGCGGGAGGTGGCGGCGCCTGCCGCGGTGGCGGCACCTTGACAGGGGTGGTGGTGTCTGCGGCACTCATCGCGCGCTCCTCGGCGGTCCCTCAGTTCGTACGGAGGGCGGGGCTCCGCCCGTGAGGGGGCCCCGCTCGAAGGTCACTTGGTGTTGATGACCTTGTCGATCGCGGCGTCCGCCTCCTTGGCGGCGGCCTCGACCGACTTCTTGCCGGTGCCGATGCTCTGGAGCATGGTCTGCAGGATCTGTGCCTTCTCGACCTGGCCCCAGCCGGGGGCCATCGGGACGAACCAGTTGGACTCGGCCGCGGTGGCCGGGACGGCCGTCTTCGGGTCGCTCTTCAGCGTCGCCAGGTCGGTCTTGTTGTTGGGCAGGTTGCCCTTGGCCATCAGGCCCTTCTGGCCGGAGGAGCCGGTGAAGGCGTTGATCCACTCGGCGGCCGGCGCCCGCGCGTCGGACTTCACCGGCACGGCGAGGTCGCTGCCGCCCAGGAAGACGGGCATGTTCTTGCCGGACGGGCCGGGCATCACGAAGTTCTGGAGGTTGCCCTTGAGCTTGCCGCTCTTGTCGTTCTTGGGGTCCTCTGCGGTCGCGCCCTCCCAGGCGGCGGCGAAGATCATGGCGGACTTGCCCTGGCCGTAGACGATGTAGCGGTCGGACTCGTCCTTGGTCTTGTCGCCGTGCATGTAGGAGTCGACGACGTTCTTGAACTCCTTCAGGCCTCTGAGGGACTCGGGCGAGGAGAGGCTCGCCTTCCACTGGCCGCCCGACTCGGTGGCGATGGCGCCGCCGGCGTCGTAGACGAAGGACATGGCCGCGTACCAGTCGCGGGTGGGCTGGTACCAGGCGCTGAACTTGTCGCCCTGCTTCTTCTGGATCTTGTCCAGAGCGGCGGTGAGTTCCTTGTACGTCTTCGGGGGCGTCTTCACCCCGACCGAGGCCGCCACGTCCCCCCGCCAGTTGGCGACGCGGCCGCCGGCGTAGTACGGGACACCGTAGGTCTTGCCGTCGTAGGTCACCGAGGCCTTGAGGCCGTCCAGCCAGGCGTCCGCGTTGTCGAACTTGGCCGTATCGAGGGGGGCGAAGGCGCCCTTGACCATGTAACCGAGCATCTCGGTGTTGCCCATCTCGACCACGTCGGGGACCTTGTCGGTGGCGAGGACGGCGTCGAGCTTGGCGTTCTTGTCGGGCCAGCCGTAGTACTCGTGGTTGACCTTGAGACCGGGGTGCTTCTTCCGCACCGCCGCGTCGGCGGCCTTCACCAGCTCCGGCCAGTTGTTCTGGGCGTCGACGGTGAGCCAGACGGTCAGCTCCTTGGCGTCCGCGCCCTTGTCCGCGCCCCCGCCGCCACCCTCGCCCCCGCACGCCGCGATGGAGACCACCACGCCCGCGATACCGATCGCGGATATCAGCTTGCGCTTCACGCCACCCTCCTCAGGGATGCCACCGACCCCCTGCTCCCCGCGGTGCACGTGGGGCCAGGACCCTGGACCAATGGTGTAGACCAGTAGGGGGAGCTTGGATCAGACCAACAGGCCTGTCAAGGGTCCGGAATAAGCTCTGACCAGCTGTTATGCGACCTACATATGCAGGAACCTTTAAGTAAGAACCCGGCGAAAACCCGGCCGGCACGGCATACTCCAGGTAGACCACTTGGAGTTGTGGACTAGACCAAAAGAGGCGCCGACGGTATACAAGTGAGATCGGTCGGCGGAAGAGCCGGGAAGGCGGAGCATGAGCACCGACATCAGCAGTGCGGAGAACGAGAGCGGGGCGCCCGTCCGTACCGCACGCGTGCCCAAGTACTACCGCCTCAAGAAGCACCTGCTCGACATGACCGAGACCCAAGCGCCCGGCACACCGGTCCCGCCCGAGCGCACCCTGGCGGCGGAGTTCGACACCTCGCGCACGACCGTGCGCCAGGCGCTGCAGGAGCTGGTCGTCGAGGGCCGGCTGGAGCGCATCCAGGGCAAGGGCACGTTCGTCGCCAAGCCCAAGGTCTCGCAGGCGCTGCAACTGACCTCGTACACGGAGGACATGCGCGCCCAGGGCCTCGAACCCACCTCGCAGCTGCTGGACATCGGCTACATCACCGCCGACGACCGCCTCGCCGGGCTGCTCGACATCACGACCGGCGGACGGGTGCTGCGCATCGAGCGGCTGCGCATGGCCAACGGCGAGCCGATGGCCATCGAGACCACCCACCTGAGCGCGAAGCGCTTCCCGGCCCTGCGCCGGTCCCTGGTGAAGTACACGTCCCTCTACACCGCGCTCGCCGAGGTCTACGACGTCCGTCTCGCGGAGGCCGAGGAGACCATCGAGACCTCACTGGCCACCCCGCGCGAGGCCGGCCTGCTCGGCACGGACGTCGGCCTGCCGATGCTGATGCTCTCCCGGCACTCGCTGGACCGGGAAGGGCAGCCGGTGGAGTGGGTGCGGTCGGTGTACCGGGGCGACCGGTACAAGTTCGTGGCCCGTCTGAAGCGCCCCCAGGAGTAGCGGACCGGCAGCGCAATCGTGGTTTCTTTTGAGTACCGCATTACGGACGAGGGGTTCCGCTGTCGCCGCACCCTGACCTAGATTGCCTGCGCATTCCACAGGTGATCACTGAGGGGACGGAGCCGCCTGATGTCGCAAGCCCCAGAAGCCAGCAGAGGGGCGACGGTGACGCCGATGCGCGTCGTCATCGCTCTCTGCCTCATAGCGCCCTTCGTGGCCATGCTGTGGGTCGGCTCGTACGCCCAGACCGACCCGGCCTTCATCGGTATCCCGTTCTTCTACTGGTACCAGATGGCGTGGGTGCTGATCTCCACCGCGCTGACGATGATCGCCTTCAAGCTGTGGCAGCGTGACCAGCGCGCCCGCTCTGCCGCGAAGGGCGGTGCGTCGGAGTGAACGACGGCGTGAACGGCGTCGCACTCGCCGTCTTCATCTTCTTCTTCCTGGCCGTCACGGTCATGGGCTTCCTGGCCGCGCGCTGGCGCAAGGCCGAGAACGAGCACAGCCTGGACGAGTGGGGCCTGGGCGGCCGCTCGTTCGGCACCTGGGTCACCTGGTTCCTGCTCGGCGGCGACC
Source organism: Streptomyces caelestis (assembly GCF_014205255.1). Taxonomy (GTDB): domain Bacteria; phylum Actinomycetota; class Actinomycetes; order Streptomycetales; family Streptomycetaceae; genus Streptomyces; species Streptomyces caelestis. Next base: position 5,816,839 of record NZ_JACHNE010000001.1, on the reverse strand, counting down.
TGTACACGGCGTACACCTTCGTGGCCGTACCGGCGGCGATCTACGCGGCGGGCGCGGCCGGTTTCTTCGCCGTGCCGTACACGATCCTGGTCTATCCGCTGATCTTCACGTTCCTGCCCCGCCTGTGGTCGGTCTCGCACAAGCACGGGTACGTGACGACGTCCGACTTCGTGCGCGGCCGCTTCGGGTCCAAGGGCCTCTCCCTGGCCGTGGCCCTCACCGGCATCCTCGCGACGATGCCGTACATCGCGCTCCAGCTGGTCGGCATCCAGGCCGTGCTGGACGTGATGGGCGTCGGCGGCGGCGAGGACACCAACTGGTTCATCAAGGACCTGCCGCTGCTGATCGCCTTCGGTGTGCTGGCGGCGTACACGTACTCGTCGGGTCTGCGGGCGCCGGCGCTGATCGCGTTCGTGAAGGACACCCTGATCTACATCGTCATCGCGGTGGCGATCATCTACATCCCGATCAAGCTGGGCGGCTTCGACGAGATCTTCGCCAAGGCGGGCGAGGCGTACAGCCAGACCAACCCGGCGACGGGCGCGCCGCGCGGTGCGCTGGTCCCGGCGGAGGCGGGGCAGTGGACGTACGCCACGCTGGCGCTGGGCTCCGCGCTCGCGCTCTTCATGTACCCGCACTCGATCACGGCGACGCTGTCCTCGAAGAGCCGTGAGGTGATCCGCCGCAACACCACGATCCTGCCGCTGTACTCGCTGATGCTGGGCCTGCTCGCGCTGCTCGGCTTCATGGCGATCGCGGCCGGGATCAAGGTGCAGAACGGGCAGCTGGCGATCCCGCAGCTGTTCGAGACCATGTTCCCGGACTGGTTCGCGGGCGTGGCCTTCGCGGCGATCGGCATCGGGGCGCTGGTCCCGGCGGCCATCATGTCCATCGCGGCCGCGAACCTCTTCACCCGCAACATCTACAAGGACTTCATCAAGCCCGACGCCACGCCCGCACAGGAGACCAAGGTCTCCAAGCTGGTCTCGCTGCTGGTGAAGGTGGGCGCGCTGGCCTTCGTCCTCACCATGGACAAGACGGTCGCCATCAACTTCCAACTGCTCGGCGGCATCTGGATCCTGCAGACCTTCCCGGCCCTGGTCGGCGGCCTGTTCACCCGCTGGTTCCACCGCTGGGCCCTGCTCGCGGGCTGGGCGGTCGGCATGGTCTACGGCACGGTCGCCGCGTACGGCGTCGCCTCGCCGACCCAGAAGCACTTCGGCGGCTCGTCGAAGGAGATCCCGGGCATCGGCGAGATCGGCTACATCGGCCTCACGGCGTTCGTCCTGAACGTCGTCGTCACCGTCGTCCTGACCTTCGTCCTCAAGGCCCTGAAGGCCCCCGACGGCATCGACGAGACCAAGCCGGAGGACTACACGGCGGACGCGGGCGACCCGGGCGTCCAGGTGGAGCTTCCGCCGGCGACGGCGGGCACTTCGCACTGAGTCGTACGGGACAACGGGCCGCCGGTGAGAAACCGGCGGCCCGTTGTCGTACCCGTCCCGCACACTCGGACCATGGACATCCTCATCCGGCGAGTGAAGCCCACCGAGTACGACGCCCTCGGCGAGATCACCGCCCAGGCCTACCTCAAGGACGGCCTCCTCGACTTCGGTGAGAGCGACTGGTACCTCGGCGAACTCAAGGACGTGGCCAAGCGGGCCGCCGCCGCGGACGTCCTGGTGGCCACCCGCGGCGAGCACCTCCTCGGTGGCGTCACCTTCGTCCCCGCAGGCGGTCCCATGGCCGACATCGCCCTGCCCTCAGAGGCCGAGATACGGATGCTCGCCGTCGCTCAGGAGGCCCGCGGCCGCGGCGCCGGAGAGGCCCTCGTCCGCGCCTGCGTCGACCGCGCCCGTGCGACGGACGGCTGCGTCCGCGTCGTCCTGTCGACGCAGCGCACCATGCACTCCGCCCACCGCATCTACGACCGTCTCGGCTTCGTCCGCGTCCCGGAGCGCGACTGGAACCCGATCCCGGAGCTCGACGACATCACTCTCCTCACCTACGAGTTGACGCTGTGAAACCGTCGCGACACTACATCTAGGGGTGCTTTCGCCACCCGGCACAAGATGTATGCTCATGCTCGCTGTCGCCGCAGGGGAATCCGGTGCGAATCCGGAACTGTCCCGCAACGGTGTACTTGTGCATGTCTGTTCCCGGAACCGTCACGCACAGGAGTCAGTCCGAGGACCTGCCGACAGCGCGCCCGGCCACCCGGCCGGTGTGCCTGACGTCCGGGCCTCGTGGAATGGGCCGGTGGACGCGACGCCGCGTGCGCTCGTGTGCTGCCCGCTGCCCTGTGCGAGGCCCCCGTGCCGAGCGAGGGAGAACCCCACGTGACCATCGCGCCAGCCGATCCGGTCTCAGCCGCCGAAACAGAGCCCGACGGTCCCGGTGCCGCGCTGCTGCGGACCCTGACCGAGCTGACCGCCGACCTGCCCGACGCCGACCCCGGCCGGGTCGCCGCCGCCGCGCTGCGCGGCCGGTCCGCGCGGGCCGACGAGTCGGAGTTGCGCGAGCTGGCGACGGAGGCGGCCGCCGGCCTCATCTCCGAGGATCCCGCCTACTCCCGGCTGGCCGCGCGCCTGCTGACGATCGGCATCCGCGCAGAGGCCGCCTCGCAGGGCGTCACGTGCTTCACCGAGTCCGTCGCGGTCGGGCACCGGGAGGGCCTCATCGCCGACCGGACCGCCGAGTTCGTGCGCCTCCACGCCGCCCGTCTCGACGCCCTGATCGACACGGCCGCCGACGACCGCTTCGGCTACTTCGGCCTGCGTACGCTCCACAGCCGCTATCTGCTCCGGCACCCGATCACCCGCAAGGTCATCGAGACGCCCCAGCACTTCATGCTGCGGGTGGCCGCCGGTCTCGCCGAGGACGACACCTCCCGGGCCGTCGACGAGGTCGCCGCGCTCTACGGGCTCATGAGCCGCCTCGACTACCTCCCCTCCTCCCCCACCCTCTTCAACTCCGGCACGCGGCACCCCCAGATGTCGTCCTGCTACCTCCTCGACTCCCCCAAGGACGAGCTGGACTCGATCTACGACCGGTACCACCAGGTGGCGCGGCTGTCGAAGCACGCCGGCGGCATCGGCATCGCCTACTCCCGTATCCGGGCGCGCGGTTCGCTGATCCGCGGCACCAACGGCCACTCCAACGGCATCGTCCCGTTCCTGAAGACCCTCGACGCCTCGGTCGCCGCCGTGAACCAGGGCGGCCGCCGCAAGGGCGCCGCCGCGGTCTACCTGGAGACCTGGCACTCCGACATCGAGGAGTTCCTGGAACTGCGGGACAACACCGGTGAGGACGCCCGCCGTACGCACAACCTGAACCTCGCGCACTGGGTGCCCGACGAGTTCATGCGGCGGGTGAACGACGACGCGCAGTGGTCGCTGTTCTCCCCCTCGGACGTGCCCGAGCTGGTCGACCTGTGGGGCGAGGAGTTCGACGCCGCGTACCGGGCGGCCGAGGCGAAGGGTCTCGCGAGGAAGACCCTGCCGGCCCGGGAGCTGTACGGCCGCATGATGCGCACCCTCGCGCAGACCGGCAACGGCTGGATGACCTTCAAGGACGCCGCCAACCGCACCGCCAACCAGACGGCCGAGCCGGGCCACGTCGTCCACTCCTCCAACCTCTGCACGGAGATCCTGGAGGTCACCAGCGACGGGGAGACGGCGGTCTGCAACCTGGGGTCGGTCAACCTCGGCGCGCTCGTCGACCAGGCCGGCGGGGACATCGACTGGGAGCGGCTGGACGAGACCGTCCGTACGGCCGTCACGTTCCTCGACCGGGTCGTGGACATCAACTTCTACCCGACCGAGCAGGCGGGCCGTTCCAACGCCAGGTGGCGTCCCGTCGGCCTCGGGGCCATGGGGCTCCAGGACGTCTTCTTCAAGCTGCGCCTGCCCTTCGACTCACCGGAGGCCAAGGCGCTCTCCACACGCATCGCCGAGCGGATCATGCTCGCCGCGTACGAGGCCTCCGCCGATCTCGCCGAGCGCAACGGCCCGTTGCCGGCCTGGGAGAAGACCCGTACGGCCAAGGGTGTGCTCCACCCCGACCACTACGACGTGGAACTGACCTGGCCGGAGCGCTGGGCCGCCCTGCGCGAGCGCATCGCCGTGACCGGCATGCGCAACTCCCTGCTCCTCGCCATCGCCCCGACGGCCACGATCGCCTCGATCGCGGGCGTGTACGAGTGCATCGAGCCGCAGGTGTCCAACCTGTTCAAGCGCGAGACGCTGTCGGGTGAGTTCCTCCAGGTCAACTCCTACCTGGTGGCGGAGCTGAAGCGGCTCGGCGTGTGGGACGCCCGCAGCCGGGAGGCCCTGCGCGAGGCGAACGGCTCGGTGCAGGACTTCGCCTGGATCCCCGAGGACGTACGCGCCCTCTACCGCACGGCCTGGGAGATCCCGCAGCGCGGCCTGATCGACATGGCAGCGGCCAGGACCCCGTTCCTGGACCAGTCCCAGTCCCTGAACCTCTTCCTGGAGACGCCGACCATCGGCAAGCTCTCCTCGATGTACGCCTACGCCTGGAAGTCCGGGCTGAAGACCACGTACTACCTGCGCTCGCGCCCGGCGACCCGCATCGCCCGCGCCGCCCAGGCCACCGTCCCCGTGCAGCAGCCCGCGCCGGAAGACGCCGTCGCCTGCTCCCTGGAAAACCCCGAGTCCTGCGAGGCCTGCCAGTAATGACCACCCAGAATCTTCTCGACCCGGGCTTCGAGCTGACCCTCCGCCCCATGCGCTACCCGGACTTCTACGAGCGCTACCGGGACGCCATCAAGAACACCTGGACCGTGGAGGAGGTCGACCTCCACTCGGACGTCGCCGACCTCGCCAAGCTGTCCCCCGCCGAGCAGCACCTGATCGGCCGTCTGGTGGCCTTCTTCGCGACGGGTGACTCGATCGTCGCGAACAACCTCGTGCTGACCCTGTACAAGCACATCAACTCCCCCGAGGCGCGACTGTATCTGAGCCGGCAGCTCTTCGAGGAGGCCGTCCACGTCCAGTTCTATCTGACGCTCCTGGACACCTACCTCCCCGACCACGACGACCGGGCGGCGGCCTTCGCGGCCGTCGAGAACATCCCCTCCATCCGCGAGAAGGCCGAGTTCTGCTTCAAGTGGATGGCTGCATTTGATGGAACAGAAAGGGTCGACCAGCTCGACCGGCTGGAGACCCAGGCCGACCGCCGCCGTTTCCTGCTGAACCTGATCTGCTTCGCCGCGTGCATCGAGGGCCTGTTCTTCTACGGTGCCTTCGCCTACGTCTACTGGTTCCGCAGCCGGGGCCTGCTGCACGGCCTGGCCACCGGCACCAACTGGGTGTTCCGCGACGAGACGATGCACATGTCGTTCGCCTTCGACGTGGTCGACACCGTCCGCAAGGAGGAGCCGGAGCTGTTCGACGACCGGCTCCGGCAGGAGGTGACGGACATGCTCCGCGAGGCCGTCGAGGCCGAGCTGCAGTTCGCGCGCGACCTGTGCGGGGACGGCCTCCCGGGCATGAACACCGAGTCGATGCGGCAGTACCTGGAGTGCGTCGCCGACCAGCGGCTCACCCGCCTGGGCTTCGCTCCGGTCTACGGCTCCGAGAACCCCTTCTCCTTCATGGAGCTCCAGGGTGTTCAGGAGCTGACCAACTTCTTCGAGCGGCGGCCTTCCGCGTACCAGGTGGCGGTGGAGGGCACCGTCGACCTGGACGAGGACTTCTGAGCCGGCACGCCTTCGCGGGTCTCCTGGGCCTCCCTGATCTGACGGTCGACGCGCCGGTCGCGCACGATACCGATCACTGACGGGAGGACCAGGAGGACCAGCATCCCGAGGACGAAGATCATTGCGATGAGTGTCTGTACCTGGTTCGTGTCCATGGACACCACTGTCGCGCCGATGACTCCTTACCGTCAGTGGCAGTACTGTCATAGACCCTCGAATTACTGCCACTGACCAGGCACACTGGAGACATGCTCCAGAACGTGACCGTCGTCCTCCTCGACGGCGTGAACCCCTTCGAACTCGGTGTGGTGTGCGAGGTCTTCGGCACCGACCGCAGCGACGACGGCCTGCCGGTCTACGACTTCGCCGTGGCCTCGGCCGAGGGCCCGGCCCTGCGCATGAACTCGGGCGTCTCACTACAGGTGGAGCACGGCTTGGAGCGGCTGGAGACGGCCGATCTGATCGCGGTGCCGGCCGGGCACAGCTACGCGTCCCGTGAGTTCCCGCCGGAGCTCCTGGACGCCCTGCGGCGTGGGGTCGCCCGCGGCGCCCGGGTGCTCAGCGTCTGCTCCGGCGCCTTCGTGCTGGCCGCTGCCGGGCTGCTGGACGACCGCCGCTGCGCCGTGCACTGGAAGCATGCGGCCGCCCTGGCCCGGCAGTACCCGCGGGCGGTCGTGGAGCCGGACGTGCTCTACGTCGACGAGGACCCGGTGATCACCTCCGCCGGCACGGCCGCCGGCATCGACGCCTGCCTCCACCTGGTGCGCAAGGAGCAGGGCTCCGAGGTCGCCAACAAGATCGCCCGGCGGATGGTGGTGCCGCCGCACCGCGACGGCGGCCAGGCCCAGTACATCGAGCGCCCGCTGCCGCACCCCGAGGCCGACACGATCAGCGACGTGCTGGCGTGGATGGAGCGGCACCTCGACGAGGAGGTCACCGTCGAGCAGTTGGCCGCCCGCGCCCACATGTCCCCGCGCACCTTCGCCCGTCGCTTCCAGCAGGAGACCGGGACGACTCCCTACCGCTGGATCCTGCGCCAGCGCGTGCTGCTGGCCCAGCGGCTGCTGGAGGCGACGGACGAGACGATGGACGCGATCGCCGGCCGAACAGGGTTCGGCAACGCGGCCACACTGCGCCACCACTTCGTCCGGGCGGTCGGGACGACGCCGAACGCCTACCGGCGCACGTTCAGGGGCCCGGAGGCGGCCTGAGGCCAGGGGCTCTCACCTCGCCACCGGCCGCACCCGCAGGTCGTGCGGCCGCAGCGTGATGCCGACGCGCGTGCCGTCGTTCGAGCCGGCGACCTGCTCGAAGCGGTACTTGGTGGCCAGCGCCGCCGTGATCAGCGTCAGCTGGGCCATCGAGAAGTGGTCGCTCGGGCACTTGCGGTTGCCCACGCTGAACGGGCTCATGGCGTGTTTAGGAACGTCCTTGACCCGGTCCGGAAGCCAGCGGTCGGGGTCGAACTCCAGGTTCCGCGCGTACGACTTCGGATCGCGCTGGATCGCGTACGGGCTGTAGACGATGTCCGCCCCGGCCGGAATGCGGTATCCGCCGAGTTCCGTGTCCCGTACCGCCCGCCGCGTCAGAATCCACACGGCCGGGCTCAAACGCATGGACTCGACGACGACATTGTTGGTGTGCCTGAGTCCTCGGACGTCTGCAAATGCCACCGGCCTCCCTCCGGTGACGGCTTCCACTTCGTCGCGCACCCGGTCCGCGTGTTCAGGGTGTTCCGCGAGCATATGCAGCAGCCACATGATCGTGGAGGCGACGGTTTCGCTGCCGGGGGTGAGGATCGCGACGACCTGGTCGTGGATCTCCTGTTCCCCGATGGGATCGCCATTCTCGTCCGTCGCCTCCAGCAATGCAGTCAGCAAATCGTCCGGCTTTTGACCGGATGCGCGGCGCTCGGCGACGATCTCGTCCACCAGGAGATGCAAATCGGCCAAGGCCCGGTTGAATTCGCGGTTGGCCGGGAGCGGCAGCTTGTAGAGCGGTCCGAGCGGCACCACCATCCGCCGGTACATCCCGCGGAAGACGGTGGCGAGCGCGACGCACAGCCGCTCCGCCCGCTCGTCCATGTAGTCACCGCGCAACAGGCAGCGGGCCGCGATGCGCACGGCCACCCGGAAGGACTCGGAGGTGCAGTCGATGGTCTCGCCGGGCTTCCAGCGCTCGGTGAGCGCGTGTGCCTCCTCCTCCATGATCGACCCGTAGGCGGGGATGGCGTCGAGCCGGAAGGCGGGCTGGATGGTGCGCCGCTGGCGGCGGTGGCGCGGGCCGTTCGCCGTGGCCACGCCCTCCTTGCCGAGCAGGCCCTCCAGTGACTCCCACAGGGGCCCGGCGATGATGAAGTCGTTGCTCAGCGCGAGGGCGCCGGTCAGGGCCGGGGTGGTGACGGCGTAGACCGTCTTCGGCCCGAGCTTCAGGCGGACCACGTCGCCGTGGTCGCGCAGCCGGGACATGAACGCCAGCGGGTCGCGCACGAGCTTCCAGCCGTGCCCCAGGACGGGGACACCGCCGCCCGCCCGGGGCGGTTCGCGCAGTTCCGGGACCCCAGGGGCTTCAGGCTTCACGGACTCGACGGTCATTTCTCACCTGCCGCTTCGTTGTTGACGTACGGGGGCGTGGACCGGTCGTCCCAGCTGTCGACCATGTACCGGCCGGACTCGTGATGGAACCAGTAGACGGAACTGAACCAGTTCCGCATATTGCTCAGACAGGCCCGTACGGCGGCGCTGAGTTCCTTTCCCCGCACAGTGCCGTCGGCGAGGTCGTCGGCGAACCTTAATGCTTCCCGTTCGACGTCGAGGAATTCCGTGATGCAGTTCTCTACGCGGCGCCTGACTTCCGTGACCGCCTGTTCCAGGGTCAGCCCCTCATGGGTGATGAGACTGATTCCGAGATTGTGCACCTCGTCGCCCGCTAATTCCTTCGGCAGCGAGCAGAGGTCGTTGTACCAGGCGGCGAACTCCTGGCTCAGCAGCGCGGCCCGCCGATATGCCGGGTGTTTCCTTATGCCGTCGGGGAGTTCGCATCCCGCGGTCGGCTCCAGCAGATCCGTCCATATCCAGTGGGCGAAGGTGAGCCGGCGCAGCCGGAGATACTCCTCGACCGTGGGCACGATTCCGTGGGTGCGGTTGTGGAACTCCCGGTCGTACGCGTCGATCACCTCGTGGAAGTGCCGGGCGAACCGGAGGTTCCACGTCGCCGGCAGGAAGGCGTACAGCCGCAGCACGCTGTCCGCGAACCCCGCGACCAGTGGTTCCTCGTGGTGCAGGTGCTCCCCGGGAGAGCCGAGGGCCGAGTGCAGCCGGTCCCGCAGCCGCCGCCAGGCGACCGGGCGGCCGTGCACGATGTCGCGGTCGTGACGGTCGTCCCAGACGAAGAACCAGGCGCTGTAATCCGCGATCGCCTGCATGACCTCGTCGGAGGCGCCGATGTAGTACCCGGCCATGAGGTCGGTGTAGCACAGGCCATCGGCATATTCCTCCACCTTCTCCGCGGGCATGAGCCGCTTTTCGAGCAGCCAGGCCCTGGTCTTCTCCTGGCACTTCGGCCAATACGGGTGGAGTTGCCGGGGAAACGCCGCCTCGATCACCGGAAGGGAGAGCGACGGTGGAACTGCGATGGTGGTCGGTGTCGATGTGGTGCCGTGTGACAAAGCATGCACGAACTAACCCCTCTCAGCCGCCAGTTGGCGCGGGCGCCCCTCCTTCCGTGCCGGGCGTGCGCCGTTGCATACCGCTCCCTCCATTCAGCACTACAACTGACCGCTCTGGGAACGCATTTGCTGCATTCGCTATCTCAAGGGCCGGTAACCTCCCGTTGCGTGACCGGTACCGGATCACCAGGAGAGCAGAAGCGATCGAACGTGCGACGGACAGGCGAACGGGACAGACGAACGGCGCCTGTTCAGGACGGGAATCCCGAACAGACGCCGTGCGCCTGGTGATCGTGAGGTCTCAGTCGTTCGCGACGACGGGGTACCGGGGCTCGTTCTCGGCCATCTGCCGCAGCGCGTCCTTGCGTTCGCGCTTGGAGAGCCGGTCGATGTACAGGTAGCCGTACAGGTGGTCGGTCTCGTGCTGCAAACACCGAGCGAAGTACCCGGTGCCGCGCACCCGGATCGGATTGCCCTGCTCGTCCTGCCCGGTCACCTCGGCGTAGTCGGGCCGGGCGAGCGGCGCGTACGCGGTCGGCACCGACAGGCAGCCCTCGTTGCTGTCGTCCAGCCGGCGCTTCTCGGCGGGCAGTTCGACGAGCCTGGGGTTGCAGACGACGCCGGTGTGCCGGACGCCCTCGTCGTCCGGGCAGTCGTAGACGAAGACCTTCAGGTCGACACCGATCTGGTTGGCGGCCAGGCCCACGCCCTCGGCGGTGCGCTGCGAGGCGAACATGTCCGCCACCAGCTGCTGGAGTTCGTCGCCGAAGTCGGTGACGTCCTTGCACTCCTTGTGCAGCACCGGGTTCCCGACCACCGTGATCGGCCGCGAGGTCCCCCGCTCCCGCCAGGCCGCCTCGCGCTCCTCGCAGTCCTCCGTGTCGATCACGTACCCCTCGTCATCGACGGGGAGCACGCCCGCGCGCTGCTGATCGGTGTCCTGCTGAGCCATGACGTTACGTACGCCTTCCTGAACAAATCCAAGCTGGGATGCTGATACAGGGTACGGGGCAAGCAGGACCTAGCAGACCTCTTCGAGATCCCGCCAGTCCCGGGAATCCGGACTGTCGGCCACCCACCCGTCCAGCAGTCCCCTCACGAGGGAAGCCGGCGCAGCCAAGCCACACTCCCGCTCGGGAACCCACAGTTGCCCGTCGGTCCGATGCCCCAGCGGCCCGGGATGCCCCGGCTCACTGTGATCGTGCGGATCGAGATGTTCCCCGTCCCCCTCGTCGGACGGCATCCGTGACTCGGAGCACATCCGGCACAGCAACCGCACCGACGAGGACCAGTCCTCCGCGGCGAACCCGGCGTCCGCGGCGAGCTGCTCCAGCGCGTCCCGGTCCGCCTCGGTGCCGGCCTCGAGCAGCACCACCCAGGTCGGCACCGGCGACGGCGCCCACAGCTCGATCTCGTCGAACACCGGGTACGTGTGACCGGCGGCCGTGGTCCGCTCGCCGTGCGGCACGCCGTCGTGCAGTACGACCTCGCCCCAGCGCCGCCCCGACGACGGCAGCGGAATGGACAGCACCTCGATCCGCGCGGGATCCAGCCGCCGCCCCCACACGACCTCGGCCTCCCCCTCCGGGGACAGCCGTACGGCCGCACTGCCGAGGTCCATGCCGACGGGCTCACCGGAGTCGTTGGGCGGTCCCGGCACCCGCAGCCCGTAGGCCTGCCAGGCGCGGCGGGCCAGCGGCCAGTCCTGGAGGGCGGTCGCGGCGATGCCGACGTTCCACCAGTCGGGCGCGCCGGTGTCCCGGTCGAGCAGCGCCACGGCCCTGAGCCCCGCCGCCCGCGCCTGTTCCCAGTCGTGCCGGAACTTGTGCAGCAGGGCGAGGTTGAACCAGGACTCGGACAGCCAGGGCTCCAGGTCGGCGGCACGTGTCAACAATGCGCCGGCGTCCTCGTACCGGCCGTCGCCGATGAGCGTGAACGCCCGGTCTGTGGCCTGCCGCCAGGAGGCGGAGGGCCGGTGCCGTCCCTTGCCGAAGATCCTCACGATTCCCGCCTGCCAGTTCCGTGCGGTGGGCTGGCCGTAGCTGTGTTTCGAGCCCCCGGACACCTTCTTCTTCGCATCCAACCACGTACGGCCTCCGGGGCGCTCATTACCCATGGGTTACCCCGTCATGGGCAAGGTCAGACTGCTCCTGGCCAGTACCCGCGCCAGTGATTCCACCACCTCCGGGGCGTACTCCCCGGCGGTGGCGAGCCGGAGTTCCTCCAGCGCCGTCAGCGGTCCGCCCAGGCCGCCTTCCCGGGACTTCTCCTCGTACGCGTTCACGGCCCGGACGATCCGCGCGGCGAGCGGCTGCTCCGCGTAGGGGTCGGCCTGCCGCTCCACGACCACGGCGACCGCCTCGTCGACGCCCGTCTGCCGTACGACGGCCCCGCCGAGCAGCGCGATCCGCCGCTGTTCCGCGGCGGGCAGAACGGCGGTGGCGCCCGCCGGCACCGGGTCGACGAGGCTCAGCTGGCCGATGTCGTGCATGAGCGCGGCGTACTCCAGCACGGCCAGCTCGGGCTCGGTGAGACCCAGGTCACGCCCCACCGCCTGACTGAGCGCGGCGACGCGGCGGGCGTGCCCGCAGGGCGTGTATCCGGCGACCTCGGTGGCCCGGGCGAGGGAGGCGATGGTCTGCCGGTAGGTCGCCCGGACGGCGGCGTACCGCCGGAACGACATCTGGGCGAGCAGCAGCGGCACGGAGAACACGGGCAGCCCCCACAGCCCCACGACGGCGACCGCCAGGGCCATCACCGCCCCGGTCGCGATGACGGCGGAGCCGATGCCGCAGATGGCCCGCAGCTCGTCCCGCAGCACCGGCCCGAAGGGCCAGCCGGTGCGGGAGTGGGCCAGCGCGGCGGCGAGCACCGCGTCGCACAGCGCGGTCAGGGACAGCAGCGCGAGCAGCAGCAGCGCGTAGGCGGGGCCGCCCCAGTCGTCGAACATGCCCCGGTTGTACGGGGGCTGGAAGCACACGGCGACGAATCCGACGGTGAGCACCCGGCGCGCCAGATGGTCGAGCGTGGGCCCCTGCCCGCGCGCCACGTGCGGCACGCTGCCGAGCAGCGAGGCGGCCAGCACGACGGCGACGACCTGGGCGGGGCCGTGGTGCGTGGCCCGCCCGCCGGCCTCGCCGAGCAGCGCGTACGACAGGGCCGCGGCGGCCCCGAGCGGCGCCGGCTCCCTGACCAGCGCACCGTTGCGCCGGGCGAGCTCCCCGACGGTGACGAGGACGCCGAAGGCGAGGGCGACCCGGCGTTCCTCCAGCCCGCTGTAGAGGGTGACGGCGAGCGAGCCGGCGGCGAGGAGGGCGGCGCAGGCGTGGACGAGGGTGAAGAGCGGTGGCGGGCGGTAGGCGCTCACCGGTGTGCTCCCGGCCGGCTGGAGACGGGGGAGCCGGGCGGCGGAACCCGGGGCGGGTGAACGTCGTCGGCGGTCACGGCGGGGCGCCAGCCCGCCCGGCCGACGGCCTCCACGAGAGCCTCGACCATCACCGGGTCGAACTGGCTGCCGGAGCACCGCTTCAGCTCCGCCAGGGCGACCGCGACGGGCCGGGCCCTGCTGTAGCTCCGGGTGGAGGTCATGGCGTCGAAGGCGTCCGCGACCGCCACGACCCGCGCTGATTCCGGGATCTGACTGCCCACCAGACCGTACGGGTACCCGGTGCCGTCCAGCCGTTCGTGGTGGTGCAGCACGGCGGCGCGGGCCTCCCCGAGGAAGCCGATGCCGCGCACCATCTCGTGCCCGTACTCGGGGTGCAGCTCGATCACCCGCCGCTCCTCGGGCGTGAGCGGCCCGTCCTTCCGGAGCAGCCGGGTGGGGACGCCCAGCTTGCCGACGTCGTGCAGGATCCCGGCGAACCGGAGCACCTCGACGCGCTCGTCGTCCATGCCCAGCTCGCGCGCGATCATCATGGAGGCCTGCCCGACGCGCTCGCTGTGCCCGCGCGTGTAGCCGTCCTTGATGTCGACGGCCTGGACGAGCGCCCGGATGGTCGCCTGGTGGGCGGCCCGTTCCCGGTGGTACTGCGCGAAGGCCCACCAGGAGACGCACATCGGCAGCAGCACGAGCAGCGCGGCCACGGGACCGTACGGACTGCGCCACAGCACGGCCATCATCAGCCCGGCCAGCCCGTGCACGGCGATGGGCGCGAGGGAGCGTGCCACCAGTCCGCGCCAGGCCCGCCGTACCGGCACCCGCTCGGCCAGGGCCAGGATCCCGCCGTCCAGCAGCGCGAGCACCAGGCAGAACGCCAGCACGGCCGCGCCGGCCGGTCCGAGCGCGTAGGGGACGTCGCCCGCGACGACCGCGTCCCGTCCGCCGAGCGCCCAGTGCACCCGGGCCGCGGCCCACACGCCGAGGACGAGCTGGGCGGCCCGCCAGACCCGGCGCAGCGCCACGGGCCGCTGCTCGGCGTGCGAGAGCAGCGCACCGGGCACGGCCACCAGGGCGGCGGCGGGCGCGGGCAGCAGGAAGGCACCGGCGAGCAGCACGGGGTAGAAGGTCCCGGCCGGATGGGAGATCCCGACGAACCGGGACCGGGCGACGCGCTCGCAGCCCGCGTACAGCGCGGCGAGCAGCGCCACGGCCCCCCAGGGCGTCGGGGCGTCCGGCAGCGGCAGCAGACAGAGGAGGGCGGCGACGGCGACACAGGCGACGTACACACGTGCCCGTACCGGTACCGCTTCCATGCACCCCTCCCCCGGCCTTGTCCGTCAGGCCCGGAGCCTAGGACGGCGGCGGGGGGCTCCGCGGGCCGATAACCCACGGATTAGCACGTTCGAGTGATGCGTTCGAGGATGACTACCCCGTCAGAGGCGGGGTAGTTGAAAAGCGCGGGAGTGTCAGGACTCCTGCGGCGCGGCAGGCGAGGCCGTGACGTCCTGCTCGGGGACGGCCTGGCCGGAGCGGATCAGTTCGATCCGCCCCATGACCTTGTCGCGCAGGTCGCCCGGTACGTCGTCATGCCCGCAGCACCGCTTGACCAGCTTCTTCACGGCCTTCTCCAGCCCGTACTTCTCCAGGCACGGCGAGCACTCCTCGAAGTGGTGCTCGAACTTCACGCAGTCCGAGTCCGGCATCTCACGGTCGAGGAACTCGTAGAGATGATCGAGGATTTCGCTGCAATCCGTCTCGTGCGGCTCTCCGCAGCTCATGACCCCGAGCCTTTCGCTTCGTTCGACTCTCCGGCGCCGGCCGGGACCATCCCGCGGTCACGGGCGTAGTCCTCCAGCATGCCGCGCAGCTGACGGCGGCCCCGGTGCAGCCGGGACATCACCGTACCGATGGGTGTCCCCATGATGTCGGCGATCTCCTTGTAGGCAAAGCCCTCGACATCCGCCAGGTAGACGGCGATGCGGAACTCCTCGGGGATCGCCTGGAGCGCTTCCTTCACGTCCGAGTCGGGCAGGTGGTCGAGCGCCTGCGACTCCGCGGAGCGCAGACCCGTCGACATGTGCGACTCGGCACGGGCGAGCTGCCAGTCCTCGATCTCCTCGGCCGCGCTGCGCTGCGGTTCGCGCTGCTTCTTGCGGTACGAGTTGATGAAGGTGTTGGTGAGGATCCGGTACAGCCACGCCTTGAGATTGGTGCCCTCGCGGAACTGGTGGAAGGACGCGTACGCCTTGGCATACGTCTCCTGCACCAGGTCCTCGGCGTCGGCCGGGTTGCGCGTCATGCGCAGCGCGGCCGAGTACATCTGGTCGAGGAACTCGAGCGCGTCCCGCTCGAAGCGCGCGTTGCGCTCCGCGGCCGTCTCCGCGCCCGTGCCACCCTGGCCCTCGGGCTGCTCCGCCTGGCCGTGTTCGGTCCCTGCGTCGGTCCCAGTGACCGGACCCACCTCCTCCAGTGTTCTCGTGAGACCGAGACCGGTCCCACCCGAATCGGAGGATAGACGACGATCCGGTCCGCCCGCCGCCCGAATGGGGGCGGCCCTGGCCGCGTGCAGCACCGTCCAGTCCAGGTCGGCGCGGCTGCTGCGGCTCGAATCAGATTCTGCCGGGCGCAGCCCGTCCACGGGGTGGTGGTGGGAGACGGGTGGGCAGAAGGTCGAACCCATGCGGCGGACTTCCTCTCCTACGGCGTCGGTGCTGGTCCCCAGCACGTACGTCCCGCACAACAGAGCTCGCCGCCCCGGCATTCCCGAAGCTTTACCCGAGTGACCCGGTCCACTCCACGACCGCGTCCGTGATGACCGCCACTGCCTCGTCCTGCGTAATCTCCGCACGCTTGGGGACGGCGAAGCCATGATCGCCGTAGGGCACCTCGACGAGCCCGTACGGTCCCTCGGGGAACTCCTCGGGCTTGCCGAAGGGGTCGTTCCCGCCCTGGACGACCAGGGTGGGCACCCCGGAACCCAGCAGCTCGACGGCGCGGGACTTCTCGGGCTTGCCGGGCGGGTGGAGGGGGAAACTGAGGGCGAGCACCGCGTGGGCGCGGAGTTCCGTGGCGGTACGGCAGGCCACGCGGGCTCCGGCACTGCGGCCGCCGGACACCACCGGCAGTCCGGGCTCGGCCAGCGCGGGCCAGATGCCCCGCCACCCGATGTCCAGCGTCCTGGGCGCGGGCGCCAGCTTCTTCCCGGCCACCCGCCAGGGCTGCTCCACACGGGCCACGGTGACACCGTGGGCGGGTAGGGCGGCGGCCAGGGCCTGCAGGTCGCGGGCCTCGATGCCGCCGCCGGCGCCGTGGCTGACGGCGAGCACCAGCCGGGCCTTCTTCGCCTGGTGCCAGGTGATACGGGCGGGGCCGGCGTCGGTGTCGACGATCTCGGTCGTGTCGGAACTCACGTCAGAAGAGTGTGCCCTCTTCCGGCCCTTCCAGCTCCTTCAGCAGCTCCGGGCCGTTGTTGCGGACGTTGCTGACGGCCGTCGTGACGGGGTAGGCGCGCATCAGCCCGGCGGGCGGCGGGGCGAGCAGCTCGCGCAGGTCGTCGACGTCCGTGCGGGACGGGTCCAGCCAGGCGTCCCAGCGGTCCGGCGTCAGCATCAGCGGCATCCGGGGGTGGATCTCGGCCAGGGCCCGCGGACCGTCCGCCGGGGACACCGCCAGCGGGCTCGTCTCGGCCTCGGTGGTGAGGACGGAACACGTCACCCACCAGGCCTGCGGGTGGTCGTCCGGCAGCGTCTTGTCCCGCCAGAACTCGTACAGCCCGGCCATGGCGAAGACCGACCCGTCCGCCGGTGTCACGAAGTAGGGCTGCTTGCGCGGCCGCTTCTTCTTGCCCTCGACCTCCAGCTCGCGCTCCTGTGTGCCGGTGACCCACTCGTAGTAGCCGTCGGCGGGCAGGACGCAGCGCCGGGAGGTGAAGGCGCGGCGGTAGGACGGCTTCTCGTGGACGGTTTCCGCCCGGGCGTTGATCATCCGGGCACCGCCCTCGGGGGTCTTCGACCAGGACGGGACGAGCCCCCACTTCAGCGTGCGCAGCTGCCGAACCGGTCGCGGGTCGTCCGCGTCTTTCAGAGGGCGGTCGAGGACGGCGTAGACCTCTTTGGTGGGCGCCACGTTGTAGTCGGGCTCCAGAGTCTCCTCGGGCTCCCACTTCTCGATCTCAAAGATTCCTGCGAGATCCTCTGGCCTACGACTCGCTGCATACCGTCCGCACATACGTGCCACACTGCCAGATTCCATCCGCCCACAGGGAGCCGACGCCGCACATGGACAGCACCGCAACCACCTCGCTCGCCTCCCTCTGGGACGAGGTCTCCGGCACCCAGCCCGAGCCCGACCTCTGGGTGGTAGCCGCGACCCTGGCAGTCGCGCTCGCCGTGGTGATCCCGCACGGCCTGTGGCGCATCTCCCGCAACGCCATCACCATCGCCCACGAGGGCGGCCACGGGCTCGTGGCCCTGCTCACCGGCCGCACCCTCACGGGCATACGGCTGCACTCGGACACCAGCGGCCTGACCGTCAGCCGCGGCAAGCCGCACGGCATCGGCATGATCCTCACCGCGGCCTCGGGCTACACCGCCCCGCCCCTGCTCGGCCTCGGCGGCGCGGCCCTGCTGGGCGCCGGCCGCATCACGCTCCTGCTGTGGCTGGCCACCGCCCTGCTTCTGGCCATGCTCGTGATGATCCGCAACGCGTACGGCGCCCTGACCATGATCGTCACCGGCGGCCTGTTCGTGGTGGTGTCCTGGCTGGCCGGCCCCCAGGTGCAGGCGGCTTTCGCGTACGCGGTGGTGTGGTTCCTGCTGGTGGGCGGAGTGCGTCCGGCGTTCGAGCTCCAGGCGAAGCGGGCGCGGGGCGGGGCGGGGGACTCGGACGCGGACCAGTTGTCGCGCCTGACGCATGTCCCGGCGGGATTGTGGTTCTTCCTGTTCCACGCGGTGTCGCTGTGCTCCCTGATCGGCGGAGGGCGCTGGTTGCTGGGGGTGTGACCGGCCCTGCCCCAGGGGTGCGGGGCCCTGCCGATGTGCGGCTGCGCCGCATGGCGCGAACACCCCCGGCGGTGCCCCACCCGAAGAACGCCCTGCCGTACTGCCTCCTTATAAAGTGAAGCCATGGCCCCGAACACCGCAGACACCGCCCTCTGGCCCGCCCCGCACGCGAGCGGAGCCGTCGACGCGACGGTCCACGTGCCCGGGTCCAAGTCGGTCACCAACCGCGCCCTGGTCCTCGCCTCCCTCGCCTCCGAACCGGGCTGGCTGCGCCGCCCCCTGCGCTCGCGCGACACGCTGCTGATGGCCGGCGCGCTGCGCGCCATGGGCATCGAGATCGAGGAAGGGGTCGGCCCGGACGGCACCGGCGAGGCCTGGCGTGTGATCCCCACGGGCCTGCGCGGCCCGGCCACGGTCGACGTCGGCAACGCCGGCACGGTGATGCGGTTCCTGCCGCCGGTCGCCGCGCTCGCCGACGGTCCGGTCCGCTTCGACGGTGATCCCCGCTCGTACGAGCGTCCCCTGAACGGAGTCATCGACGCGCTGCGTCAGCTCGGCGCCCGGATCGATGACGACGGCCGTGGCGCGCTGCCGCTGACCGTGCACGGCAGCGGCGCCCTGGACGGCGGCCCCGTCGCGATCGACGCGTCCTCCTCGTCGCAGTTCGTGAGCGCCCTGCTGCTGTCCGGCCCGCGCTTCAACCAGGGCGTCGAGGTCCGCCACACCGGCGCCACGCTGCCCTCCATGCCGCACATCCGCATGACCGTCGACATGCTGCGCGCGGTCGGCGCCCAGGTGGACACGCCCGAGTCGGGCGGCGAGCCCAACGTCTGGCGGGTCACGCCGGGTGCCCTGCTCGGGCGCGACCTGACCATCGAGCCGGACCTGTCCAACGCCCAGCCGTTCCTGGCGGCCGCGCTCGTCACCGGCGGCCGGGTCGTCATCCCGGACTGGCCGGCCCGCACCACCCAGCCCGGTGACCGGCTGCGCGAGATCTTCACCGAGATGGGCGGCTCCTGCGAACTGACCGAGTACGGGCTCGTGTTCACCGGCTCCGGCTCGATCCACGGCATCGACGTCGACCTGAGCGAGGTCGGCGAGCTGACGCCGGGCGTCGCGGCGGTCGCGGCCCTCGCGGACTCCCCGTCGACCCTGCGCGGTGTGGCCCATCTGCGGCTGCACGAGACGGACCGCCTGGCCGCGCTGACCAAGGAGATCAACGAACTCGGCGGTGACGTCACGGAGACCGCCGACGGTCTGCACGTCCGCCCGCGCCGGCTGCACGGCGGGATCTTCCACACGTACGACGACCACCGCATGGCCACGGCCGGGGCGATCATCGGCCTCGCCGTCGAGGGCGTGCAGATCGAGAACGTGGCGACGACGGCCAAGACGCTGCCCGACTTCCCCGACCTGTGGACCGGGATGCTCGGGGCGTAGGACACGGGGATCAGGTCATGCGCCGCTACGGCAAGCACACCGACGAGGACGACATCCGCACCCGTCCCGGCCGCCGGAACACCCGGCCCCGGACGAACATCCGGCCCAAGCACGAGGACGCCGCCGAGGGCCTCGTCCTCACCGTCGACCGGGGCCGCCTGACCTGCCTCGTCGAGGACCGTGTGGTCATGGCGATGAAGGCCCGCGAGCTGGGCCGCAAGGCGGCCGTGGTCGGAGACCGGGTGGCCCTCGTGGGCGACCTGTCGGGCAAGAAGGACTCGCTCGCGAGGATCGTCCGCATCGCGGAGCGCACGTCCGTGCTCCGCCGCACCGCGGACGACGACGACCCGTACGAGCGCGTGGTCGTCGCCAACGCCGACCAGCTGGCGGTCGTCACCGCCCTGGCCGACCCCGAACCCCGCCCGCGGCTGATCGACCGCTGTCTGGTCGCGGCCTACGCCGGCGGCCTGGACCCGCTGCTGGTCCTGACCAAGTCGGACCTCGCCCCGCCCGACAAGCTGCTGGAGCTCTACGGCCACCTCGACATCCCCTACGTCGTCACCAGCCGCGAGGAACTCCAGAACGGCACCGCCGTCGCCCGCGTACGCGAGCAGCTCGACGGCAAGATCACCGCGTTCGTCGGCCACTCCGGTGTCGGCAAGACGACCCTGGTGAACGCGCTGGTGCCGCAGGAGCAGCGGCGTACGACCGGGCATGTGAACGCGGTGACGGGCCGTGGCCGGCACACCACCACCTCGGCGCTGGCGCTGCCGCTGGCGGACAGCGACGGCTGGATGATCGACACGCCGGGCATTCGGTCCTTCGGCCTGCACCACGTGGACCCGTCCCGGGTCATCCACGCCTTTCCCGACCTGGAGCCGGGCACCGAGGGCTGCCCACGCGCGTGCAGCCATGACGAGCCCGACTGCGCGCTGGACGCGTGGGTGGCCGAGGGGCACGCGGATCCGGCGCGGCTGTACTCGCTGCGGCGGATGCTGGCCACGCGGGAGCGGAAGGAAGGCGACTGAGGAAGCGGCTGAGGAAGGCGGCTGACCTCCGCGTTGTTTGTCATGGCGTGCGGACGGTAAGTGCATAATCGCACCAAGCCGGATGCAAGACCGACCAGAAGCTGACGAATCTGGCGTACTTGCTCGAACTGACTAAGCGGTCGCTGAACGTGGGATACGGGAGGAACGACTCATGGCGTGGCTGCTGGTCATAGTGGCGGGGTTGCTGGAGACCGGCTTCGCCGTGTGTCTGAAGCTGTCGCACGGTTTCACGCGGCTCTGGCCGACGATCGCGTTCTGCGTCTTCGCCATCGGCAGCTTCGGTCTGCTGACCCTGGCGCTGAAGAAGCTCGACGTGGGTCCCGCCTACGCCGTGTGGACCGGCATCGGCGCGGCCGGCACGGCGATCTACGGCATGGTGTTCCTGGGCGACCTGGTGTCGACGCTGAAGATCGTGTCGATCAGTCTCGTCATCATCGGTGTGATCGGGCTGCAGTTGTCGGGTTCGGCGCACTGACGTCCTGTCAGCCGGCCTGGCGCTGAAGGGCGCTGCGGATCAGGCCGGCGACGCCGCCCTCGCCGGGTGGCGCGGCCACGCAGGACAGGGCGAGCCGGACGGCGAGTTCGCAGGAGCGGGCCAGGTCGGCGGTGTCGGATCCGGGGGTGCCGGGACCTGCCAGGGCGGTGACGGCGCGGTCGCGGACGAGGGCGACGAGGTCGCCGGGCGAGGGCAGTGGGCCGTCGGCGCGGCGCTGGGCCGGTACGGCGGAGGTGGAGGGCACGGCCGACAGGGCCGGGGACGGCAGCCGTTCGCTCCAGCAGCCGGTGAGCATGGCACGGACGAGGGCGTTCTCGCCGGCCGCCGCGGTGGTCCACTCGGCGGTGGCGGTGAGCCGGTCCCGCGGGTCGCTGTGCGCGGTGAGCGCGTGGTCGACACCGGCGAGATATCCGTCGGCTTCTCTCCTCACGAGCGCCCGGGCGAGGCCGTCCTTGCTGCCGAACTCGTTGTACAGCGTCTGCCGGGACACTCCTGCCGCCGCGGCCACGTCCACCATCCGTACGGCGGACCACGGCCGACGCGTCAGCGCCGTGAAAGCGGCGTCCAGTAGAGATTCCCGCGCTGCAGGCATTTCGCCTCCCCTTGGGGCGAGCGGCTCTGCGCCCAGATTTGACGCGCACGAAACCACTGTCAAGGGTTCACGAGCGCACGCGGGGGCGCCTTTGAGCCGACCTCCGCGGGTGCCTCCGGCGGTTTTGGCCGTGGCTCCCGCTCGCGGGTCCTGGGTCCGGGCCGCGCGCGGCCGCGGGTGCGTGTCCGCTGAGCTACGGGCAGTCGTGCCGCTGGGGCGACAGGAGTCCAACACCCCCACCCGACCCCCAAGCCCCCTGTAGCCCCAGCCCCACCTCGGCAGATAGGTTCGTTACATGCCCGACTACCTCGACGACCTGCGTCTCGCCCACGTCCTCGCCGACGCCGCCGACGCCGCGACGACGGACCGGTTCAAGGCCCTCGACCTCAAGGTCGAGACCAAACCGGACATGACCCCGGTGAGCGAAGCGGACAAGGCCGCCGAAGAACTCGTCCGCGGCCAACTCGCCCGCGCCCGCCCCAGGGACGCGATCCTCGGCGAGGAGTACGGCGTCGAGGGCACCGGCCCCCGCCGCTGGGTGATCGACCCGATCGACGGCAC
Source organism: Streptomyces caelestis (assembly GCF_014205255.1). Taxonomy (GTDB): domain Bacteria; phylum Actinomycetota; class Actinomycetes; order Streptomycetales; family Streptomycetaceae; genus Streptomyces; species Streptomyces caelestis. Next base: position 5,794,930 of record NZ_JACHNE010000001.1, on the reverse strand, counting down.
CAAGAACTACGTACGCGGCGTCCCCGTCTGGGCCACCCTCATCTCCCTGATGGAAGCCGGCGAGGGCGGCTTCCAGCCCGTCGTCGGCGTCGTCTCCGCCCCCGCCCTCGGCCGCCGTTGGTGGGCCGCGAAGGGCTACGGCGCGTTCTCCGGCCGCAGCCTCACGAAGGCGACCCGTCTCCAGGTCTCCCGCGTCGGAAAACTCGCCGACGCCTCCTTCGCGTACTCCTCGCTCAGCGGCTGGGAGGAGCAGGGCCGCCTGGACGGCTTCCTGGACCTCACCCGCGAGGTGTGGCGCACGCGCGCGTACGGCGACTTCTGGCCGTACATGATGGTCGCCGAGGGCGCCGTCGACATGTGCGCCGAGCCGGAGCTGTCGCTCTGGGACATGGCCGCCAACGCGATCATCGTCACCGAGGCCGGCGGCACCTTCACCGGACTCGACTCCCGACCGGGCCCGCACAGCGGCAACGCGGCCGCGTCGAACGGTCTGCTGCACGACGAATTGCTGGGGTATCTCAACCAGCGCTACTGAGGGCGCGTCCTCTGATACGAGCGCGCCCCCTTGTTGGCCCTCCCTATGCCTGCCACCCTGAGAGTCCGCCCGCTTGTGAACTTGTGAAAAGATGAACAAACGGCGGGACACTCCCAGGAGGTGGCTCGATCCATGCTCGTCCGTGACGCCATGAGCACCGTCGTCCTCACCATCGGCCCGACCCACACTCTCCGCCAGGCCGCCGCGCTGATGGCCGCCCGCAAGGTCGGTGCGGCCATCGTCCACGACCCCGACGCCGGCGGCATCGGCATCCTCACCGAACGCGACATCCTCATCTCCGTGGGACAGGGCCAGGACCCTGACACGGAACGCGTCCACGACCACACCACCACCGACGTCGTGTTCGCCGCTCCGGCCTGGACCCTGGAGGAGGCGGCCGCCGCCATGGCGCACGGCGGTTTCCGTCACCTCATCGTGCTCGAGGACGACGAGCCCGCCGGTGTCGTCTCGGTCCGCGACATCATCAGCTGCTGGGCACCGACGCGTCAGCAGGTGCCCGCCTGACAGCGCAAACGGCCCGGGCCCCCCGAAGGGGCCCGGGCCGTCCCTGCCACGAGCGGTCCAGTGCTGGAGTTCAGCCGCGCAGGGCCTGGACCGCGGCCTCAAGCCGTTTGCCGTAGTCTCCGTCGGCCCGACGGAAGTTGTCGATCGCCCGCTCGACGATGTCGTCCAGCGAGACCCTGGCGATGAAGCCCGCCAGGTTGGCGATCAGCCGTTCCTTCTCGTCCTCGCTCATCAGCCGGTAGAGGTTGCCCGCCTGCACGAAGTCGTCGCCCTCGGCATGGACAGGGGCCGGATGGCTGCCCGTCACGCCGCTCACGGCCGTGGCGGACCACAGCGGACGGTCCGTCTGGAACGGGCCGCCGAAGCTGTTCGGCTCGTAGTTCTTCGCGCCCTTGTGGCGGCCGTCGTAGAGGTGACCGTCACGGGAGTTGGTGCGCGCCACGGTGGCGTGCGGGCGGTTCACCGGCAGGTGGTCGGCGTTGATGCCGACGCGGTAGCGGTGGGCGTCGCCGTACGCGAAGAGGCGGCCCTGGAGCATCTTGTCCGGGGACGGGCCGATGCCCGGCACGAAGTGCGCGGGGCTGAAGATCGACTGCTCGACCTCGGCGAAGATGTTCTCCGGGTTGCGGTTGAGCTCCAGCTTGCCGATCTCGATCGGCGGGTGGTCGGCGTGCGGCCAGACCTTGGTCAGGTCGAACGGGTTGAAGCGGTACGTCGCCGCGTCCGCCTCCGGCATGATCTGCACCTGTACGGTCCAGGACGGGAACTCACCGCGCTCGATGGCCTCGCGCAGATCGCGCTGGTGGCTGTCCGGGTCCTCGCCGGCCAGCCTGTCGGCCTCGGCCTGGGTGAGGTTCCTGATCCCCTGGTCGGTCTTGAAGTGGTACTTGACCCAGAAGACCTCGCCGGCCTCGTTCTGCCACTGGAAGGTGTGCGAGCCGAAGCCGTCCATGTGGCGGTACGAGGCGGGGATGCCGCGGTCACCGAACAGCCAGGTCACCTGGTGCGCGGACTCGGGCGACAGGCTCCAGAAGTCCCAGACGTTGTCCGCCTCCGTCGAGCCGGTGTACGGGTCGCGCTTCTGGGTGTGGATGAAGTCCGGGAACTTGATGGCGTCCTTGATGAAGAACACCGGAGTGTTGTTGCCGACGAGGTCGTAGTTGCCCTGCTCGGTGTAGAACTTCAGCGCGAAGCCGCGCGGGTCACGGACCGCGTCCGCCGCCCCCAGGTTGCCGGCCACGGTCGAGAAGCGCAGGAAGACCTCGGTCTGCTTGCCGATCTCGGAGAGGAACGCGGCGCGGGTGTACGGGGTGACGTCGGCGGTCACCGTGAAGGTGCCGTAGGCCCCGGCGCCACGGGCGTGCACGACGCGCTCCGGGATGCGCTCGCGGTTGAAGTGGGCGAGCTTCTCCAGCAGGAGCTGGTCCTGGACGAGCACCGGGCCGCCCACACCCGCGGTCTCGCTGTTCTGGTTGTCGGCGACCGGAGCACCGGCCTCCGTCGTGAGCGGTCCCTGCGTCATCTGTGCTTCCTGGGCCGTCCTGACCGTTCCTGTTCCTCGGCCAAAGTCATTCTCGATCCTACAATAGATATTGTCTAAGAAAAGCAAGGCTCTAACTTCACACCTGTTCGCGACCTGGTCCCTCTTGCTGTTAGGCTGTGGCTATGAGTGACCTTCTGGAACGGCTGCGCGGACGCGGATGGCGGATGACCGCGCAGCGGCGCGTCGTGGCCGAGGTCCTCGACGGCGAACACGTCCACCTGACGGCCGACGAGGTCCACGCCCGGGCCGTCACCAAGCTGCCCGAGATCTCCCGGGCGACCGTCTACAACACGCTCGGCGAGCTCGTGTCGCTGGGCGAGGTGCTCGAGGTCTCCACCGACCAGCGCGCCAAGCGGTACGACCCGAACGCCCACCAGCCGCACCACCACCTGGTCTGCGCCCAGTGCGGCGCGATCCGTGACGTGCACCCGGTGGGGAACCCACTGAAGGACCTCCCCGACTCCGAGCGCTTCGGCTTCACGGTCTCGGACGTCGAGGTGACGTACCGCGGCGTCTGCCCGAACTGCGCGGCCGCCTAGTCTGCACACGCGAAAGCCCCGGCACCGATGGGTGCCGGGGCTTCTCGCACGAGGAAGCGGTACGACACCGCCTGTAGACACACCGAGGGCCGGAACCCTTCCGGATTCCGGCCCTCGGCCTTCAGTAGCGGGGACAGGATTTGAACCTGCGACCTCTGGGTTATGAGCCCAGCGAGCTACCGAGCTGCTCCACCCCGCGTCGTTGAATGCAACGTTACGTCAACGCGGAGGACGGATGCAAATCGCTTACCCGGCACCCACCCGACCGCGGTATCGACGCAGAGCACCTCGCAGCCCAGGGCAGCGTCAGGCCGACAGCTCCTGCCGCAACGCATCCCGCAACCGAGCAGCCCGTTCCGCCACAGAGGCCGGCCCCAGCGCCACCGCCCGGTCGGCCCACCGCTGCCCCTCCGCCAGCTCCCCCCGACGCGCGTAGACGAGGGCCAGCCGCAACGCCGCCCGCCCATGCCCGGCGTCAGCCGCCCGAGTCCACCACGCCGCCGCCTCGGGCTCACTCCCCTCCCGCGCCAGCAGCAGCCCGAGATTGAACGCCCCGTTGCGGGACCCGGCCTCGGCCGCCTCCCGGTACCACCGCCCCGCCTCGACGACGTCCCCCCGGGCCGCCGCGAGCATGCCCACCCGTACCTGCGCCCGCCGGTGCCCCTGCGAAGCGGCTCTCTCGTACCACTCCTCGCACTCGCTCCGCCGGTGCACCGGCTCCCCGAGCTCGTGCGCGGGCTCGGGCGGCCGGCGCGCGTCGAGCACGGTCGCGAGCCGGTACGCGGCCTCGGCGCTCCCACCCCCGGCCGCACACCGCAGGTGCCGCTCGGCCTCCTGTTCGTCGCCGTCCCGCAGCCGGGCCATGCCGACCTGGAGCGCCGCCTCGGTGTGCCCGGCGGCAGCGGCCCGCTCGTACCAGCGCAGCGCGGCCCGCTCCTCCCCTCGGCCGGCGTGCAGGATGCCCAGGTTGAAGGCGGCGTCCACACTCCCGGCCTCCGCGGCCTTGGAGAACCACGGCTCCGCGCCCGTCTCGTCGCCGCCCCGCAGCAGCAGGATCGCCAGCGCGTTCGCGGCCTCCCGGTGCCCGGCGTAGGCCGCGCGCCGGTACCACTGCTCGGCCTGCGCGGTGCGCCCTTGCTCGGCGCAGAGCAGCCCGAGGTTGTACGCGCCGTTCACGTCGCCCGCGTCCATCGCGGCCCGGTACCAGCGCTCGGCGGTCTGGGTCTCACCCCGCTCGGCGTGCAGCGCGCCCAGCGCGTTCGCCGCGTTGCCGTCGCCGTTCTGGGCGGCCCGCAGCCACCACACGGCGGCGTTCTCGGTGTCGCCCGCGTCGCGCAGCAGGAAGCCGAGCGCGCAGGCGGCCCGCGCTTCGCCGTCCTTGGCGGACGTCAGGTACCAGCGTCCGGCCTCCTTGAGCTCGCCGCGCTTCTCCAGGATCGTCCCGAGGTGCAGCGCGGCCCGCCGGTGGCCGCGCGCGGCGGCCTGCCGGTACCACTGCTCGGCCTCGTCCAGCACCTGGACACCGTTGTCACCGTCGGCCTCCCGCGCCGCCTTCCGGTCCAGCGCCCGGGCCAGGCGGTACGCCGCCTCCCGGTGCCCGCGCTCGGCCGCCACCCGCATCCACTTCTCGGCCCCGGCGTCGCCGCGGTGCTCCAGCAGGTCGGCGAGGGCGTACGCGCCCAGGGTGTGTCCCTGTTCCGCGGACTGGCGCAGCCAGTACTCGGCGGCGGGTTCGTCGCCGCGCTCGCGGTGGTGCCGCCCGAGGGCGTGCGCGGCCGCCGCGGATCCGGCGACGGCGGCGATCCGCCACCAGCCGGCGGCCTCGTCGGCGTAGCCCCGCTGGTGGAGCAGGACTCCCAGGTTGTTGGCCGCGGCCCGGTCGCCCGCGGCGGTGGCGGCACGCAGATGGGGTTCGGCACCGTCGAGATCACCACGGCGCAGCAGCATGGCCCCGAGGACACTCATCGCCTCGACGTCGCCGGCCTCCGCGGCGAGCCGCTGACGCAGCTCCTCGGCCGCCTCGTCGGCGATCTCCCCGGTCTCGTCCGGGGTGTCGGTGTCCTCCCGGCTGGAAGGCTGCACAAAACGCCCTGTCTCGAACAGAGTTGCCTTGTCCCCCATAACGTCCATCGTCGCACCACCTGCAACCTGGGTACACCTGGTATACCGCAGCCAGTGAGGTCACTACAGCGTTTTGTCGACATGCCCACAGAGAGACAAGTCAAACACAGATCGCCCAACTCCCCCCGGCGGCGCGGCCGCTGCCCGCACCAGCACATGCGTTCACACATCACGAAGGCCCGGATTCCTTTGTGGAATCCGGGCCTTCGCGGTCGCTCCGTCACTCGGACTTCGCGATTTCAGTAGCGGGGACAGGATTTGAACCTGCGACCTCTGGGTTATGAGCCCAGCGAGCTACCGAGCTGCTCCACCCCGCGCCGTTGTGTTCACAACTGTATCACGGCGCGGAGTGGGCGTTTGACCAGGCCAGGCCCTAACTGCTCGGCTTCGGGCTCGGACTGCCGCTGGGGCTGGGGCTGGCACTGGGCTTGCTCTCGCCGCCCCCGGCACCCCCGCGGCCGGCCTGGGCCTGCGCGTCCTCGGCCCGCTGCAGAGCCTCTTCGAGGTCCTTCTGCGCCCGGCCGTACGCCTCCCAGTCGTTCTCCTTCAGGGCCTCCTGACCCGCGTCGAACGCCTTCTGGGCATCCTCCAGGGCCTGTTGGACCGTCGGGTTGTCGGACGTCGGCGGTGGCGTCGTGGTGTCGCCCTCGTCCGGTGGCTTCGGGGCCTGCCCCTCCGCTCCGAAGATCTTGTTGAGGGCCTCGTCGAGTGTGTTCTCGAAGGCGGTCTGGCCTCCGTAGGTGACCAGCACCTTCCGCAGCAGCGGGTACTTCAGTCCACCACCGCGTACGTAGACCGGCTCCACGTAGAGCAGTCCGCCGTCGAGCGGCACCGTCAGCAGGTTGCCGTACTCGACTTCGGAGTCGCCGCCTCTCAGGAGCCTGATGGACTCGGCGATCTCCTCTTGGGAGTTGAACTGGCTCTGGACCTGCTTGGGTCCGTTGACCGTCGTGTTCGTCGGCAGTTTCAGGATTCTGATCCTGCCGTAGTCACTGGTGCCCGCCTCGGCGTCGACCGCCATGAACGCGCTGAGGTTGTCCCGGCCGTTGGGCGTGAAGGTCGTCGTCAGCGAGAACGACTGGGCCTGCTGGTCGGGCATCTTCATGCTCAGGTAGTACGGCGGCACCGCGTTGCCCGACCGGTTCGTCGGGTCGTCCGGCACCTGCCACACCTCGCTGCCGCTGAGGAACGTCGTCGCGTCCCTCACGTGGTAGCGCGTGAGCAGCTCCCGCTGGACCTTGAACAGGTCCTGCGGGTAGCGCAGGTGGTCCATCAGGTCCTTGGAGATCTCGCCCTTGGGCTCCACCGTGTCCGGGAAGGCCTTCATCCAGGTCTTCAGGACCGGGTCCTTGGTGTCCCACTGGTAGAGCTTGACCTCGCCGGTGTACGCGTCGACGGTCGCCTTCACCGAGTTGCGGATGTAGTTGACCTGGTTCTGCTGGGCCACCACCGCGCGGTTGTCGTTGGCGGCGGTCAGCGAGTCCGCCGTGGTGTCACCGAGGGTCGTACGCGAGGAGTACGGGTATCCGTTCGTCGTCGTGTACGCGTCGACGATCCACTGGATGCGGCCGTTCACCACCGCCGGATAGGCGTCGCCGTCGATGGTCAGCCAGGGGGCGACGGCCTCGACGCGCTCCTTGGGCGTGCGGTTGTACAGGATCCGCGAACCGTCGCCGATGGCGCCGGAGTACAGGATCTGCGGTTCGCCGAACGCCACCGCGTACGCGGCCCGGTTGACCGGGTTGGAGAGGTTGACCCCGCTGTCGCCCTTGTAGCTGGTGGTCTTCTCGCCGTTGTCGTCGGAGTAGTCGATCTCCTTCTGGGGACCGCCGACGATCGAGTACGTGTCGGTCTTCTCGCCGTAGTAGATCCGCTGCTCGTACGTGCCGAGGTCGCCCTCGGAGGGCAGATCGGACTCCGTGAAGTTCGGCCGGCCCTGGGCGTCGGCGCTGGTGCCCTGGGCGGCGACCACTCCGAACCCGTGGGTGTAACGGAAGTGGTTGTTGATCCAGTTCTTCTTCGGGATGCCCGCCAGGTTCAGCTCACGCAGGCCGATGACCGTGTCCTGCTCCTTGCCGTCCTTGGCGTAGCGGTCGACGTCCAGGTTGTTCGGGAACGCGTAGTAGTTCCTGATCTGCTGGAGCTGCTGGAACGTCGGCGAGACGATGTTCGGGTCCATGATCCGGATGCTCGCCGTGGAGCCGACGTCGTCGCGGAGCGTGGTCTTGTCCTCGGTCTTGCTCGTGCCCGAGTAGTCGGTGACCTTGGTGCCGTCGATGCCGTAGGCCTTGCGCGTCGCCTCGAGGTTCTTCTCGACGTACGGCGCTTCCTTGGCCTGCTCGTTCGGCTGGACCTGGAACTTCTGCACGATCGCCGGGTACAGGCCGCCGATGAGGATCGCGGAGAGCACCATCAGACCGAAGCCGATCACGGGCAGCTGCCAGGTGCGCCGCCAGATGGTGGCGAAGAACAGCAGCGCGCAGATGACGGCGATGCAGAACAGGATCGTCTTGGCCGGCAGGTAGGCGTTGGCGTCGACGTACCTCAGGCCCGTCCAGTTGTCGGTCGCCCTGAAGTCGCTGGACTTGACCGCGAGTCCGTACCGGTCGAGCCAGTACGCGACCGCCTTGAGGGCCACGAAGATGCCGATGAGCACCGACAGGTGCCCGGTGGCCGCCGCCGTGGCGCGGGCGCCGGGGCTGGTGACGCGCAGGCCGCCGTACAGGTAGTGCGTGAGCGCGGCGGCGATCACGGACAGGATCGCGGCGGCGAAGCCGAAGCCGAGCAGGAACCGGTACCAGGGCAGGTCGAAGGCGTAGAAGGCGACGTCCAGCTTGAACTGGGGGTCCTTCTGGCCGAAGGGCACGCCGTTGATCCACATCAGCCAGGTCCGCCACTGGCCGGACGCGGAGGCGCCGGCGATCAGGCCCACCAGGGCCGTGATCCCGAGCAGCAGCCACTTCTTGTAGGGCGCGATGCTCATCCGGTAGCGGTCGAGGTTCTGCTGTTCCATGGACATGGCGCTCAGCGGCGGCCGCAGCCGGTGGGCCAGCCAGATGTTGAAGCCGACCGCGAGGGCCATGAGCAGACCGAAGACGAAGAAGAGCCCGATCTTGGTCCACAGGGTGGTGGTGAAGACCGACGAGTAGTTCACCGACCGGTACCAGAGCCAGTCCGTCCAAAAGCCCGCGAACATGGTGAACACCATGCCGAGGACGGCCAGGACGCCCAGTGTCATGAGCAGGGTCCGGACACGCCGGGACGGGCGGCCCACTCTGATCCGCGGCCCCGAAGGGCCTCCGCCGCGGTCCGGCATCTGGAAAGCCAAGGTGCGCACCTCGAAGTTCGCTGTTGATTCGTCAGGCCCGCGTCTTCACGGACCGTCTGTGGCCCCCGTGATCGTGGGCCCCCACCTATGCAACTTACTCACCGTTTACTCGGTTCCCGATTCCGGTCAGGAACGAGGCAGGATTGTGACCATGTCCAACACTCCCATGGCGGCGAGCCCGCTCACCCGGGCCGTGCTCGAGATCGACGAGTACGTCTCCGGCCTCGGCTGGGACCAGCCCGCCCGCCTCTTCGCACTCGTCGACACCGCCCGCCTCCGGGCCGAACAACCCTCGCTCGCGGACCGGCTCGGTCTGGGCGACGAGTCGGAGAGCTCCGGCCTCACCCCGATCGAGCAGGACGAAGTTCCAACAGGCAAGCCGCTCGACGAGTTCCTCGCCACCATCGCCTGGCCCGACGCGGTGGTCGGCTGTGCCCTCGCCGTGGAGCGCCTGATGCTGCCGCCGTCCGCGGAGGCCCAGGTTCCGCAGGGCCTGGACGAGGCCGCCCTGACGAAGTGGGTGGCGGACCACCCGGACCGCCAGGAGGTCCGTATGACGGTCGCGGTCCTGCGGGACGGCGCCCGTGAGTCGGCCCTGCGCCTGCGCGAGAAGGACTCCCCGACGGAGGTCCTCACCGGCTCCGACCTGGTGCCCGGCCTGGCGGAGGCACTGGCGGCGACGTTCGAGGAGTAGCCGGGCGGCTGCCCGGCCCGGGCGGCTACTTACCGCACTTCGGCAGATCGGCGGTGTCGCCGCTGCGCAGGTCCTTGAGAGCGCCGAGGGCGTCGTCGATGGTCTTCACCTTGATGAGGGTGAGGCCCTCGGGGGTGTCCTTGGCGGCGGCCTCGCAGTTGTCCGCGGGCGTCAGGAAGTACTGCGCGCCCTTGGCCCGCGCACCCACGGTCTTCATCTCGATGCCGCCGATCGGACCGACCTTGCCCTCGTCGTCGATCGTCCCCGTGCCGGCCACGAACTTGCCCCCGGTGAGGCTGCCCGGCGTGAGCTTGTCATAGATGCCGAGCGCGAACATCAGACCGGCGCTCGGCCCGCCGACGTCGGCCAGCTTGATGTCGATGGTGAACGGGAACGTGTGGTCGGTCCCCGCGGAGATCCCCACGATGGCCCGCTTCTCGCCGGTGTCGTCCGAGGTCGTCGTGGTGATGGTGACGTCCTGCGTCTTCGTCGGCGTCCGCTTCTCCTTCTCAGCGGCGGCCTGCTCCTTGGCCGGCACGATCGTGAAGCGGACGTCCTGGCCCGGCTTGTGCTTCGTGACGAGCTTCGCGACGTCGGCCGGTTCCTTCACCGCCGTACCGTCGACGGCCTTGATCACGTCCCCGGCGTGCAGCTCGCCCTCGGCCGGGGATCCCTTGACGACCGTCGAGACGATGACCCACGACCTCACCGGAACGTCGAGTTCCTTCAGCGCGGCGACCTTGGCGCTCTCCTGGGACTGGCTGAACTCCTCGGCGTTCTCCTGCGTGGACTGCTCCTCGGTCTTGCCGTCCGGGTAGAGCGTCTCGTGCGGCACCACCTTGTTGTCATGCGCGAGCCAGCCGTAGACGGCCTCGACCAGGTTCATCCGGTAGTCGGCGCTGGTGACCCGGACCGTCGTCATGTTCAGATGGCCACTGGCGGCATACGTCTTGCGCCCCGAGATCTGGAGCACCGGCTCGCCGCCGTGATCGCCCAGCGTGTTCACCGTCGGCCCCGGGGACATCTCCGAATACGGCACGGGGATGAACACTCCCGCGCACAGGAGCGCGATCAGCATCAGGGTGGAGGCGAGCATCGTCGCAGTGCGGCGTGGCATGACTCGACAGTACGGGACGGTCCTGTCAGCGCACCGTCAGGGCCGCCCGTCCGGGGCGGCCCTGTGGGTTCAAACGCCTGTGACCTGCTGTTTCCCTGGCCGTCAGCTACCCGGCCGGGGCTTCTCCATGGCCTCGCGGAAGCGGGTGTAACCGATGAGTTCCGGGCCGTCGCCACGGACCTTGCGAGTCCGGTTGGCCCAACTGCCCCAGAGGCCCGCGCCGATCGCAGCCACAAGCGGAATCAGCAACCAGGCGAGCGCCGCCATGCCGACCTCCAACCCCTTGAGTGTCCGCAACTGACTGATCAGCAGATTAACCATCCGCAGTGACAACGCTCACGCCGGGGGTCCGGTTACGCAACCGGAAGGCAGCGTCCCGGATTCAGCAGGCGCCCACCCACTCTTCAGTGCCGTCGGAGAACTTCTGGTGCTTCCAGATGGGCACTTCGTGCTTGAGGTCGTCGATCAGCTTCCGGCAGGCCTCGAAGGCCTCCCCCCTGTGCGGACACGAGACGGCGACGACCACGGCGAGGTCACCGACCCTGAGGTCCCCCACCCGGTGCACGGCCGCCAGCGCCCGCACCGGGAACTCCGCGACGACTTTCTCGGCGATCCGCCTCATCTCGGCCTCGGCACTGGGGTGGCAGGAATACCCCAGCTCCGCCACGTCGGCACCCCCGTCGTGGTTCCGCACGGTGCCCACGAACAGCGCCGTGCCGCCGGCCGCGTCGTCTCCGACGGCCCGGAACACCTCGTCCACGGAAAGGGCCGTGTCCCGGATCCCGATCAGCCTGATCGGATCCTGCGCGGCCTGCTCACCCGGGTGATCGTTCGTGGATGCCATGCCTCCATCGTGCCGTACGCGACCGACGGCACGGAATAGAGCTATCGACCGGCACGCGCGCGTGGGCGTTGGACTCTCCTACGACAGGCCCCGGCGAGGCCGGGCCGGCCGGGCGGGTCAGATGCGCCGCCGGGCCTTCCGGGCCCGTCGCACCACCGCGGCCGCACCCAGCAGCGCCACCGTCGCACCCGCGGCACCCGCGGCCGTCGCGTCCTTGCGGCCCAGTCGCCGGCCGGCCACCGTGTGCCGGCCGGAGACCTCCTCCAGGAGTTCCGCCAGCACCTCCTCGTTGGTGTACTGCGGCCGCCACCCGGCGTCGTGCAGCCGGCTGCCGCTCACCACCCAGGGGTACATCGTGTACGCCAGGTCCCCGGCCGGAGACGGCGTGAGCCCGATGCGGTGCAGCCGCGCCGCCGCCCCCAGCGCGACCGCCGACGGCAGCTCCATCCGCCGGATGCCGCTGAGCTCCTCGACCTCCTCCTGCTCCAGCCAGCCGTCGCACCCGACGGTCAGTTCCCCGTCGACCTTCTCCAGGACGGCGTACTCCAGCGCGCTGCACAGGTCCTCGACGTGGCAGAACTGCCACGCGGGCCGGGACCCGGCGACGACCAGCAGCCGAGGAGACTCGAAGTACCTGGTCAGCGCCGTGTCCGTGCCTCCCACCAGGATGGCCGGCCGTACCACGGTGACGTTGAGCCCCGGGTGCGCACGCGGCGCCCGCCGCGCCAGCCGCTCGATCTCCAGCAGGTCACCGACGCCCGTCGCCTCCGCCGTGGCCCGCAACTCGGCGTCCTCGGAGAGCGGCAGCTCGTTGTCCGGCAGCGCCCCGTAGACCATGGCCGAGGTGCACAGCACGACCCGGTGCACTCCGGCCGCCGCGGCCGCCGTCAGGACGGTCTGCGTCCCCCGGACGTTGTAGGCCGTTCGAGCGGCGGCGTCGGTCTCCAGGTCGAGGTCCAGCGCCAGGTGCACCACCACGTCGGCGCCCCGCAGCTTCTCGGCGATGGCCGGATCCCGTACATCCAGGATGTGCCACTGCGCGGCGGCGCACTCGCCACGCCGTTCGTCGATGGCGACGACCTGTTTGACCTCGTCCGACGCGGCGAGCCGCTCGGTGAGCAGGGCGCCGACGCCGTACGCGGCACCGGTGACCGCGACGACGGGTCCGCGTGCCGGGGGACTCGCGGAACTGGTTGACTGGTTTCGCGCTGCGCGAACCTGCGGATCTGGGGAACTCACCGGGCGTCTCCAGCGGTTGTCTTCAGTACGAGCGTGAGCGACGCGTGCGTACCAGGTGGCATCCATCCTGCCGCAGGCCATCAGTCGGCGAAGCACCGAGGCCCGATCCGCCCCAGGTGTCTACGCTGGGTGGTGTTGTCGGGCAGCCGTGCCGCCGGAAAGAACCGGCGGCCCTACCAGCCGAGGAATCCCGTGAGTGACACCCCATTCGGATTCGGCCTTCCGCCGGAGGAGCCGGACGACGGCGACGAGGGCAAGAAGAAGGACCAGCAGAGCGGTGGTGGTCAGGGACCGGCCAATCCGCTCGGTTTCGGCGGCCTGCCCGGAGCCGGAGGATTTGGCGGCGGCCCCGGCGGCCCCGGTGCGGACAATCCGTTCGCAGCCATGTTCGGCTCCCTGAACCCCAACGACCTGGGCGCCGCGTTCCAGCAGCTGGGCCAGATGCTCTCCTACGAGGGCGGCCCGGTGAACTGGGACATGGCCAAGCAGATCGCCCGCCAGACGGTGTCCCAGGGCAGCCCTGACGGCACCAAGGACATCAGCGTCGGCCCCGCCGAGCGCAAGGCCGTCGAGGAGGCCGTCCGCCTCGCCGACCTGTGGCTCGACGACGCCACGTCGTTGCCGTCCGGCGCCGGCTCGGCCGTGGCCTGGAGCCGCGCCGAGTGGGTCGAGGCGACCCTGCCCGCCTGGAAGGAGCTCGTCGACCCGGTCGCCGAGCGCGTCGGCACCGCCATGGGCGACGTCCTGCCGGAGGAGATGCAGGCCATGGCCGGCCCGCTGATCGGCATGATGCGCTCGATGGGCGGCGCCATGTTCGGTACGCAGATCGGGCAGGCCGTGGGCGTGCTCGCCGGCGAGGTCGTCGGCTCGACCGACATCGGCCTGCCGCTGGGCCCGGCCGGCAAGGCCGCGCTGCTGCCGGTGAACATCGAGACGTTCGGCAAGGACCTGAGCGTCCCGCACGAGGAGGTGCGGCTGTATCTCGCCCTGCGGGAGGCCGCCCACCAGCGGCTCTTCGCGCATGTGCCGTGGCTGCGCTCGCATCTGTTCGGCGCGGTCGACGGCTACGCCCGCGGCATCAAGGTCGACACGGCCAAGCTGGAGGACGTGGTCGGCCAGTTCGACCCGCAGAACCCCGAGCAGCTCCAGGAGGCCCTCCAGCAGGGCATGTTCCAGCCCGAGGACACGCCCGAGCAGAAGGCGGCCCTGGCGCGTCTGGAGACGGCTCTGGCGCTCGTGGAGGGCTGGGTCGACGCGGTGGTCCACGCCGCCGCCAAGCCCCGTCTGTCGTCCGCCGACGCCCTGCGCGAGACGCTGCGCCGCCGCCGCGCCTCGGGCGGCCCGGCCGAGCAGACGTTCGCCACGCTGATCGGTCTGGAGCTGCGCCCCCGCCGCCTGCGTGACGCTTCCCGTCTGTGGGCCTCGCTCACCGACGCGCGCGGTGTCGACGGCCGGGACGCCCTGTGGCACCACCCGGACATGCTGCCGACGGCCACCGACCTGGACGACCCGGACGGCTTTGTGCACCGCGAGCAGATCGACTTCTCCGAGCTGGACAAGATGCTCGGCGAGGCGGCGGACAAGCCCGACCTCAGGAAGAAGGACCAGGACAAGAACGAGGACGACGGCAAGGGCGACGACGCCGAGTGAGCCTGTACGACGACGCGGTCCTCGTGCTCAAGGGGTACGAGGACCAGACGGAGCTGTGCCAGGCCTACCTCGACCATCTGGCCGAACACCCGGACGGCCTGTGGAAGGCCTGCCATGCGGGCCACATCACGGCGAGCGCCCTGGTGATCGACCCCGAGGCCGGCCGGGTCCTGCTGACCCTGCACAGGAAGCTGCGGATGTGGCTCCAGATGGGCGGCCACTGCGAGCCGGGCGACAGCTCCCTGGCGGCAGCGGCCCTGCGTGAGGCGACGGAGGAGTCCGGCGTCTCGGGGCTCTCGCTGCTGCCCGGCGGCCCGGTGCGCCTGGACCGGCACCCGATCCCGCCGCCGTGCCACTGCCACTTCGACGTCCAGTACGCGGTCCTGGCGCCGTCGGACGCCGCGCACGCGATCAGCGACGAGTCGCTCGACGTGCGCTGGTTCGGCTACGGCGAGGTCGCGGAGGTGGCCGACGAGTCGGTCGTACGCCTGCTGGAGGCCACGCGCGCGAGGCTGGCGGGCTGAAGCACTCGCGGCCTGAAGCAGTAAGGGGCGACCGCCTGGGCGGTCGCCCCTTACACCTTGCTGGTTCCGTGGCCGGTCAGCTCCAGACGTTTCCCTGGTTCTGCCCGCGTGCTCCCTGCTGGCCCATGCCGTACTGCGCGCCGAGGCCCGAGCCGATCTGGGCGTTCTGCGGCGGCAGTAGTTCACTGGGCTGGACGAGCGCGAAGCCGGTGCCCATGAAGCTCAGCTCCCAGCCCTCGCCGGTGCTGCCGCGGCGCCGCCACACCCCGGAGGAGTGCGTCTGCGCCTGCATCTGCACCCGCAGGCTCGTCGACCAGGCGACGATCGCGTCGGCGTCGCAGTTGACGTACTTGTCGGGCGTCACCTGCAGCAGCAGCGGCATGCCCGAGGTCATCAGGGCGACCTTGCCCCGGCCGGTGATGTTGAGCTGGTACTTCCCGGAGCCGGAGATGCCGTAGAGGCTGTCGACGGCGATGACCTCGTGATGCAGGGAGGAGTCCATCGCCAGCACATAGCTGCTGTCGACGGTGAGACCGTCCTGCTCCACCTCCATGACGTGGACGTGCTGCTTGAGGTTGGCGAGGTAGACCGTGCCCTGCCCGTGGCAGCGCATCAGGTCGAGTCCCTCACCGGTGTGCGCACGCGCGCGTGCCTGGTCGTTGCTCTGGTACTCGGCGTCGAACTCGACGAGGCCCTGGTAGGCGACCATGGTGCCCTTGCGGGCCAGGATGTCGTCGTGGCCCTCCAGGGCGACGCGCAGCATCTGCTTGTTCTGCAGACTCCAGCGGTCCTGGGTCTGCTGCTCGTTGTAGGCGAAAATCGGGCTCTGCATGGCGTTCTTGCTCCCCCTCAGCCCCGGACCCGGAGGCGGTCGGTGCTGTCCTCGCTGGGCTGGACGACGACGATGCCCTGACCGGAGAAGGCCATCTGGTAGGCCTCGCCGCTGCCGCGGCCGATCAGCGACTGCGCCCGGAAGCTGCGCTTGCCCTTCACCTTGAGGTTCGGGGACCAGGCGACCAGGGCGTCGGGGTCGACGTACGTCTCGTCCTCGCCGCCGCCGCAGTCGACGACGATGGGCTTGCCCCGGGAGGTGAGCGCCACCCAGCCCTGCCCTGAGATCTTGGTGTTCCACAGGCCCTGTCCGGCGAACTTCGCCAGGCCCTTGACCCGCTCCACGCCCCACGTCAGGTGGGCGTCGAAGGCCAGCAGGTTGGTGGCGTTGACGGAGATGCCGTCGCCGTTGAGGTTGATGACGACGACGTTCGCGCCGTAGTCGGCGAGGTAGAGCAGGCCGTCGCCGGAGCACTTCATCAGAGGCGCGCCCTCGCCGGTCATCCAGTCCTTCGCGATCTGACGCACGGCCGGCGGGTTGGGCTCGTACTGCACGAAGCCCTCGTAGGCGACCATCGACCCCACGCGCGCGAGGAGGTCGTTTCCGGTCTGCATGGCGACCTTCAGCATGTGGTTGCCGTGGTTCTCCATGCGGGCGGTCACGGGTGCGGGGGCGTGGCCCGCGAGCTGCTGTGTCATGACGGGCTCCCTCAGACCTCGTACGGCTGGATGACGATGAAGTTCCCGGGCGCTCCCCGGAACTGGAGGTTGACGCCCTCGCCGGTGTCACCCGGGTAGGCGTTGCGGCGCATGCGCACCTGGCTGGAGACGACGACCTGGGCGGCGGCCGACCAGGCGACCACGGCGTTGCAGTCGGCGAACGTGGTGGGCGTGACCGGCAGGACCACGGGCGTGCCGTGGGTCTTCACGACGATCGTGCCCGTGCCCGTGAACTGCATCGTGAACAGCGCGCCCCCGGGGATGCCGTGTCCCTCGATGCGGCGCACCTCGTACTGGAGGCCCTCGTCGAAGGCGAGGACGTTCTCGGCGGAGACGCAGATGCCGTCGCCCTGGAGCTCGATGGGGTGCAGCATCGTGGACTCCTCGGCGAGGAACACCTGCCCCTGGCCGGTACAGCGCATCAGCTGCATCTCCTGGCCGGTCGCGTTGCCCACGATCCGGCCGGCGAATCCGGCTCCCTTGTAACTGAAGTCGACCTTGCCCTGGTAAAGCACCATGCTGCCCTGCCGGGCCAGCACGGGCTGCCCGCCGATGCCGAGGTCGACGCGGACGAGCTTCTTGTTCTGCTGCGTCCAGCGCTGCCCGGTGGGGGTCTCCTTGAACTGCTGGAGCGCGGCGGCGACACCGGGGCCCTGCGGTGCTCCGTGGGGAGACCCGTGAGGCACTCCTTGGGGTGCTCCGTAAGGGGCTTGCCCGGGCTGCTGTCCGAAGGGCAGCTGCTGGCCGTAGCCCGGGGGCGGTGTGGGCTGGCCGTAGCCGGGGGGCGGGGCCGGGGCCTGGGGGGCCTGCGGCGCCTGGGGCTGGCCGTAGCCGGGAGGTGGCGGGGCCGTCTGGCCGGGGACCTGGCCGTACGGCGGGGGCTGCTGGCCCGGCTGGCCGTACGGCGCGGGCGCCGGGGCCGGAGGCGGCACCGGGGAGCCGCCCGGCGGGGCGTTCATGGGCGCGACGATGGTCGGGGCGGCGTGCACCTGGGGCGCGGGCGCCGAGGCCGGGGGCGGAGTGGCACCGGGCGGGGGCGCGAAGCCCTGCGCGGCGGGCTGGGGAGCGGGTGCCGGGGGCGCTGGCGGTGCGGGTGCGGGAGCCGGGGCAGGAGGCTGGGCGGGTTCCGGAGCGCCGGGAACGCCGAATGCGGGCGGCGCGAAGGCCGGGGCAGCGCCGGCCTGCGGCTGCCGCGCGGCGGGCGCGGGCGGCTCGGGCGTCTCCTCCTCGGCCACTTCGCCGCCGAAGTTCTTCAGCAGCGCGTCGAGACCACCGTCGAAGCCCTGTCCGACGGCGGCGAACCGCCAGACGTCCTTCAGGTAGAAGTCGCCGAGCATCACGGCACGTTCGGTGGAGAACTCCGAGCCGTCGAAGGGGTAGCGGGCCACTTCCTCGCCGCCCGCCACGATGCGGATGTAGCCGGGGGCGATCTGTGACATCTGTCCGGCGCCGTCGATCGTCGCCGTGAAGGACAGCTTCTGGATCTGCGGCGGGATCCGGTCGAGCGTCACCCGGAAGGACTCCGTGTCGCCCGCCTGGGCACCCAGGAGCTGGATGGCCTCCTCGGGGGACTTCGGCTGGTTGTAGAAGACGAAGTACCGTTCGTCCGAGAGCCGTTCGTCGGCGTCGAGGCCGAAGCAGCTGATGTCGAAGCTCAGGCCGGGGCCGGAGATCTGCACGCCTACGTACAGATCCGTGCCCGCGGTGAGATCACTGATCCTGGCCTTGTGGCCGCGTTGGAATTCCCTGGCCATGCGTAACGACCGTCCCCCATCCAGAACGTGATTGCGTCGCGCCAGGCTAACGGCAAATTCGGACACCGGACGAAGTCGGTACAGACCCGGTACACAACCCGCGCTCGGCCGTATCGGCTGCTCTCGCGCGGAAAGCGGTCACTTACCCCGGTGCTCGCGCCGGGCCCTCACCCCAGGCGCTCACCCCGTGCGCTCAGCCCGCGGGACTCTCATCCCGCGCACCGGGCGCATGGGGCAACCGCTCGGCCGCCACCACGCCTTCGAGGTAGCCCCGGGCCCGCTCCGTCCGCGGATAGGCCTCCAGCAACGCCCAGAAGCGGGGGCCGTGTCCGGGCACGAGCAGATGGGCGAGCTCGTGGACGAGGACGTAGTCGACGACGTACTCGGGCATGCCCTGGAGGCGGTGCGACAGGCGGATGCTGCCCTCGGACGGGGTGCAGGACCCCCAGCGCGTGTTCTGGTTGGTCACCCAGCGCACCGAAGCGGGCCGGGCCCGCCCGTCGAAGTACTGGTCCGAGAGGCGCCGGGCCCGCTCGGCCAGCTCGGCATCGCCGAGGGCCCGCTTGCCCTCCTGGGCGGCCAGCTTGTCGAGCATGACGTTCACCCAGCGCTGCTCCTCCGCCTCGGACATCCGGGCGGGGATGAGCACAACGGTGCGATCGCCCTCGCGGTACGCGGAGACCGTTCTGCGTCGGCGGGCGCTCCTGCGGACCTCGATCGAGCTCGCCCCCGAGCCGCTCGGCGGCTGGCTCGTCGTACTGCGCTGTGGTTTTCCGGCGCGGTGCAGTGGGTCGGCGGGCACGCCCCGACGTTACCCGCTGTACCCGGGGAAGTCCCGGCTCCAAGACGGTTCGCTGCCCATACTCCCCGCCAGCCGCCGGATTTGTACGACGAATACCCGCGCCTGTGGACAACTTTCGGCAGCCGGCGACGCGTTTGGGCATGCTGGCTCTTGTCGGCGAAGCGACGAACAGGCCCGGCCCGGGACCAGGCCGGGCCTGTTACCGGGGTCGGCGTGCGGTCGGGTTCGGTCTGCGGTCGGGTTCGGTGTGCGGCCGTTTTTGGCGTACGCCCGTTTTCGTGGCTGCCGTCACGCTCAACTTCGGCATACGGGGACGATCTATCACATACGGGGGGCCTGTCATGCATCCGATGGTGAAACCCGCGCTCAAGCGCGGCTGGCGCGACCTCAACACCGTGCAGTTCGGAATGACACCTGCGCACGCGATGACGCTCGGCCCGATGGACCTGGCGACGGGCAGCTTCCTCGATCTACTGAACGGCACACGAGGGCTGGAGCTGCTGCGTGAGGAGGGACGCCGTATGGATCTGCCCGACGGTCATGTCGACGGGCTGGTGCGGCGGCTCGCCAGGGCCGGGCTCCTGGACGACGCACGGGGCGGCGGACCTGCCGCCGATGCCCTGCGACAGAAGAAAGAGGTCCTCGACCGGCTGCGTCCCGACCTCGCCTCCCTGTCCCTGACCACCTCGGCACCGGGCGACGCGATGCGGCAACTGGCCGCCCGGCGCTCGCAGCGCGTGCAGGTGCGAGGCGCGGGCCGGGTGGGTGCCGTGCTGGCGTCGCTGCTGTCGGGGGCCGGTGTGGGCGAGGTCGACGTGCGCGACGGCGGCCGTGTGGAGCCGTGGGACGTCGCGCCGGGCGGGCTGCCCGCGGAGGCCGTCGGCGACCGCAGGGACGAGTCGGCCCGCCAGGCCGTGCGCCGGGCTGCCCCGGACCGGCCACCGCGCCGCGCGGCAGCCCAGGCATCCCCGGAGGAAGGCGACCCGGGCTTCTCTCTGGTGATCGTCGCCCCGCGCGACGATGTCGCCGTGCACGCGCCCGACGCGTCGGCCGCCGAACCCCTGATGTCCTCCGGGACACCCCATCTGTACGCCGGGGTCGTGGAGGGAACCGGGGTGGTCGGCCCGCTCGTCCTGCCCGGGGAGACGGGCTGCGCGGGGTGCCTGCACGAGAACCGCACCGACCGGGATCCGGCCTGGCCGCGCCTGGTCGCCCAGTGGCGCTCCGGCAGGCAGCGGCAGGTGCGACCCTGCGACCTGACGCTGGCCACTACTGTGGCCGCACTGGCAGCCGCCCACGCGCTCGCCTTCCTGGACGGCCGGGTTCCGTCGAGTGCCGGGGCGCGCTGGGAGGTCTCCGTGCCCGGTCTCCACTGGCATGCGCGGCCGGTCTGGGCGCATCCGGGATGCCCGTGCGGGGCGGCGGAGAGAGGAAAAGGGGAGCACCCCTCGGAGGATGCGGAGTCACACGAGACAATGGCGGTGCAACGGCCGTCGGCGCAGTGCCGTCAGGCAGCGGCGAAGCGGCCGGCTGGGACTTGGAGGGCGCATGTCTGATCTTCCCCGGAAGGCGGTCACCCGGACCGCCAAACTCGCCGCGCTCCCGCTCGGCATCGCCGGGCGAGCGACCTGGGGATTCGGCAAGCGGATCGTCGGCGAGTCCGCGGAGCTCGTCGGCCGCGAACTCCAACAGCGCACGGCCGACCAGCTCTTCAAGGTGCTCGGCGAGCTCAAAGGCGGCGCGATGAAGTTCGGCCAGGCCCTGTCCGTCTTCGAGTCGGCGCTGCCCGAGGAGGTCGCCGGCCCCTACCGGGCCGCGCTGACCAAGCTCCAGGAGGCGGCGCCGCCGATGCCGACGCGCACCGTGCACGCGGTGCTCGAGGAGCGGCTCGGCGAGGGCAGGCACGAGCTGTTCCTGGAGTTCGAGGACAAGCCCGCCGCGGCGGCCTCGATCGGCCAGGTGCACCGAGGGGTGTGGCATGACGGCCGCGAGGTGGCGGTCAAGGTGCAGTACCCGGGCGCCGGCGAGGCCCTGCTGTCCGATCTGAACCAGCTGAGCCGCTTCTCCCGCCTGCTCGGCCCGCTGATCCCCGGCATGGACATCAAGCCGCTGATCACGGAGCTGAAGGACCGCGTCTCGGAGGAGCTGGACTACGGCCTGGAGGCCCAGGCCCAGCAGGCCCATGCCGAGGAGTTCACGGACGACCCGGACGTGATCGTGCCGCAGGTGGTGCACCAGTCCGACCAGGTCCTGATCACCGAGTGGATCGACGGCATCCCCCTGTCGGAGATCATCTCGGACGGATCCCAGGAGCAGCGCGACCGGGCCGGCCAGCTCCTGGCCCGTTTCCTGTTCTCCGGCCCCGCCCGTACCGGCCTGCTGCACGCCGATCCGCACCCGGGCAACTTCCGGCTGCTGCCCGGCGGCCCGGACGGTGAGGACGACTGGCGCCTGGGCGTCCTGGACTTCGGCACGGTCGACCGTCTCCCGGGCGGTCTGCCGGCCACCATCGGCGAGTCCCTGCGCATGACTCTCGACGGGGAGGCCGAGGCGGTCTACGAGCTCCTGTGCGTGGAGGGGTTCGTGAAGAAGACCATAGAGCTGGACCCCGACGCGGTCCTGGACTATCTGCTGCCGATCATCGAACCGGCCGAGGCCGAGGAGTTCACGTTCTCGCGCGGCTGGATGCGCAGCCAGGCGGCCCGCATCGCGGACCCGCGCTCCCCCGCCTACCAGCTGGGCAAGCAGCTCAACCTGCCGCCCGCGTATCTGCTGATCCACCGGGTGACGCTGAGCACGATCGGCGTACTGTGCCAGCTGGGGGCCACGGTGCGTCTGCGCGATGAGCTGGAGGAATGGCTGCCGGGGTTCGTCCCGGAGGACCCGGTGGACGGCGAGGATGCGGTGGCGGAGGCATGAGCCTCAGCGGGCACCGCGGCTGACCGGGTGCCCGCGCTTCACCACCGGTTCGAGTCCAGGCGCCCTCGATCGACCTGAGGTTCTCCCAAGAGCAGGCACAACGCACCGCGGGGGCCGGTCCGTTCGGCACGGACCGGCCCCCGCGGGGAGAGCTCGGCCTCCCGGGCTCGGGAGGCCACCGCTTCAGGTGAGGTCGGTTACTGCATGACCGCCATGGCGAGCGCCCGGCGGGCACGCCGTGAGGCGCGCTCCGCCCTGCGCTGCATCCGGCGGGCGGTCGCCAGGCGCACGGCCGGGCGTTCCCGCTCCGCCTCTTGCAGTCGCTCGCGCATATGCGCACGAGCCATGGCTTCTGGGATGAGTTGCATCTCTCGGGTCCTGTTCTGACGCGAGTCCTTCGCGCCATTGGTGGTGAAGTCTTGGGTCGCGGAGCCTGCGGGCTCGTAAGTGGACGGCTTCATCGGGGCCTGCTTCTGGGGGTCGTGCGTGAGGGGGCGGTCGATCGTTCCTGCGGTGTTCATGCTGTGACCGGGTTCTTGCGCGGGCGGCCACGCGGCCGCTTCCGGGCGACGACGACTCCCTGCACGAACAGCTCGCCACCCCAGACGCCCCAGGGCTCACGCCGCTCCTTGGCGCCGGCGAGGCAGGCCTCGACCAGCGGGCAGGTGCGGCACAGGGACTTGGCGTACTCGACGTCCGCGGGCGACTCGGCGAAGAAGACCTCCGGGTCGTAGGAGCGGCACGGGACGGGTACGCCGAGGTTCTCGATGGCGTCGTCGAGCGCGGTGAGCGCGGTGAGCGGGGTCAAGGCGGAGTCCTCCGTGGAGCCGGGCTTGGGGATCGTTTCGGAAGGCGGTACGGACGGTGCGTGCGCTTCGAGTTGCACGGTTCGTCTTCCTCGTCTGGTCGTTCCGGCCTGTTGGCCGGGGGCGGCTGGTACCGGGTTCTTTTCTTGTCCCGAGGCTCCTTCGGTCCGTCGTCCCTGATCGGGGACAAACAGAAGGGCCGCGGATCCCGGATGGGGTTCCGCGGCCCTGAAGGCGCCGGCCTGATCGAATCAGGCTGGATCACTCCAGGGTTCTGGCCCACGGAAGGCCCACATCAGGTGGTGCTGCGTCGTCTGCTTCCGGAATCCGGCACCGGTCGCCGTAAAGGCATAGGCCTGCGCCTGTGCCACTACTGCCGCTTCCAGTGCCTTGGTCGGTCGCTCATTGCGCTCGCGGACAGGAAGACCCGCGGGGGCAACGGAGGAGGACGCCGGACGCACGGCATGAATGCCGGACAGACCGGTGCCCAGGTTCGAAACGCCGAGCATGCACGCGGAGACGGCCGAGCGATCGGTCATTTTCACGGTGCTGATGGAGCTGGTGTTGATGCTGATCACTGGACTCGCCTCCTCTCGGCGTCTCGGGGGACCGGGTGAACCAGTCCGACGGGTATGCAAGTACAACACGGAATCAGGGCCTCCGAGAAGGCCGCTGCTCTCGTGCCTAAGAACCTATGGGGATTGCCGGGGCATGCGCAAACTATTTTTTCGACGAGTTCGTGTCAGTCCCGATCTGTGTCCGCTTCGGCGAACTGGCCTGCACAGATGGCCAGTACGTCGGCTCCGTAGCGGTTGAGCTTGCGCATCCCCACGCCCGGGATGCGCGCCAGTTCGTGCTCGTCGTCGGGCGCGGTCTCGGCGATCGCCATCAGGGTCCTGTCGGTGAACACGCAGAAGGCGGGCTGGCCGCTGCGTCGTGCCTGGTCGGCTCGCCACTCGCGCAGCCGCTCGTAAAGGCCTTCGTTCATGTCGGACGGGCAGCCGTCGCAGCGCATCAGCTTCATCTCGCCCGCGTCGGTCAGCGTGCGGCCGCAGACTCGGCAGCGGGCGGGCGTTCGCTGGACTCGTCTCGGGGCGGAGCCCCTGGTTCCGGGGATTCCACGCTCGATGCCACCCGCACTGCCGACCGCGGTACGGCCCGTGGTGGCCGTCGACCCCGGGCGCAGCCCGTCGAGGAAGCGGCTGTGGCGACGGTTGGGGCGGCCGCCGGGGGAACGGGCCAGGGCCCAGGAGACGTGGAGGCGTTCCCGCGCGCGGGTGACGCCGACGTAGAGGAGGCGACGCTCCTCCTCGATCTGTTCGTCGGTCTTGGCGTAGGTGATCGGCATCATGCCCTCGGCGACACCGACCAGGAAGACGACGTCCCACTCCAGGCCCTTGGCCGAGTGCAGGGAGGCGAGGGTGACGCCCTGCACGGTCGGGGCGTGCTGGGCGTTCGCGCGTTCGTCGAGTTCGGCGACGAGGTCCGCCAGGGTGGCGCCGGGTTTGGCGGCGGCGAAGTCCTGGGCGAGGTTCACCAGGGCGGCCAGGGACTCCCAGCGTTCTCTCACGGCGCCGGAGCCGGCCGGTGGTTGCGGCGTCCAGCCCTCCCCCGACAGCACGGCACGCACCTGGGACGGCAGGTCGACGGCGTCGTCCAGGAGGGAGTCGTTGCCGCCGAAGCGGGCCGCGCCGCGCAGGGCGATGCCCGCCTTGCGCACCTCCGGGCGGTCGAAGAACCGCTCGGCGCCGCGCAGCTGGTAGGGCACCCCGGCGTCGGCGAGGGCCTGCTCGTAGGTCTCGGACTGCGCGTTCGTGCGGAACAGGACGGCGATCTCGGCGGCCGGGACCCCCGAGTCCATGAGCTCGCGGATACGGCGGGCCGCGCCTTCCGCCTCGGCGGGCTCGTCCGTGTACTCGGCGTAGACCGGCTCCGGCCCCGGGGCTCGCTGGGAGACGAGCTCCAGGCGGTGGTCGGCGGCCCGGCCCTTCGCCTGGGCGAGCAGGCCGTTGGCGAGGTGGACGACCTGGGGGGTGGAGCGGTAGTCGCGGACCAGCTTGACGACGGTGGCGCCGGGATGGCGGGTGCGGAAGTCGAGCAGGTGGTCCGGTGTCGCTCCCGTGAAGGAGTAAATCGTCTGGCTGGCGTCGCCGACCACGCACAGGCTGTCCCGGTCGCCCAGCCACAGATCCAGCAGGCGCTGCTGGAGGGGGCTGACGTCCTGGTACTCGTCGACCACGAAGTGCTGGTACTGGGCGCGGATTTGCTCCGCGATGTCGTGCCGGTCCTGGAGGACGGCGACGGTCAGCAGCAGCACGTCCTCGAAGTCGATGACGGCGCGCTCACGCTTGACGTCCTCGTAGGCGGCGTAGAGCTGGGCGATCTCGGCGGGGGCGCGGGGGGTCTCGCGGCCGACCTTGGCGGCGGCGGGCGCGTAGTCGGCGGGGACGGTCTGGGTGACCTTGGACCACTCGATCTCGGCGGTGACGTCCCGCAGCTCCCCACGGTCGAGCCGGATGCGGCAGGCGGCGGCCGCGTCCGCGACGAGCTGGACCTTGCGGTCGACGAGCCTGGGCATGGAGCCGCCGATCGCTTTCGGCCAGAAGTACTGGAGCTGACGCAGCGCCGCCGAGTGGAACGTACGCGCCTGGACACCGGCGGCGCCGAGCTGGCGGAGCCGGCCCCGCATCTCCCCGGCGGCGCGATTGGTGAACGTGACGGCGAGCACGCTGGAGGGGTGCAGGATGCCGGCGCGCACTCCGTAGGCGATGCGGTGGGTGATCGCCCGGGTCTTGCCCGTGCCGGCGCCCGCCAGGACGCACACCGGACCGTGCAGGGCCGTGGCCACCTCGCGCTGCTCGGGGTCGAGCCCTTCGAGCACCGCGTCGGCGGAGTCCGGTACCTGCGGGAACAGGGTGGAGCGCGTTGCTGCTGTCACACAGCCATGCTGCCAGGTCCCGCGAGACGGCTGTGCCGGTTGTCCACAGGCAGGCACCGATAGTCGTACTAATGCGGCAGGCGTCACGTCCGGCAGGGCGCGGGCACCGGGAATGGTTGCTCTTTCACGTACGTTCCACCACTGCGAGCACCCGTCCCCGAGCACTGAAGGAGCACGAGAGACATGCCGGGCACTGTGACGATGTACAGCACCACGTGGTGCGGCTACTGCCGTCGGCTGAAGAGCCAGATGGACCGCGAGGGCATCGCGTACACCGAGATCAACATCGAGCAGGACCCGGAGTCCGCCGCATTCGTGGAGAAGGCGAATGGCGGAAACCAGACGGTGCCCACCGTTCTGTTCCCGGACGGCTCCACCCTCACCAACCCGTCGCTGGCTCAGGTGAAGCAGAAGGTCGGCGTCTAGTCGCCGTTCGGTTGTGCCGGGAAGGCGGTTCCTGAGGCGTCTCAGGGGCCGCCTTCTCGTGGTCGGCCCGCTGGTTTGTCCCACACCACGACGTAGCGCCACAGCAGCGTGCGGCGGAAGTCACAGCCGGGCAGCAGCCGGTGGGCTTCCTGCCGGATCTCTCCCCAGGACATGTGCACGTCTTCCATCGGCATCCCGGCCGGGGCCCGCTTGCCACCGTGCCGGCGGGCGTACCACTGGCTCGCGGGCACGCCGCACGCGCTGACGACCCAGTCCAGGACCGTCCGGTTGGCGGCCATGCCGACGATCACCAGGCGGCCGCCGGGCGCGGTGAGGCGGGCGAGGCGGGTGACCGCCTCCTCGAACGGCGCGTGGTGGACCACGGCAACCGCGCTGACGAAGTCGTAGGCGCCCTCGGGCAGGGACCCGTCGGCGAGGAAGTCCGCCTTCAGGTACGTGACGTTGCCGGGCACGCGCGCGTACTCGCGGGCGAGTTCGATCATCTCCGGCGAGCGGTCCACGCCCGTGACGGATGCCGCACGTACCGCGAGCTTGCGGGTGAGCAGGCCGTCGCCGCAGCCCGCGTCCAGGGCCTTGCCGCAGCCGTCCGGGACAGCGTCGAGCACCTCGGGGTGGTGGTGGACGTTGTGGTTCCAGTACGGGTCCAACACGCGGGTGGCCTCCGTCAGGCGGCGCTTCTCATCGGGAGCGGCTTGCCGTACCAGAGCTCGATCAGGCGGGCCGCGATCGAGATGCCGTACGGCGGGAGCACCTCGCCCGACTCGAAGGCGGCGCGCAGTTCGTCGCGGGAGAACCAGCGGGCCTCGTGGATCTCGTCGCCGTCGACGTCTATCTCGGTCGAGGTGGCGCGGGCCAGGAAGCCCAGCATGAGGCTGGACGGGAAGGGCCAGGGCTGGCTGGCGACGTACTCGACCTGGCCGACGGTGATGCCGACCTCCTCGTGGACCTCGCGGCGCACCGACTGCTCGATGGACTCGCCGGGCTCGACGAAACCGGCGAGCGTCGAGAAGCGGCCCTCGGGCCAGTGCACCTGGCGGCCGAGCAGGATGCGGTCGTCCTCGTCGGTCACGGCCATGATCACGGC
This sequence comes from Streptomyces caelestis, assembly GCF_014205255.1. Taxonomy (GTDB): domain Bacteria; phylum Actinomycetota; class Actinomycetes; order Streptomycetales; family Streptomycetaceae; genus Streptomyces; species Streptomyces caelestis. The sequence goes on along the minus strand of NZ_JACHNE010000001.1, from coordinate 5,767,970 downwards.
GGGGTCCGTACGCGGGTAGTGCTCCGCACCGCAGGCCTGGCAGCGGCGGATGTGACCGGCCGCGGCGATGACGGTGCGCTCGCCGCAGCGCGAGCAGAAACGGTGGGTGCGCTGCCAGTTCTCCAGGCCGACCGCGTGCACCATCAGGCCCACGTCCCGGGCCGACAGGAGCAGGCCCGCCTCACGCAGCCCCGCCGGCCGCGCGGACTGGTCCATGCGCCCGGGCAGGGAGTCCTTCTGGAGGGCGAAGTAGCTGACGCCGTCCTCGTCGTTGCCGAGGAAGTAGCGGTGAGCCTCGGTGAGGGGGGCCTCGAAGGAAGGCGTCATGACGAGTTCGGTGCGCCCGTCCGGCGTCTCGTCGATGAGGACCTGGCCGCCGGAGACCACGAAACAGCGCGTGGAGGGGTGGCTCCACGCCGCCGCGAGCCAGGCCTCGTCGAGCCGGTGGTGTGCGGCCCGGTCGATGCCGCTCGGTGCGGTGAGCGAGATGGGTCGGTCGGCGTTCTGGTCGGTCCAGGTGGTCACGGGTGCTTCCAACTCCCCGGTGGGACGGTCGGGTTCGGCGGGCTGATCAGCGGGACGTACGGCGGGAGGCGACCGGGTCCGGCGGGGTTGCGCGGTGCTGGGGCGGCTCTTCCAGTGTGCCCCGCGCGCGCTGCCGGTCCGGACGGCACGGGACGCTCAGGGCACATGGCGCCAGTGCTCGGCGAGGTCGCCCCACAGGTATGCGGTGGTCTCGACGCCTTTGAGGAGCAGGTCGAGTTCGACTTTCTCGTTCGGGGCGTGCCAGCCGTCGGACGGGACGGAGATGCCGAGGAAGAGCACGGGTGCGCCGAGGACGTCCTGGAGGTCCGCAGCGGGTCCGGAGCCTCCCTCGCGCGTGAAGCGGACCGGCTTCCCGAAGGCCCGGCCCATCGCGCGGGCGACCGACTGGAGGGCCGGGTGGTCCAGCGGCGTCAGGCACGGGCGCGTGGCCCCGCTGAACGTGATCTCGCAGCGGATCCCGGCGGGCACCTGCTGCTCGGCCCAGGCGCGGACGGCCTTCTCGACGTGGCCGGGGTCCTGGCCCGCCACCAGCCGGAAGGACAGCTTCACCATGGCGGAGGACGGCACGATGGTCTTGCTGCCGGGGCCCTGGTAGCCGCCGCCGATGCCGTTGACCTCCGCGGTGGGGCGGGCCCAGACGCGCTCCAGGGTGGTGTACCCGGCCTCGCCCTGGGTGGCGTACGACTTGGCGGCGCGCAGCCACTGCCGCTCGTCGAAGGGCAGCTCGGCGAAGAGTTCCCGCTCGCGGTCGGTGAGTTCGACCACGCCGTCGTAGAAGCCCGGGATCGCCACCCGCGCGTGCTCGTCGTGCAGGGCGGCGACGAGGCGGGCCGCGGCGGTCGCCGGGTTGGGCACGGCGCCGCCGAAGGAGCCGGAGTGGATGTCCTGGTCGGGGCCGTGCAGACGTATCTCGCACTCGGCGAGGCCGCGCATGCCGGTGCACACGGTGGGGGTGTCCTCGGACCACATGCCGGTGTCGGAGACGATCACGGCGTCGGCGGTGAGCCGCTCGGCGTGCTGCTCGACGAGGGCCCGGAAGTGCGGCGAGCCGGACTCCTCCTCGCCCTCGATCAGCAGCTTCAGGTGCACCGCGGGGGTGGTGCGGCCGGTGGCGGCGAGGTGGGCGCGGACACCGAGGGTGTGGAAGAACACCTGGCCCTTGTCGTCGGCCGCCCCGCGCGCGTAGAGGCGGTTCTCGCGGACGACCGGTTCGAAGGGGTCGCTGTCCCAGCCGTCCTCCCGGGCGGCGGGCTGCACGTCGTGGTGGCCGTAGACCAGCACCGTGGGGGCCTGCGGGTCGTCACAGGGCCACTCGGCGAAGACGGCCGGCGCGCCCGGGGTCGGCCAGACCTCAGTCGTCGGGAACCCGGTCTCCTTGAGCTTGGCGGCGAGCCAGTCGGCGCTGCGTCGTACGTCGGGCGCGTGGTCCGGCTGGGCCGACACCGACGGGATGCGCAGCCACTCGGCGAGGTCGTCGAGGAAGGCGGCGCGGTGCTGCTCGATGTACGTACGGACGACACTGTCCGGGGTCTGGCTCATGGTCACGAGCCTATCGGCCCGCACTGACGTCCTCGGAGTGCGGTTCCTCACCGGACGGCTCCCCGAGCAGCAGCCGCTCCAGCGCGGCCCGGTCCGGCAGATCGTCCGGCCGTACGATCTCGCCGCTGCGCACGTACAGGAACGCGGCCGTGACCGACTCCAGCGGCACGCCCTGCTGCTCGGCCCAGGCGACGCGGTAGACGGCCAGCTGGAGCGGGTCTGCGGTGCGGGTGCGGTTCGTCTTCCAGTCGACGATCTCGTACGTCGTCTCCTGACCGTCGACCTCCTTGTAGACGGCGTCGATGCGGCCCCGTACGACGCGGCCTGCGATCTCGAGCTGGAAGGGTGCCTCCACCCGGTAGGGCGTGCGGTGCGCGTACCCGGTGCGTTCGAAGGCGTCCTTGAGGGCTTCCAGGTCCTGTTCGTCGGCGATCTCGGCGTCGCTGCCGGGCAGGTCCCCGGGCTCCAGGAACGGCAGCTTCAGCGCTTCGAAGCGGGCCTCGACCCAGGCGTGGAAGCGGGTGCCGCGGCGTGCGGCGGGCTGCGGCGGGCGGGGCATGGGGCGGGCCAGCTCCTGCGCGAGGCCGTCCGGGTCGGCGGCCAGGAGCAGCAGCTGGGAGGCGGTGAGCGACGCGGGCAGGGGGACCTCGGTGACGCTGTCGCGGGCGCGCAGGAGTTCTCCGGTGAGGGCGTCGAGGTCGCGGTCCCAGGAGGCGACGGTGCGGGCCTCCTCGGGCGTGAGATGCGGGTGGTCCGGGGCCGTGGGATGTGGGCGCGTGGCTGGGGGCTCCGGTAGCGCCGCCTGGTGGGGAACCGTGGGGCGGTCCGCGGGCCGCGCGTCCCGGGCGGCCGGATCCTCCGCGAGGGCATCGCTCTCAAAGGGGTCTTCTGCGGAGGGGGCGTCGTCGAAGGGATCGTCGTCGAACGGGTCCGGTTCGTCGTACGGGTCCGGTTCGTCGTACGGAGGCTCGTCGTCCTCGGGGGGCGGCGGCCACTCCGGGTCGCCGGCCTCGTCCGGGTCGTGCACGGCCGCGGGGTGGCCGTCCTCGTGGGACGCGAGGTCCTCCAGGTGCGCCAGGACGGTCGCGGCGGCCGCGCGGCGACGGGCCAGGGCCACCTCGTCCAGGGGCAGGGGCCACACCTGGTCGGCGGTGCCCTGGTGCAGGGCCGGGTTCTCCTCGTCCTCGGCGGGTTCGTCCGCCCACGCCTCGATCTCGCCGTACCCGGCGGCGCAGTGCTCGTGGAGGGCCTGGAGGAACGCGGACGGTCCGCGGCGCTTCTTCTGCGTGGGTCCCCACCAGTGGCCGGAGCCCAGGAGCAGCGAGCGGGGGCGCGTGAAGGTGACGTAGCCGAGGCGGAGTTCCTCGGTGTGCTGGTGGTCCTTCATGGCCTCGTGGAAGGCCTTCAGGCCTCTGGCGTCCCAGGACTCCACGTCGGGCAGGGTGTCGGCGTCGCCGCGCAGCCGGTGCGGCAGGACCTTGCCCTGGGAGGTCCACTTCTCGCGGCCCTGGCTGCTGGGGAAGGTGCCGGTGACCAGCCCGGGGACGACCACGACGTCCCACTCCAGGCCCTTGGACTTGTGGGCGGTGAGCACCTTGACGGTGTTCTCGCCGCCGGGGAGGGCGTTGTCGAGGCCCTTCTCGTACTGGGCGGCGGTGCGCAGGAAGCCGAGGAAGGCGAGAAGGGTGGCCTCGTTGTCGCCGGCGGCGAAGGAGGCGGCGACGTCCAGGAAGTTGGAGAGGGTCTCGCGGCGGCGGGCGGCCAGAGCGTGCGGGGACGCCGACAGCTCGACCTCCAGGCCGGTGACGGCGAGGACGCGGTGCAGGACGTCCATCAGCGGGTCGGCCAGGGAGCGGCGCAGCTCGCGCAGCTCGGTGGCGAGCCGGGCGAAGCGCACGCGCGCGTCGGGCGAGAAGGGCAGCCCGTCGTCGTCCCCGTGGCCGTCCAGCGGCGTCTCCAGGAACGTGTCGAGGGCGTCCGCGAGCGAGATCACCTCGGCCGGGTCGACCCCCTCGACGGCCTCGGCGAGCCGGCGGTCCGGATCGTCGTCGCCCGCCACGCGCGCGTGGGACACCAGGAGCCGGGCGCGCCGCCCCAGCAGGGCGAGGTCGCGCGGGCCGATGCGCCAGCGCGGGCCGGTCAGCAGACGCACCAGGGAGGCGTTGGCGCCGGGGTCCTGGAGGACCTCGCAGACGGCGACGAGGTCGGCGATCTCCGGCAGGTGCAGCAGCCCGGACAGGCCGACCACCTCGACCGGGATGTCCCGGGCGACCAGGGCGCCCTGGATCTCCGCGAAGTCGGTCGCCGTGCGGCACAGGACCGCGATTTCGCCGGGAGCCGTCCCGGTCCGTACGAGGTGGGCGACGGAGTCGGCGGCCCAGTCGATCTCCTCGGCGTGCGTGCGCAGCAGGGCGCAGCGCACCATGCCGTCGCGTTCGGCTCCGGGGGCCGGGCGGAGGGCCTCCACGCCCGCGTGCAGGGCGCGCAGGGGCTCCGCGAGGCCGTTCGCGAGGTCGAGGAGGCGGCCGCCGCTGCGGCGGTTCTCGCTGAGCGCCTGCCGGGTTGCGGGGCGGCCGCCGGCGTGGGCGAAATGCTCGGGGAAGTCGTCCAGGTTGGCGACGGAGGCGCCGCGCCAGCCGTAGATCGCCTGGCAGGGGTCGCCGACGGCGGTGACGGGGTGGCCGGTGCCCTCGCCGAACAGACCTGCCAGGAGGACGCGTTGGGCGACCGAGGTGTCCTGGTACTCGTCGAGCAGCACCACCCGGAACTCGTCGCGCAGGACACGGCCCACTTCGGGGATCTTCGCGAGCCGGGCCGACAGGGCGATCTGGTCGCCGAAGTCGAGCAGGTCCCGCTCGCGCTTGGCGGCCCGGTAGCGGGTCACCAGGTCGGCCAGTTCACGGCGGGCGGCTGCCGCCTCGGGGACCTTGCGCAGGTCGCCGTTGGTGAGCTTGCCGCCGCGCAGGGTCAGCAGCAGCTCGGCGTCGTACGCGCGCAGCGCTTCCGGGCGCACGAGGTGTTCGGAGAGTTCGGCGTCGAGGGCGAGGAGGTCGCCGACCAGGTCCGGGAAGGAACGGGTCAGGGCCGGGTAGCTCCCCGGGGCTTCGCGCAGCACGCGCGCGGCGAGCTGGAAACGGGTCGCGTCGGCGAGCAGCCGGGACGTGGGCTCGAGACCGATGCGCAGGCCGTGGTCGGTGAGCAGGCGGCCCGCGAAGGCGTGGTACGTGGAGATCACCGGCTCGCCCGGCGGGTTGTCCGGGTCGATGGCGTCCGGGTCGGTGACGCCGGCCTTGACCAGCGCCTTGCGGACGCGCTCGGCGAGTTCGGCGGCTGCCTTGTTGGTGAAAGTGAGGCCGAGCACCTGCTCGGGTGCGACCTGGCCGGTGCCGACCAGCCACACCACGCGTGCCGCCATCACCGTCGTCTTGCCCGAGCCGGCTCCGGCCACGATCACCTGCGGGGCGGGCGGCGCGGTGATGCAGGCCATCTGCTCGGGGGTGAACGGGATGCCGAGGAGTTCTTTGAGCTGTTCGGGATCGGAGATACGGGCGGACACGTCAGAGAGGCTAGCGGCGGCCACTGACAGCGGCGGCCGGATCGCTTCCCGGGGCGGAAGAAGCGCAGGTCAGCACACGTGGTGCGATAGGTCACTCGACGACCTGGCGGCCCTCCTGCCGCGCGCTGCACGAGGCCCGGAACGCGCAGTGCGCGCAGTGCTGTCCGGCGGTCGGTGTGAACCGTTCGTCGAGGACCTTGCCGGCCGCGGTGGCCAACAGGTCGCCGACCCACTCCCCCTCCAGCGGCTCCTGGGCCTGCACCTTGGGCAGGGTCTCACCGCCGTCGCGCTGGGCGGCGCCCTGGCGCAGATGGACGAGTTCGGCGCCGCCGGGCTCGGGCCGCACACCGTCGAAGACGTCGTCGACGGCGCCCTCGCGGACCGCCAGTTGGTAGACCGCGAGCTGCGGGTGGCGTTCCACCTCCTTGCCGGTGGGCGCCTGTTTGCCGGTCTTGAAGTCGACGACGTAGGCACGGCCCTCGCCGTCGGCCTCCACGCGGTCCATCTGGCCGCGGATGCGCACCTGGTAGTCGCCGGCTTCGAGGGTGACGTCGAAGTCGTGCTCGCTGGCCACCGGGGTACGTCCGATGCGGTCCATGACGTGCCACTTCAGGAACCGTTCGAGCGCCACGCGCGCGTTGTCCTTCTCCTGCTCCGACTTCCACGGCGCGTCGAAGGCGAGGGCGTTCCACACGGAGTCAAGCCGTTCCATGAGGACGGAGAGGTCGGCCGGGGTGTGCCCGGAGGCGACCTCGTCGGCGAGGACGTGCACCACGTTGCCGAAGCCCTGGGCGGCGGTCGCGGGCGCGTCGGCCTTCACCTCGCGGCCGAGGAACCATTGCAGGGCACAGGTGTTGGCGAGCTGGTCGAGGGCGCTGCCGGAGAGCACGACGGGCTGGTCGCGGTCGCGCAGCGGCACCTTGGACTCCGTCGGCTCGAACATGCCCCACCAGCGGTAGGGGTGCGCGGACGGCACCAAGGGGCGGCCGTCCTCGTCGGCGAGGGCGGCGAGCCGGGCGAGGCGGCGGGCTGCGGCCTCCCGGAGCGCGTCGGAGACACGCGGGTCGACGGTGGTGGCGCGCAGCTCGGCGACGAGTGCCGCGACGGAGAGGGGGCGGCGCGGGCGTCCGGTGACGTCCTTGGGTTCGACGCCGAGTTCGGTCAGGAAGCGGGAGGGCTGGTCACCGTCGTCCGCCGGGGCCTTGACCGCCGTCACGACGAGGCGTTCCCCCGCGCGCGTGGCGGCCACGTAGAACAGGCGGCGCTCCTCGGCGAGCAGCGCGCCCGGGGTGAGGGGTTCGGCGAGTCCGTCGCGGCCGATGCGGTCGGCCTCCAGCAGGGAGCCGCGGCGGCGCAGGTCCGGCCACAGGCCCTCCTGGACGCCCGCGACGACCACGAGGCGCCATTCCAGGCCCTTGGAGCGGTGCGCGGTCATCAGGCGGACGGCGTCGGGGCGTACGGCACGCCGCGTGAGGGTGTCGGCGGCGATGTCCTCGGCCTCGATCTCCTCCAGGAAGTTGAGGGCGCCCCGGCCGCCGGTGCGCTCCTCGGCACGGGCCGCGGTCGCGAACAGCGCGCACACGGCGTCCAGATCGCGGTCCGCGTTGCGCCCGGCCGCGCCGCCCCGGCGGGCGGCCCGCTCCAGCCGCGTGGGCCACGGCGTGCCCTCCCACAGGTCCCACAGGGCCTCCTCGGCCGTCCCGCCGCCCGCCAGCCGCTCCCGGGCCTTGCCCAGCAGCGCGCCGAGGCGCTGGGCGCCGCGCGCGTACGTGGGGTCGTGCACGGCGAGGCGCTCCGGCTCGGCGAGCGCCCGCGCGAGCAGCAGGTCGGAGGGCGGCGGCAGCGGGTTGCCCGCGGCCCGTTCCTCGTCGCGCAGGGCCCGGCCGAGGCGGCGCAGGTCTGCGGCGTCCATGCTCGCCAGCGGGGAGGTGAGGAGGGTGAGGGCGGTCTCGGTGTCGAGCCAGCAGGTGTCCGGCCACGTGGAAGGGGCGTCCTCGGAGGAGGTGTCCCTCTCGGAGTCCTGGGGCTCAGCGGGTCCCGTCCCACAAGTCCCCGCCTCCGCCGTGGCCACCGCCCGCAGCGCCGTCAGCAGCGGTGCCACCGCCGGTTCGTGGCGCAGGGGCACGTCGTCGCCGTCGACGTCCACGGGTACGCCGGCCGCCGTGAGGGCGCGGCGGACCGTCGGGATGGTGCGGGAGCCGGCGCGCACCAGGACGGCCATCTCGCTCCAGGGGACACCGTCTTCGAGGTGGGCCCTGCGGAGGATGTCGGCGATGTTGTCCAGCTCCGTCCCGGACGTCGGGTACGTGTACGCCTCGACGCGGCCGCCGTCCCGAACGGGGGCGAGTTCGCGGTGGGCACGCACCTTCTCGGCGGGCAGGCGGGTCAGCGGCATGCGCTGGGTCAGCAGCCGGGTGGCGGCCAGCAGGGCGGCGCCGGAGCGGCGGGACGTGCGCAGCACCGCGACCGGGGCCGGGCGGCCGTCCGCGCGCGGGAAGGCGTGCGGGAAGTCGAGGATGCCGTTCACGTCCGCCCCGCGGAACGCGTAGATCGACTGGTCGGGGTCTCCGAAGGCGACGAGCGTACGGCCGCCGCCGGCCAGTGCGTGCAGGAGCCGTACCTGAGCGGGATCGGTGTCCTGGTACTCGTCGACGTAGACGGCGTCGTACCGGGCGGCGAGCCGCGCGGCCACCTCGGGCCGGCGGGCGAGGAGCACCGCGCGGTGGACGAGTTCCGCGTAGTCGATCACGCCCTGGAGGTCGAGTACGTCGAGGTACTCGGCGAGGAAGGCGGCGGCGGCGCGCCAGTCGGGGCGTCCCGTGCGGCGGGCGAAGGCGTCCAGGGCTTGAGGGCCGAGACCCAGTTCACGGGTGCGGGCGAGGACCGCGCGGACCTCGTCGGCGAAACCGCGGGTGGTCAGGCAGGCGCGCAGTTCGTCCGGCCAGCGCACGTGCGCGAGGCCCAGCCGCTCCAGGTCCACCTGGCCGGCGAGCATCTCCCGGACCGAGACGTCCTGCTCGGGGCCGGACAGCAGCCGCAGCGGCTCCACGAACAGGTCGCTGTCCTGGTGGGCGCGGACCAGGGCGTAGCAGAACGAGTGGAAGGTGGTCGCCTGGGGAGCGCGGGCCGCGCCGCTCCGCAGGGCCATGCGGTCGCGCAGCTCGACGGCCGCCCTGCGGCTGAAGGTGAGCACCAGGACGCGCTCGGGGTCCCCGCCCCGGGCGATGCGCTCGGCCACGGACTCGACGAGCGTGGTGGTCTTGCCGGTGCCCGGACCCGCGAGAACCAGCAGCGGGCCGGTGGTGTGGTCAACCACGGAGCGCTGCGAGGCGTCCAAAAGAGGGGGGTCCAGCCGGGCAGGAGGGGTACGTACCAATCGGTAAGCGCCACGGCTCCCCCGCCGCACGCGGGGGTGCGACAGGCCGCTGGAGGAGAAAGAGGAGCTCACGTGGTTCGCCGGTCCTGGTGGAAGTGCTGGTTGACGGGCCACCGCGCGTGGCGGGCGGTGACCGCGGGGTGACGGGGACGCGTGCAGGCGACGCTACGCCGACGGGCGAGGCGGAAGCAGGGCTTCCGATTCTTCCCGCCAGTCACTCAGGACGCCCATGGCACTCATGTCCCTCCTCTCACGAACGTACGTCATGCCGAAGGCGTGCCCCGATTCCCCCGTCCGGATCACGCGTCACACGCGAGGGCGCCCGATGGCGGAAGCTGTCAGGTGTGACCCTCCGCGCGTTCGCCGCCGTCCCAGCGCGCCCGTCTCATGTCGAGGCGCGGCAGGTGGCCCTCGGCGGCCCGGCTCGCCTCTTTCAGGGGCGTGCCCTCCGCGCGGTAGTGGCCGAGCGCCCGCTGCTCGTGCCCCGGGAGCAGGACGCCGTCCGCCCGGACCACGCGCCACCAGGGAACGGCTCCGCCGTAGAGAGCCATCACGCGGCCGACCTGCCGCGGACCGCCCTCCTCCAGCCACTCGGCGACGTCCCCGTATGTCATGACACGGCCCGGCGGGATCAGTTCGGCGACGTCCAGGACCCGATCGGCGTACGCGGGCAGCGCTTCCCCGGGCTCCTCACGGGTGTCGTCGTACCCCGCGTGGGCGCCCTGCGCGCCGGCGTCCTCCGGAAGACTCTCCTCACTCATCCGCCCCATCCTGCCCCACCCCACCGACAACGGGACGGGCGTGCTCCGGAGCGTTTCCCTCGCCCGGCAGGAGCGCGTCGGGCAGACTGTCCGCCCCCGCATGTGCACCCTGATGCCCCCGTGTGTCGGTGCGGCATGCCACCATCGTGCGGGCGGTGACCGGTGATACGAGACCAAGAAGAGACGATGAAGCAGCAGGGTGCGCACCCCGAGGACGCGGAGGGCACCTCTGACGCTTCGTCGCGCCCGGGCACCCCCGACAACGGCCGGAAGCGGGCCGGTGACCAGGCCGGGACTGCCGCCGGGGAGTCCGGCACGAAGGCCCCGATCGCAACCGAGAAGGCCGGCGGGAGGACTCCGACCGCAGCCGAGAAGTCCGGCACGAAGGCTCCGACCGCAGCCACGTCCGGCAACAAGGCCCCGACGGCTCCCGAGGACGAGGACACCGTGCACATCGACGAGGTGGAGGGCGACGAACCGCTGCTCCCCGCGCGCGTGCACCGCCCGTCCGATCTGATGCGGCTCCTGGTGGGCGTGCTCGCCGTCGCGCTGCTGATCGGAATCGCCGCGTTCGCGCACGGCACCACCTCGGGCCTCGAACAGGACATCAACAAGGGCACGGGCCAGGCGCCCGACCTGCTCATCAAGGTCGCGGGGCTGGCCTCCAGCATCGCGATCCTGCTGGTGCCGGTCGCCTTCGCCATCGAGCGGCTGATCAAACGGGACGGGCTCAGGATCGCCGACGGCGTGCTCGCTGCCGTCCTCGCCCACGGTGTGACCCTCGCCACCGACCTGTGGGTCGCCCGCGCCGCCCCCGACTCGATCCAGGAGGCGCTCACCCAGCCCTCCCCCGGCGACATCCACGCGCTCACCGACCCCGTGCACGGCTATCTGGCGCCGGTCATCGCGTACATGACGGCCGTCGGCATGTCGCGCCGCCCCAGATGGCGCACGGTGCTGTGGGTCGTGCTGCTCCTCGACGCCTTCTCGATGCTCGTCACCGGCTACACGACACCGTTCTCGATCATCCTGACGGTGCTGATGGGCTGGACCGTGGCCTACGGCACGCTCTACGCGGTCGGCTCGCCCAACGTCCGGCCCACCGGGCAGACCCTGATGGCGGGCCTGCGGACCGTCGGCTTCCGCCCGGTCAGCGCGTCACGCGAGGACACTCCGGACCACAACCCGGACACCGGGGACCGCGGGCGGCGCTACTTCGTCACGCTCGAGGACGGCCCGCCTCTGGACGTGACCGTGGTCGACCGGGAGCAGCAGGCCCAGGGCTTCTTCTACCGCGCCTGGCGCAATCTGACCCTGCGCGGCTTCGCCACCCGCAGCAGCCTCCAGTCGCTGCGCCAGGCCCTGGAACAGGAAGCGCTGCTGGCGTACGCGGCGATCGCGGCCGGCGCCAACGCGCCCAAGCTGATCGCCACCTCCGAGCTCGGTCCCGACGCGGTGATGCTCGTCTACGAGCACAGCGGCGGCCGCACCCTGGACTCCCTGCCGGACGAGGAGATCACGGACGATCTGCTGAGCGACACCTGGCACCAGGTGAAGGCTCTGCAGTCCCGGCGCATCGCGCACCGCAGGCTGGTCGGCGACGCGATTCTGGTGGATCGTTCCGGCACGGTGATCCTCACCGATCTGCGCGTCGGCGAGATCGCGGCCGGCGACCTGCTGCTGCGCATGGACACGTCCCAGCTGCTGGTGACCCTCGGCCTGCGGGTGGGCGCCGAGCGGGCAGTCGCCTCGGCGGTCGAGGTGCTCGGCCCCGACGCGGTGGCGGACTGTCTGCCCATGCTCCAGCCCATCGCGCTCAGCCGCTCCACGCGCGCGACGTTGCGCAGACTGGCCCGGGAGCGGGCACAGCGCGAGCGCGAAGCGGTCCTGGAGGCGTCCCGGCAGGCCAAGCAGGCCCGTCTGGAGGACGCCTCGGACGACGCCGTACCGGTCTTGGAGAAACCCGACAAGAAGGCCGTACGGGCGGAGCAGCGGGCCGAGAAGCGTGCCATCGACGAGGCCCTGGAGGAGGCGCGCGAGGAGGACCTGCTCACGCAGATCCGGCACGAGGTGCTGCGGATCAGGCCGCAGGCACCGGTCGAGCCGGCCCGGCTGGAGCGGGTGCGGCCGCGCACGCTGATCAGTTTCATGGCCGGAGCGATCGGCGCGTACTTCCTGCTGACGCAGCTCACGCACATCGAGTTCGGGCCGCTCATCGCGAACGCCGAGTGGGGCTGGGTCGCCGCGGCCGTGCTGTTCTCGATGGTCAGCTACGTCGCGGCGGCGATGGCTCTGCTGGGGTTCGTGCCCGAGCGGGTGCCGTTCGTGCGGACCGTGGCGGCGCAGGTCGCCGGGTCCTTCGTGAAGATCGTCGCCCCGGCGGCGGTGGGCGGTGTCGCCCTGAACACGCGCTTCCTCCAGCGCGCGGGAGTGCGGCCGGGGCTCGCGGTGGCGAGCGTCGGAGCGTCGCAGCTGTTCGGGCTCGGCTGCCACATCCTGATGCTGCTTGCCTTCGGCTATCTGACCGGCACCGAGAAGACGCCGTCGCTGTCGCCGTCCCGGACGGTCATCGCCGGTCTGCTGACGGTGGCGGTGCTCGTGCTCGTGGTGACCTCTGTGCCGTTCCTGCGGAAGTTCGTCGTCACGCGTGTGAGGTCGCTGTTCGCCGGTGTCGTGCCGCGCATGCTGGACGTGCTCCAGCGGCCGCAGAAGCTGGTCACCGGCATCGGCGGCATGCTGTTGCTGACCGCCTGTTTCGTGATGTGCCTGGACGCGTCGATCCGCGCGTTCGGCGACGAGTCCACGTCGATCAGCCTCGCCAGCGTCGCCGTCGTCTTCCTCGCGGGCAACGCCCTGGGGTCCGCGGCGCCGACGCCGGGCGGTGTGGGGGCGGTCGAGGCGACCCTGACGGTCGGTCTGATCGCCGTCGGGCTGCCTAAGGAGGTCGCGGCACCGGCGGTCCTGCTGTTCCGCCTGCTGACGCTGTGGCTGCCCGTGCTGCCGGGCTGGCTGGCCTTCAACCATCTGACGCGCAAGCAGGCCCTTTAGCCTCACGGAACCCTCTTACCTCGTACGGCACGCGTCCCGAGCGCCCCGCCCCGGACCGCCGCAGGATGGAACCATGCCCGCCCTCCTCCGGCTGCGCGCCGCCGCACTGACCGCCACCGCCGTGCTGCTGTCCACCGTGCTGGCCGGCTGCGGTGACGACGAGGCCGAGGACGAGGACCTGACGCAGCAGGAGCTGAGCTGGGAGGACTGCCCGACTCCGTCCGACGCGCAGGGAGGAGGCGCCGCGCCCTCACCGCTGCCGGACGGCGGCGAGTGGCAGTGCGCCACCATGAAGGCCCCGCTCGACTGGGACGACCCCAAGGGCGACACGATCGGCCTCGCGCTGATCCGGGCCAGGAGCAGCGGCGACGGGAGCGCACGCATCGGCTCGCTGATCTTCAACTTCGGCGGCCCCGGCGGCTCGGGCGTCACCTCGCTGCCGTCCTTCGCGGAGGACTTCGAGGCCCTGCGCACCCGCTACGACCTGGTCAGCTTCGACCCCCGCGGAGTCGGCCGCAGCGCCCCCGTGATCTGCCAGAACGACCAGCAGCTCGACGCGTACTTCCAGCAGGACGGGACCCCCGACGACGCCGCCGAGCGCACCGAACTCCTCGACAGCACCGAAGGGTTCAACGAAGCCTGCGAGCAGAACTCCAAGAAGA